>NZ_PPFB01000001.1:6694560-7056620 GCF_002899455.1 Streptomyces sp. DH-12 | reverse complement strand
GTCCCGCACGGTGCGGGGCGCGCCGCGCGCCGCGCTGCTGGGGCTGGCGTCCGCCGTGTCGTTCTCGGCGACCGCCGCACTGCTCAAGGAGGTCACCGGCCTGATCCCGGACGGCCCGGCCGCCGTCCTGTCGGCATGGCCGCTGTACGCCACCGCCCTGGTGGGCGTGATCGCGTTCCTGCTGCTGCAGGCCGCGTTCCGGGCGGGCACGCTGGCCGCGTCCCAGCCCGCCCTGACCCTCGGCGACGCGCTCACCAGCGTGGCCCTCGGCTGGGCGCTGTTCGGGGAGCAGATCAGCCTCGGCGCGCGGGTGGTGCCGGAGGTGATCGGCATCGCGCTGATGGGCGCGGGCAGCGTCGGCCTGGCCCGCGCCCCGTCGGTCGGGGGCGGCTGGGACCAGGCCAGGGCACGGGACGACCCGGGCCCCGAGGCGCAGCGACGGGTGTCCCACCCTCGGTGAGCCGTCCCGTGATCAGGAGGTCTCCGCCATGACCGATCCGCTCCCCCGGTCGGCCGCGCGGCGTGCCGCGGCCGTCGGGCTGCCGCTCGCCGCGGCCGCCCTGGCGCACATCGGCCCCGCGGCCACCTGGCTGCCCGTGGTCCGCGGCCGCCTGTCCCCCCGCCTCGCCGGCGTCGGACACCCCCGTCACGTCGCCCTGACCTTCGACGACGGACCCGACCCCACGTCCACGCCCCGCTTCCTCGACACGCTGGACGGCCTCGGTGTGCGGGCCACCTTCTTCGTCCTCGGCGACGGGGTCGTACGGCATCCGGCCGTGGTGCGGGAGACGGTGCGGCGGGGGCACGAGGTGGCCGTGCACGGCTGGGGCCACGACCGGCCGTGGCTGCCGGCGCGCGACGCCCGCTCCCTGCGCCGCGCCGTCGAGGCCGTGCGGGACGTCACGGGGCTGACTCCGCTGTGGTACCGGCCGCCGTACGGCATCCTCACCTCCGGACGCTGGACCGCCGCCCGCGCGGCGGGGCTGCGTCCGGTGCTGTGGACGGCCTGGGGGCGGGACTGGACGGCCTCGGCCACCCCCGCGTCGGTGCGCGCCGCGGTCGAGGCGGACCTGCGCGGCGGCGGTACGGTCCTGCTGCACGACACGGACCGCACGGCGGCGCCGGGATGCTGGCGGGCCACGCTGGGCGCGCTGCCCGACCTGGTGGCCGGGTGCCGCGCCGCGGGTCTGACCGTCGGCCCGCTCGCCGAGCACGGCACGGCGGAGGTGCACGCCACCGCTCCCCTGATGCCGGGCGGGCCGACCGCCGTCCCGCGCCCGTCGGCGCCCGGCCGGTCGTGGCACGCGTGACAGGGCCGTCAGTCCTCCGCGACCACGGTGGTGACGGGCGTGCCGAGCTCCACGGTGCGGCTGACGGTGCAGAGGCGGTCGTGGGAGGTCCGCACCGCGCGCGGCAGGATCGCACGGGCCCGCTCGGCGCCGTCCTCGTCCGGGAACGCGACGTGGAAGGTCACCCGCAGGCCGGTCATGCGGTTGCCCCGCTCGTCACTGATCTTGTCGCCGGTCACCTCCACGGTGAACGCGGCCGGCTCGGCGTGCCGGCTGGTGGCGACGTCGACGTCGGCCGCCGAGCAGCCCCCGATGGCGGCGAGCAGCAGTTCGACGGGGGTGAAGGCGTCACCCCCGTCGGTGCTGAACCGGATGGTCCCGCCACGCGGGTTGGTGGCGGTGAACCGGCTGCTGCTCGTCCGCTCGACGACGACGGAACGCTTGGACGCTTCGCTCATGCGCCGACAGTAGTCCGCCGCCCGGCGGTCCCGGTGCGCACCGGCCGGTGACGCGTCACCGGAGGGGAGAACGGCATGCGGGGGTCCCGTCCGGGTCGCCGGCCGCGGTGAGCGGCCGGACGAAGGCGAGGGGCGGGCGGCACGGGCGGGGCGGCGCCCTGCCGCCGAGGACGGCCGCCGTCCCGGGCGGTGAGGCCGGCGTCCGGCATGCCGGCGACCCGTCCGGGCACACGGACGGGGCAAGCGCGACTGACAACCCCTCAAACCGAAGGGCTCACCGATGACTTCGACGCACGGACACCACGGGCCGGGCTACCCGCAGCAGGCGGGCACGGGTGAACGGCGCAACGGCTTCGGCATCGCGGCACTGGTCCTGGGCATCGTGGGCGCCCTGCTGTTCTGGACCGCGATCGGCGGCATCGTGCTGGGCCTGCTGGCCGTGGTCTTCGGCGTGCTCGGCTTCCGGCGCGGCAGACGGGGCGTGGCGACGAACGGGACGATGGCCGTCATCGGCGCGGTGCTGGGCGCGCTGGCCCTCGTGGTGTCGTCGGTGCTGCTGGCGCTGGGCGTGGCCGTGATCAACAGCGACGAGTTCAAGGACTACCAGGACTGCATCGATCACGCGAACAGCCAGAGCGACCGGCAGGAGTGCGCGCGGGACTTCGACCGGGAGGTCGACGACCGGTAAGGGCTCGTGCGAGCGAGGGGGGACGCGGCGTGGGTGCCGCGTCCCTGTCGTGGACCGCCCGATCAGGGGTAGAGGAGGTCCACCGGAGTGGGACCACACGCCTTTTCAGGAGGAACCGACGATGACCGACGACGCCTACGTCGTGCTGTTCGACGACCCCGCCGTGTCGCTGGGAGTGCCGCTCGCCGCCGTGGAGGACGCGGTCTTCCTGGACACTCCTGCCGTGCGGGCGTGGCTGGAGGCTCAGGGGGTCACCGTGACGTCGCCCGGTCTGCGGCTGTTGCCGCCGGAGGAGACCTCGGCCATTCCGGAGGGCGCCGAGCGGCTGCCCGTCCCCCTCGGCGACGAGGAGCTGAGCCGCGTGCGGCAGCTCAACGCCCCTCACGACGTCGCGCGGATGGAGGAGGAACTGCTCGCCTACCGCTCGTGCGCGGAGGGCCGTGAGGCGCTGCTCGCCCGTGCCGTGGCGGCCGGGGTGCCCGCCCACCGGATCGCGGAGCTGACCGGCGAGGACCTGACGACCGTCAAGGCGCTCACCCGCTGAGTCCCCGGCGCGCGCCCGGTCAGGGCCGCGCGGCCGGGCTCACGGGCATGGCGAGGTGGGTCAGGTCCCCGGGCGGGGGGCTGCTCACCGGCCACAGGGGGGCGGGCGTGCCGTCGGCGACCGCCGCGGGCGCGTCGGTCAGGTTCATCCGTTCGCGCAGCCGCCCGTAGAAGTCCATCGGGCCGAGGCGTACGGCGCGCAGCCTGCGGGGGGCCGCGTACACGCCGATCCAGTCGCCCGGGCCGATGACGCCCCGGACCTGGCCGTCGACGCTGACGGCCGCCCGCCCGGACCGCTCCAGGATCCGCAGTCCGACGGGTTCGTCCGGCGCGGCCACGACCGAGCGGTCGAACGTCATGTGCGGTGCGACCGGCGTGAACACCAGCGCCTCCGCGCGCGGTGAGACGACCGGGCCGCCGGCGGCGAAGCTGTACGCCGTCGAACCGGTCGGGGTCGCCACCAGCAGCGCGTCCGCGGAGTACGAGGCGAGCAGGCGGCCGGAGATGTAGACGCCGACGGAGACCTGCCGGTCCCGGGCGAGCTTCTCCAGGACCACGTCGTTGAGGGCGGCCACGTCCAGCGGGACGCCCCACTCGCCGCCCGTCTCGCAGTCGGGGCGCACGCTGGTCGGCGGCAGCAGCGGGCCGCGTCCGTACCGCATGAGCGCCTCGATGTCCGCGGGGATCTCCAGGCGCCGGGAGGCGCGCATGGTCAGCAGCATCCGCTCCTCGACCGCCAGGCGGCCCTCGTGGACGGCGTCCAGCGCGGTGCGCACCCCGGTCATGGGCACCTCCGTCAGGAAGCCCACCCTGCCGAGGTCGACGCCGAGAACCAGGGCGTCCGCGGCTGCGGCCAGCCGGGCGCCGCGCAGGAACGTGCCGTCGCCGCCGAGGGTGACGACCAGGTCGGGGTCGCCCGCGGCGGCCACCTCCTGACGGGCGCTGTGCCGGCCGCCGTCGGCCCACACGTCGACGTCCTTGCAGGCGACGCCGTACTCCACGCACCAGTCGCGGACCGTGCCGGCGGCCGCCACCGCCTCGGGGCGTCCGCCGTGCACGACCAGGCCGATCCGGTTCACCGTCATCTCCGCCTCCCGGCTGCCGTCCGCCCCGTCACGCCAGGCGTCACCGCCCGGTCCCGCGACGTCCTTCCATCCTGGCCGCGCGGCGGGTGCGCCGCACCGGGAGGCGGCCGCCGGGCGGCGCCGGGAACACGCCGACGGCCCGACACCGCGGAGTGCGGTGCCGGGCCGTGCGGACGTCGTGGGGCGCCTGCGGCTCGTCAGCCCTGGCGGGCCTTGGAGCGCGGGTCCTTCTTGTTGATCACGAAGGTCACGCCCCGGCGGCGCACCACCTGGGCGCCGGGCCTGGCCTTCAACGAGCGCAGGGACTTGCGTACCTTCATCACGTACTCCTGTGGGGGACCCAGGGCGCCCGGGAAGGGCCGGGTCCCGGTCAGCGGCGGGCCGGAGCGGTGCCGTGGCGCCGCTCGAAGCGCTCCGCGCGTCCCGCGGTGTCCGAGGACGCGTGCGGTGCCGGTGCGGAACGGGTGGCTCGCCGACGGGATCTCGACGTCGGCGACCGGACAGGTCGTGCCGTCCTCCCCCTCGACCGTCCTGCCGGAGTCGAGGGCGGAGCGGGTCAGGAACGGGAACCCTGCCGCGCGGTCGCGGAGGACGGCCGGGCGGGAGGCGGGGCGGATGCCGTGCCTCATGGGTGCCCCTTCCCGCGGCCTCCGCCGCCGGAAGCGGCGGAGACGGGGTGGGTCAGCGTTCCTCGCGGAAGAGGACGTGCTGTCCGGCGACCGCGTCGTACTTCCGCAGGACCAGGCGGTCCGGGTCGTTCAGACGGTTCTTGCGCGTCACGTAGGTGACGCCCGTGCCGGCCGTGGACCTCAGCTTGACGAGGGGGCGTGCCGTGCTGCGTGCCATGAGGTGCTCCTTCCGCCGTCACCGCCCGAGTCGAATGACTCGCGCATGTCAGGCAGCAGGTGTAACAGCGGCCCCCGGCCGCCTATTCCGCCACCCGCGCCGGTGTCGTCCGGCCCGGTCCGGTGACCTTGGGGACGGGCGGGCGGCCCGCCCTCGACGTGCCCTCCGGGGAGGGCCCCGACGGCGCCGCACCGGGCTTCGGGAACCGGGGTCCCCGGCCCGGGCGGCGCGTGGTGCTCCTCGCCGGCGTCCGCGTCAGAACTTCGGGGACGGCGCCTGCGCCCGCACGATCTCCGCGGCCTCCTCCTCGGTCTGCACCGAGGGCGGGGACCCCTCCAGAGGCTGCTGCGCCGTCTCCTTCATGCAGGCGACCGCGATCACACCGACCAGGGCGGCCGCCATCGCGTAGTACGCGGGCATCATGTCCGAGCCGGTCACGCCGATCAGCGCGGTGATCACCAGCGGGGTGGTGCCGCCGAACAGCGAGGCCGACAGGTTGTAGCCGACCGACAGGGAGCCGTAGCGCACGGGCGTCGGGAACATGGCGGGCAGCGCGGCCGACATGGTGCCGAGCAGGCATACCAGGGACAGACCGAGCATCAGCATGCCGGCCGACACCGCGAGCAGGCTGCCCTCCTGCACGAGCAGGAACGCCGGCGCGGACAGGAAAAGGAAGCCCAGCATGCCGGCCATCAGCAGCGGCTTGCGCCCGAAGCGGTCGTTGAGCCGGCCGACCTGGTTGATGATCAGCATCAGCAGCACCATGGTGGCGACCAGGATCAGCAGTCCGTGCGACTCGGAGTAGCCCAGCTCGTCGGACAGGTACGTCGGCATGTACGACAGCAGCATGTAGTCGGTGATGTTGTACGCGCCGACCAGGGTGACGCACAGCACCAGGACCCGCCAGTGCTGCCGGAAGATCTTGGCGAGGTCGCCGCGGGCGGTGGTCTCCACCTGGTTCGCGGCGTCGGAGACGTGGACGTTGCCCTCCCCCAGCTTGAGGTAGGCGGGGGTGTCGTCCAGCTTCAGCCGCAGGTAGATGCCGACGATGCCGAGCGGACCGGCGATCAGGAAGGGGATGCGCCAGCCCCAGGCGTCCATGGTGTCGGAGCCGAGCCAGGCGGTGAGCCCCACGACCAGAGTCGCCGCGCCGGTGTAGCCGGCCAGCGTGCCCAGTTCCAGGAAGCTGCCGAAGTAGCCGCGCCGCCGGTCGGGGGCGTACTCGGCGATGAAGGTGGAGGCGCCGCCGTACTCGCCGCCGGTGGAGAAGCCCTGGAGCAGCCGGAAGAGGATCAGCAGCAGCGGCGCCCAGAAGCCGACCGCCGCGTACGTCGGCAGCATGCCGATCGCGGCCGTGCCGATCGCCATCAGGATCATCGTCAGGGCGAGGACCTTCTTGCGGCCGATCCTGTCGCCCATCGGTCCGAAGACCATGCCGCCCAGCGGGCGCACCAGGAAGGCCACCGCGAAGGTGGCGAAGGAGGACAGCAGCTGCGCCGTCTCGTTCCCCGAGGGGAAGAAGACCCTGCCGATGGTGCCGGCCAGGTACGCGTAGATCCCGAAGTCGAACCATTCCATGGCGTTGCCGAGCGAGGCGGCCTTCACCGCACGCTTGACCGCCCGCTCGTCCGTCACCGTGATGTCCGACCGCCGCAGCGGCGGATTCTGCCGACGACGGACGGCGCGGAACAGCCTCGGATGGCGCCTGGCCGCCTCGGTGGACGGAGTCGGGCCGTTGTCGGTGGGGGACGTGGCTTCTTTCCTTTCCGGGACATAACGGTGCAACGGGAACGTATCAGCGTTCCCGCGCGGGCGCCGTGGGGGCGCCCGTCGGAGTCGTCACGGCCGCCGGGCCGGTACGCGTCCGGCCGGAGCCACGGGCCCGTGTGCCCGGCGCTCTCACCTGTATGCCTCCGCTGCGCTGGTCGCACGGGCGCAGCGGTGGTGCGGTGGGAGGTCAGGGGGGCAAGCGTGTCCGGTGCGGGGAGGCGCCGGGCGACCGTCCGTCCCACAGGAGGCACACGTGACCACCCCTCGTCCGCTCACCCGGCCGGCCCGCGCCCTGGCCGCCGCCCTGGCCGTCGGCACGCTGTTCGCCGCGGCGGCCTGTTCCGGTTCGGACGGCGGCGTGTCGCCCGGGGCGGACACCTCGTCCACGGTCGCCGAACGGGGCCTCGCCGCGCAGACCACGTCGCCCGCGGCCTCCACGCCCGCCGGCGAATCGCCCTCCGGTTCGGCGTCACCGTCGGACCTCAGCGAGGAGGACGCCCGGAACGCGCTGATCACCCCGGCGGACCTCGAGGACGACTGGACGCAGGTGCGGGACCCGCGCGAGTGGCGGGACTCGCTGCTGGTGGGCAGCGTCGACGTGGCCGCGTTCGTCGACGGCACGAGCGGCACGGCGGACTGCCGGCGTCTGGTCGACGCGCTGTTCGACGAGACGCTGCTGGGCAGGCCCACGGGCGCCTCCGCGCTCACCGGCTTCCAGGAGGGCGACTCGCGGCTGCTGTACCAGGTCGCCGCGTACGACAAGGCGGAGCTGGACGACTCCCTGCAGTGGCTGAGCCGGCTGCCCGACACCTGTGACCGGTTCACGCTGACCGGTGGAGACGCCGGGGAGCGCACGGTCCAGGTCATCGAGACGTCGCTGCCGCAGGCCGGTGACAACCGGCAGGGGCTGACCGTGACGGTGAAGGGCGAGAGCAACGGCGTCCCCGCCACCCTGAGCCTGGACGTCGCCGCCGTGCAGATCGGCGCGGACGCGATCACGGTCACCAACGGCGGGCTGGAGGGCGCCGACCACGACACCACGTCGGCCGCGGTGGAGCAGGGCACGCAGCGGCTGCAGGAAGTGCTCGCGGGGCGCACGCCGTCGCCGACGCCGAGCGGGATCGACTGACCGGGGTGGCCGGGTGACGGATCCGGCAGCTCCCTCGGGCGGCACGCCCGACGGTGGGGGCACGCCCGGCGGTGACGGCGGTCCCGGGCGTTACGGGCGGGACCTCTTCACGCCCGAGGACCCGCACGAGTCGGAGCGCATCGACGCCGCCGCGCTGGTGTACGACCCGGTCACCGCCCGCCGGCTCCGGAAACTGGGCGCGGGTCCGGGCATGCGGTGCCTGGAGGTCGGCGCGGGGACCGGGACCGTCGCCCGGTGGCTGCTGGAGGACGCCGGCGTGGCGGAGGTCGTCGCCCTGGACCAGGACACCCGCGCCCTGACCGCGTGGGAGCTGCCCGGACTGCGGGTGCTCACCGCGGACATCACCGACGAGAATCTGGACCCGGGCAGGTTCGACCTGGTGCACGCCCGGTTCGTGCTGATGCACCTGCCCGGACGCCGGCGGCTCGTCCGCCGGCTGGCGGGCCTGCTCCGCCCGGGCGGGCTGCTGGTGCTCGGCGACGCGGTGGAACTGCCCGACACCCGTGACCGCTCCTCCGCGTACCGGCGGACCATGGACGCCATGTGGGCGGCGCTGCGGGCGACGATCGGCACCGACATCGGCGAGGTGCCGGCGTACCCCCGCTACCTGCGCGAGGCGGGCCTGCGCGACATCGGCGCGGAGGTCGTCTGCCCGCCCCTGCTCCCGGGCGGCCCGGCGGCCCACTTCTGGTCGGACACCTGGCAGCGCATGCGCCCGGAACTGGAGGCGACGGGGCGGGTCGACGCACGGGGGGTGGACGAGGCGCTGGCCTACCTGGAGTCACCGCGGCTGGCGGAGGTGGGTCCGGGGCTGGCGATGGTGTGGGGCCGCCGGGATCAGCGGCCGGTGGACGAGGCGGCGCCCGCGGCAGCTGCCGCGGGGAGGGCGGGGACGGTGCGCCCGGCGTAGCCCGTGGTCGTGGTGGCGGCGAGGAGGGAGTTGAGGACCGCTTCCTCCACCGCGTCGAGGACCGCCTCGAAGAGGGGGCTCAGGTCGGCGTCGGCGAGCGGGGGCGCGGCGCCGGGCCGGGTGGTGGTGAAGGCCACGGCGTAGTCACCGCTGCCGTGACTGTAGGCCGCGCCCGTGCGGGCGAGGGCGAAGACGGCGCGGCGTGCGACGCGGGTGAGCTGCCGGGCGTCGAGCGGGGCGTCCGTGGCGACGACGATCATGCAGGACCCGGTCTCCGCGGGCGGCCCGGCGTCCTCCAGCCCCAGCGAGCGGGGCGTGACGGTCCGTCCGAGGACACGCAGGGCGCCGCCGAAGTTGGCCTGCACGAGGGCGCCCACGGTGACACGGCGGCCCCTCACCTCCGGTGTGCGGGAGGACGTCCCGACACCGGCCTTGAACCCGAGAGCGACGGTGCCGGTCCCCGCACCGACACACCCTTCGGCGACCGTCCCCGCCGACGCCCTGTCCAACGCGGCGCGGACGTGCTCCTCGCGCACGGGCCGGCGGCGGATGTCGGACAGGAAACCGTCGTTGCACTCCCCCACGACGGGGTTGAGACTCACCACGTCCTCGCATCCGGGCTGTTCGAGCATCCACCCGACGAGGGCATCGGCGACCCGGAACGCGGACAACGTGGAGGTGAGCAGCACGGGAGTCTCCAGCTCGCCGAGTTCGGCGAGCTGGGTGGTGCCCATGAGCTTGCCGTACCCGTTGCCGGTGAACACGCCGGCGGGGAGCGGGGCTCCGGGACGTACGCCGTCGGGGACGACGGCGGTGACGCCGCTGTGCACGTCGGGGCGGGGCCGGAGGGTGGTGTGTCCGACGCGGACTCCCGGCACGTCGGTGAGGGCGTCGAGCGGTCCGGTGGGGGTGGGTCCGATGACGATGCCCAGGTCACGGGCGCGGGGGCGGGGGCCGGGGGCGGGGGCGGGGGCGGGGGACGGTGGGGTCATGGGGCGGGACCTTACACAGCGTCCTCCGTAGGGCGCCGGCGAGCCGCGTGGTCACAGCCAGGGCGCCCCTCCTGGCCGCCCGTGACCTCGTGTGAGATCCGGCGTCAGCAGTCATGCGCCGGCGGCTCCCGCTGCGCGCCGTGGCGGCAGGGCCGTCGCGGCGGCCGGCGCGGCCTGCTCGGACCGGGGCGCGGAGGACCTCGGCCCGCCGGCGGAACGGTTCACGAAAGGGCTCCTCATAAGCGTGTGGGGGGATGGCGGGGCGTCAGTCGTCGAGCAACGCGCGCAGGTGCGGGGCACCCGGAACGACGTTCCCCTCAGGGCGTCCCCTTCTCCTCGCTCGCCAGCGCCCGCGCCAACGGCAGGCGGGACAGCGCCAGCACGCCGGCCACGATCAGCGCGGCGCCCAGGAGCTGGGGGACCAGCCACCATCCCGTGCGGACGTACTCCGCGTAGACCGTGATGCCGAGGGCCAGGCTCACGCACGCGTCCCCCAGCGTGAGGGCCGGCTGGGAGGCGACCAAGGGGCCGGACTGCATCGCGTTCTCGAGGAGGAACAGCGCGCAGACCCCGAACAGGGCGAAGCCGTACGTCTGCCAGGTGGTGAGGAAGGCGGTGACGCCTCCGTCGTCGAGGGTGTGCATCGACGTCTTCATCAGCGCGGCCGTCATGGCGTACGAGACCGCCGCGGCCAGTCCGAAGCAGGCGGCGCGTGCGCGGCCCTCGGGGCGGCCGAGTGCGACGACGACGAGGGCGACGGCGGCGGCGGCGCACACGACGAGGGCCGGGATCCAGTGGGTCATCGGCACCTGGGTGCGGTTCCCGGCGGGCGACGCGGCGAACAGCAGGACGGCGAGCCCCGCCACCACCGTGCAGACGGCCAGCCAGCCGGTGCGGGACAGCCGCCCCTGGAGCAGTGCCGTGGCGATGACGAGGGCGAGCGGGAGTTCCAGGACGAACAGGGGCTGCACGATGGTGATCGGTCCGGTCGCGAGCGCCACGGCCTGGCAGACGCCGGCGGTGATCACGGCCATGAAGCCGGCCAGCCAGACGGGGCGGCGCAGCAGGTCGAGGACGAGTCCGACGCGCAGGCCGTCGGACTTGGGCACGGTCAGGGCGGCCTTGCGCTGGAGCACGGTCGCGAGGGCGTTGCTGAGCGCGGCGCCCAGCGCGAACAGGACCGGCACCCACATGTCCACCCTCCGCGACGACGAGTCGGCCCGCCCCCGGTCCCTGCCATGGTGACCGCCCGGCGGACGGCGCGCGAACGCGGGTGCCGGGGCGGCCCGCCCGTTTCACTCGGCGGGGCCCGCCGCGCTCGGCTCCCCGCGGCGCAGGGCGGCCCAGCGGTCGTACGCCTCGCGGGCGTCCGGAACGAACGCCGTGTCCCGTACCAGCTCCGCGAGCTGCGGCTCCGTCAGCCAGTCGTGCCACGCGATCTCGTCCGGGTCGGGGGCGACGGGCCCGGTCACCACCGTCTCGTGCAGTCCGAGCCAGTACGGGCTGATCACGCCCGCGCACCGGAACGCGAGGACGAGGCGGGGGCGGGCCCGCACGCCCAGTTCCTCCGTCAGCTCCCGCGCGGCGGCCTCCTCGTAGGTCTCGCCCGGCTCCGCCGCTCCCCCGAGCATCCAGTTGACGCCGCCCGGGAAGCGGGACACGCCGTGCGGTCGGCGGTGCACCAGGATCCTCCCCCGCGTGTCCCGGCAGACGACCGTCGCGACGCGGTGCAGCCAACGCCTGCGTATCGCCTCGTCCCTGCCCACGAGGCCGATCACCCGATCGTCGTCGTCCACGCGTTCGACCAGTTCCGTCATGGTCACATCGTGCCCGCAGCGGCACGGTCCCGTCAGCCGTGGGCGGCGGTCCAGGTGTCCGGGCCGCCGCCGCGCCACTCGACGAGCGGGGACTGCCGCATCCAGTCGTCGTCGACGTCCTCCATCCCGGCCAGCCGCAGGAACTCCACGACGTCCAGCAGGGTGTAGGCCATGCCCAGGAAGTGCGGGCCGGCCCGGACCCGGCGGCCGCCGTCGCCGGCGGGCGGGTAGATCACGATGGGGTGGTCGCTCGCCATGGATCCAGCGTGCACGGGGTGGCAGGGGCGCGCATGCGGCGCGGACCCTCCGCGACACCGGGGTCAGCCGCTCGCCAGGCTCGGCCGGGGGGCGGGCTGATCGGGGAAGGAGCGGTCGCCGAAGAGGATCCGGGCCGCCGCCGCCCGGCCGGGCGGGGTGCGCAACAGGGTGAACGCCGCGGTGGTCGCGGCGGGCGTCCGGATGTGCGCGAGTCCGGTGCGCAGTGCCAGGCGGCCGCGGAAACGGGACCGCAGGGTGGCGCCGCTGTAGTGGGTCAGTGCGTGCGGGGCGCCGGTCCGCAGGGCGTCGTCGAGGACCTGGGCGGCCAGGTCGGACAGGCGCAGGCAGGGGTCGAGGCCGCCGGCGGTGAGCGGGGACACCGCGCCGGCCGCGTCCCCGACGAGCAGTCCGTCCGCGCAGCCGATGCGGCGCAGCACCCCGCCGACGGGTATCGGCCCGCCGCGCCGCTCCACCGCCTCGGGACGCCGTACGCCCCCGAGCCCGGGAGCGCGGGAGCTGAAGCGTTCCATGGCCCGGCGCAGTCCGTCGGGGAAGCGGTCGGCGTACCCGGCGACGCCGACGTGGGCGTGCTCGCCGTCGTTGACCGCCCACGCGAGGTATCCGGGGGCGATCCGGGGGTCGAGGACGCAGTGGAAGGTGGGCGGTCCGCCGTCCGGGGTCACCGGGAAGACCTCCTCGGCCCCGACCAGGAGGTGGCGGTTGCGGTCGAGTCCGAGGTCGCGGGCGACGCTCGACCGGGCGCCGTCCGCGCCGACGACGTACCGGGCGCGGACCCGGAAGGGCCCCCCGCGGCCGATCAGGTGGTACGCGCCGTCGTGCCGGCCGGCGTAGCGGGTGCCCAGCGCGAGGCGTACGCCCGCGTCGACGGCGACGGCGGCCGACGTCTCGTACAGCCCGGCCATGTCGCCGACGCGGAACTCGTCCCGGTCGCTGACCAGGGCGACGGGGCGGCTCAGACTGGGTGGGTAGAGCAGCATGCGCCGGATCGGCGGGCCCAGGTGCCGCTCGGGCAGCGGGAAGTCGTCGAGCGTCTTGCGCACGAAGATCCCGGTGGTGCGGATCGCGCCGGCCAGGGTGGTGCGCCGGTCCACCAGGAGTACGTCGTGCCCCTGCCGGGCGAGCCGCGTGGCGACGTGCAGTCCGGCCAGTCCGGCCCCCACGACCAGGACGTCGGTACGGGTCGCGTCCCCGGACGACGGGCGGGCGGCGGGCGCGGGCACACGGGGACGGGCGGGTGAGGGCATCGGACGCTCCAGGGCACGGGACACGGGACGGAAGACGGGAGGCGCGTGGGACACGGGGCATCCACCGCAGCCGATCGAATGACGATGGAAAGCTATCGAAATTCGATAGGTGCGGCAAGTACGTGTTCCGTCCGTGCGGGGCCGGCAGGGTGGCCCCGGGCCGTATCGGGCACCCGTCCCCCGAGGGCGCCGGCCATCCCGGGCCGAGCGGCGCCTTCCCGAGCGAACAAGGAGCACGGCATGTCCACGGACTCGGTCGAGCGTTTCCTCACGGCCCTGGACCCGGAGCACCGGGAGGCCGTCAGCGCGAAACCCCACGAGGAGCAGCAGCGGCTCGCCGACGCCTGGGAGCGGGAGCTGGCGGGCGACACGGAGCTGGGCACGCTGGACGAGCTCTCCCCGCCGGCCGCGGAGGCCGAGGCGGCCCGCCGCGTCCTCCGCATCGAGGCGGGTTAGCGGTCCGCCCCCGCGACCCGGCGTCCGCCCGGCTCCGGGGTCCGCTCGAGCACCGACGCGGAGCACCCGCAGGGTCCGGCCGGCCCGGTCGAGCGGCTGGCCGCGTGCGGCACGGCCGTCCGTGACACCTGGTCGCGGGGCGGCCGGGACGTGGTGCGGTCGTCCGGGCCCGTGGGCGGCTCACGGTTCCTCCGAGACGGTCACGCGGACGGCGCACCGCGCCCCGCGCGGTGCCGGAGGCACGACAGGACGACGACGAAAGGCCACAGCGACTGCACGGCCGTCACCACGCGTTCGGCGACGCCCGCCATGCCGTGCCGGTCCATCTCGATCAGGAACCACACCGCTCCGGCGACCATCACCGCGGTCGCCGCGAAGGACGGCAGCGGCCGCAGCGCCCACGGCGTGCCGCTGCCGCCGCTCGCGGCGAGGACCGGCCACAGGGCGAGCAGCGTGAACCCGGCGGCCGCCACCGACCCGTGCCCCAGCGATCCTCCGCTGCTCGGCGTGGGGACCACCGCCACGGCCAGTGCGGCCACTCCCCCGCCGGCCAGCGCCACCCGTCCGGCCGCCGCGGCCGCCCGCAGTCCCCACGCGGTGAGCAGGTGGCAGACGCCCAGCGCGAGGAACGCCCCGGTCATCACCCAGGAGCCCGAGGCGCCGTAGGCCGCCAGGACACTGATCGTCTGCGTCACCGGATCGTAGGCGGACCCCTCCAGCGCCGCCGCGACCACCCACCCCGCGATCAGCAGCACCGGCGCGCACCCCGACGAGAGCAGCGCCCATCTGGGAACGAGCAGCATCGGATCACCATAAGCGGGCCGACGGCCCTCGGCTCCCCGTGTCCGTTTCCAAGGGGTCGTCGGCCCTCCGTGAGAGGGCGCGGGCGCCGGCGGAGGCGCAGGGTGGAAGTGTTCCGCACCGCCCGACCTCTTGGAGGCAGCCATGAGCGAGAAGATCGCCGGTGTCGCGATTCCCGACAGCGCGCCGGCGCGGGACGCCACCGAACTGATCCGCGACACGACCCCGCCGCTGATCTACCACCATTCTCGCCGGGTGTTCCTGTTCGGCAGCCTTCAGGCCGCGGCGCGCGGGCTGCACCCCGACCCCGAACTGCTGTACGTGGCCGCCCTGTTCCACGACACCGGGCTGGTGGAGCCGTACCGCTCCGACGACCAGCGGTTCGAGATGGACGGGGCCGACCAGGCCCGGGCGTTCCTGCTGCGTCACGGGCTGCCCGAGGGCGACGCCGGCACGGTGTGGACGGCCGTCGCCCTGCACACCACCCCGGAGGTGCCGTACGAGATGGCTCCCGAGATCGCGGCGACGACGGCGGGTGTGGAGACCGACGTGCTGGGCCTGCGCCTGGACGACCTCACCCGCGCGCACATCGACGAGGTCACCGCCGCGCACCCGCGCCCGGACTTCAAGCGTCAGATCCTCCAGGCGTTCGCCGACGGCTTCAGGCACCGGCCCGCCACCACCTTCGGCACGGTCAACGCCGACGTCCTGGAGCACTTCGTGCCGGGCTTCCGCCGTGTCGACTTCGTCGAGGCCGTCCAGAACTCGGCATGGCCCGAGTAGCCGGTCGCCGAGAGGCGGCGCCGCCCGCGGGGTTCCCTCCGGTCACCTGCCGTACGCCTCGCCGCGGGGCAGCGGCCCGACGTCGGGACGGCGGCCGGGGCGCAGGGCCGCATGGCGCTGACCGGGCCCGGGGCCGATGCTCCGCCGGGCGAGGACGTCGGCGACCGCTCCGGTGACGAAGGCGTAGACGGTCTTGTGCAGGACGTCGATGACGAGTTCCCGGCGGGGCCAGGTGGGCGGCGGGGCGCCGACACCGGTGGCGTTCTCGAGGATCTGGTCGTTGGTGAGGCGCACGACGGTGAACTTCGCCGAGGCGACCGGTCCGCGCAGTCCTGCCTGCGCCATGACCGAGCGCAGCACGCCGAGAAGGGCGGCCTGCCCGAAGTGCATGGCCCAGTTCACCGGCAGCGGCTGCTTGCCCGGGTGTTCGGGCAGGCCGGTCAGGCGTTGCAGGACCCGGGCGGGTACGTGGGAGTCGGGCCGTGCGGTGACGGCCTGCTCGAGCTTCTCGCCGAGGGTCATCACGACGCCTCCGGCGGTGCCGGCGATCAGTCCCTGCCACAGTGCGCGCTTGAACATGCCGTGCGGGTACCCACCGGACGGCGCCTCGACCCGGCCGGCTCGGCGTCTTCTCCCGGACTCCGCTCCGAGCGGCCGGCGGGCGGTGAGAAGGCCGGGTCCCGCCACGTCGAGCGGCCACCGCACTCGTCGTACGCGCGTCGACGGCGCCGCCCGCGAGGACGCCCCGGCGGGCGGATGGCCGCTGCCGGGCGCGTCAGCCCGCGTCCGCGTCCGGGTCCGGGGCGGGGGCCTGCGGCAGGCGCAGCTCGAAGCACGCTCCGAGGGTGCGCGGGGCGAGGGTGAGGGTGCCTCCGTGCCGCTGGGCCAGGTCACGGGCGATGGCGAGGCCCAGACCGGTTCCTCCCTGGTCGCGGGAGCGGGCGTCGTCCAGCCGGACGAAGCGTTCGAAGATCCGCTCGGCGTCCTCGGCCGGCACGCCCGGCCCGTCGTCGTGCACCGTCACGACGACCTGGTCGTCCTCGCTCCGGACGGTCACCTGGATGCGGTGGGCGGCGTGGCGGGCGGCGTTGTCGAGGAGGTTGCGCAGCAGCCGTTCGAGTTCGTCGCGAGTACCGCGGACGTACGCGGGGCCGGTGCTTTCGAGGGTGGGTTTCACCTTGCGTGCGGCGAGGGGGTGGTGCTCGGTCAGCTCGGAGGTGAGGGCGCTCAGGTCGACGGGCTCGGGGTCGGTCGTCGGGGCGCGGGTGTCGAGGCGGGCGAGCAGCAGCAGGTCCTCGGCGAGCCCCTGGAGGCGGCGGGTCTGCCGTGCGGCGGTCGTGGCGGTGGCGGGCCAGTCGGTGCGTTCCGGGTGGGCGAGGGCCACCTCCAGGCTGGTCAGCAGGGTGGTGAGCGGGCTGCGCAGCTCGTGGGCGGCGTCGGCGACGAACCGGCGCTGCTGGGCGGCGGCGTGATCGAGCCGTCGGAGCGTGGTGTTGATGGCGGTGGCGAGGGCGGTGATCTCGTGGGCGGTGGCGGGGACGGTGACACGTTCGCGCGGATCGGTGACCGAGGCGGTGAGGCGGCGGACGGCTTCGACGGGCCGGAGCGCGACGCGGACGGTGACGTAGGCGACGGCTCCGATGAGGACGAGGCCGGCGAGGCCGGCGCGCAGCAGCAGGTCGTCGATGGCTGCGGCCATGTCCTCGGCGGTGTCCGGGACCAGGACGACGTAGGCCCGCAGGGTGGCGTCGGGGCGGACGCCGAGCGCGGCGGCCTGTTCACGGCTCAGCTGTCCGGCCCGGATGTCGTCGTACAGGATCTCGTAGGTCCGGCCGGCCAGGTGAGGGACGTTGCCGCCGCCCGGGTCGTAGTCGGAGCGGTCCGGTATGCGGATGGGCTGGTACGCGTAGCCCCGTTCCGCGCCACCGTCCGGCATCGGAGTCGTGCGCGCGGCAGGGGCGGGCAGCACGTGTCCGGCACCCGGGTCGAAGTCGTCCATGCCCCCGCCGGCGGCCACGGCGGTGTGCCGGCCGGTCGCCACGACCTCGTACGGCACGGCGCGCCGCGGACTGGGGACGTGGCCCTTCTCGAGCTGGTCGACGAGGGCGAGGAGGTCGTCACGGGCCTTCTCATGCGCGACCGACAGACTCCGCCGGTAGACCTCCTGGTGCACCCACCAGCCGATGCCGGTCAGGACGACCGCGGCGGTCAGCGCCGCGGCGAGGGCCGCGCGGGCCCGTACCGAACGAGGCCACCAGCGGCTTCGTCCCCTGCTCGCGTTCACGGTCGTCCACCAATCGACAACCGGTGCCTCGTACGGTCTGCAGGGACTGCCGCCGGAACGCGGCGTCCACCTTTCGGCGGAGTGAACTGACGCGCACCTCCACCAAGTTGGGGTCGTAGGCCTCGTCGGGGGTTCGACCGGATCGTCGTGGTCCACGGCCGGGCGGGCAGCCACCTGACGGGCGACCCGCGGGAGCGGGCCAAGACCCGCACCCTGCGGCAGCACTTCCGGAAGCAGGCGACGACCCGCGTGAACGGGGCGCGCGTCGTCGTCTACGTCCGCGTCCGCGTCCGCGTCCGCTGACCGCCCTCGGCTTCGGCTTCGGCTTCGGCGTGACCTTCCGGCAGAGGAGCCCCACCCCCTGCGCCGTCGTCGAACGCGGCGGCATCCGACTGCCCTTCTTCGTCATGGGGCGGTACCAGCCGGCCGAGTCGTACAGCACGTGCATCATCCGCACCGCCGGCGTCGACGGGCTGCATCGGTCCTTCCGGACCGGGCTCAGGGCGGCGTCATGGCTGACAAGCCGGCCCGCGTCACGCGCGGGCTCAGCCGAGACCGCGGTGGGCGGCCCACAACGTCGCGGCGCGACTGGCCGCGTCGGCGACCAGAGCCGCCAGGGCCGGCTCGTCGGGGACCGGGAACGAGACGTACGCGCCCCGACCACCGCCGACCGGTCGGCCATAGGCCTTCACCGCGAGGTGACCGTCCGGGAGGAGCCGGACGTTGAGTGTGGTCAGCTGGAACTCCTGGCCACGCCGCGTGTCGGTCCAGCGAAGCGCCTGCGGGATCGTGACGTTGACGGCCAGAGCACTCACTTCGGGATCACTGCTCATGGACGGATGATCTCACGCGGGTCGGGCCCGGTGACAGGCCGAGCGAACGGTTCGGTCACGACGCGGTACGCGCCCCGACGACGTCGTCGGGAACACACCGTCCTGTTCCTTCAGGATGTGGTCGCGCAGCACTGCCGTCGCCGCCATCAGCCGGCCGGGCCAGGCCGGGTCGGCGGGCGCCGTGCCGTCGGCGGCCTCGGCCGGTGCCGACCCGGTGCGCCGGTGCTCGGCCTCCAGGGCAGCGATCCGGTCGGGGAGCCCCTCGGCCAGGGCGGGGAACAGGCCGTGTTCCTCCGGCGGCGCGTCGCGTCGGGCCCGGCCGCGAGGCCCGCGGGCCGGCCCGCGTCCCCCTCCGCCGCACGACGAGCCCCGTGAGCCGGGAACCCGCGCTCGCGCCCGACGACGCGACCACCGACCGCCGGCCCGCGGGGAGCGCGTGCCGGCGCACGGGCCGGGTGATGGTCCTCGCCGGGACCATCGGCTGGCACGCCTCCTTCCGGCTCACGGTCGACGACTGGCGGCTGCTGCGTAACCCCGCCCACCAGCCGTCCCGCGACATCAGCCCCGTCGTGAGCCGCGGCAGTGTCATGTCCAGCCCGCAGGGCAGCCTGTTCGGCTTCCCCGGCGTGCTCCTCGGCGCTCTCCGGGGCGCGCCGGCGGCTGTGGCTCGCGCCGGACGCCGGGGCGGCGGCGGGAGTCGTGTTCGTGCACTGGCCGGTGGGGCGGTCGCTCCACGAGCTGAACACGATCTGCGTACTGCGCGGCCGTCTGGGCCGTCACCGTCGCGCTCTTCCGGTACGTGCACCCGGACCGCATGGAACAGGGAGCCGTCAGGACTCCCCGGAGCGTGCTGACGGTCGTCCGGGACACGCACCGGCTGGTGCTCGCCGGCTGGTGCGGGGTGATTCCGCTGCTGGTCCTGACCCGCTTCTGAACTGATGCCCTTCCGGACGCTGGTCGGGGGTGTCTCCGGCACCGCGTGGTGCCCCGCCCCCCTGCGGCGGGGGCGGTTCAGGCGGTGAGGTCCACGCCGTACGGGGTGCGGCCGCCGACGAGTTCGCGGCCCGTGATCAGCTCGGGTTCGATGCGGACGAAGACCTCCTGCGGGGCGGGCACCCAGGAGACCGGGCCGGTGCGGGACAGGCGTCGGTGCTCGGCGGGGTCGGTCACCACCGTGGCCGCGCCCGTGACCACCACGCTCCAGCCGGACCGCCGGGCGGCGTCGACCTCGTCCGCCTCGAAGGCGACGACCGCGCCGTCGATCGCGCGGACCAGGTCCGAGCCCGCGGCGGTGCGCAGCAGGACGGCGTCGTCGGTGTCGAGGCCGAAGTTGACCGGCAGCACGGCGGGCAGGGCCCGGCGTGTGTAGACGATGCGGCCGAGGGGCGCCTTGGCCAGCAGCCGCAGGCACTCCTGCCGCGGGAGTGCGCGGAAACCGTCGTCGGGGTTCATGGGCCGGCCCGTCCTTCGCCTGGTGCAGCGGTACTGCGTCCGTCGATTCTGAGGCGGGCGGGGGGCCGGAGGTGAGGGCCATGGGTCCTGTCCGTGCCGGGAGAACGGCCCGGGTCACCCCGGCGGACGGCCCGGTGAGCGCCCGAGGGGGGCCGGGGCGCCCGGGACCGCGTCCCGGCCGTACGGGGTTCTGCACGTGACCCGGCCGGTCCTGCGCCGGGCTGAGGGCAGGGCGCGGCGGTCGTGCGGGGTGATCAGCACGGCGGTGCGGGACGCCGGTCAGGAGCGCCCGGGCGTGGCTGCTGTCGAAGCGCGCCGAGACGACCGCCGGGGCACGCCCGCCGAACTCCCGCCGGACTCCCGCCGAACTCCCTCCGACGAACGGCGAGGGACACCGGCCACGGCGGACCGGCCCGGCCCGCGGATCGCTCACCGCCTTCGGCCCGGAGCCGGGCGAGACCGTGGTGCAGGGGCGAGCCTCCGCGCCGAACGGGCGCCGGTGCGTCACGGAACGGTCACGGCCGGCCGCCCGGCGCCGGCGTGGAAGGGGCGTCCGGACGCAGCGAGGGCATCTCGCCGTCGCGCGGGCGGTGTTCGGCCTCGGTGAAGGAGTACGGCGGCCAGGGCCCGAGGAAGCGGATGCGGCAGGCGGGCTGAGCGGCCTGTGTCTCGCTCAGTACGGTGCCGACGGCGTCGATGTCCTCGTGCCGGACGAGCAGCGCGGCGGACAGGACGTGTGTCTCGTCGGCCGCCCGGTGGGCGGGGCCGCGGTCCCGGAAGTCCTCCGCGACCGACAGCAGACGGCGCCGGATCCGGGCGTGCAGCGTGTCGGCGAGTTCCCCGGCCGCGTTCCGGGCCTGCTGCTCGCGTTGTTTGGCCAGCAGTCTGAGCATCCCCGGCGAGCGTCCGCCGGGTTCCGCCCCACGGGTCCCCGGCACCGGGTCGCCGGCCGCGGCGGCCTGGCGTTCCAGGGTGATCTCCACGCGCAGTTCGCACCGGCCGGCCAGTTCCTCGAGCCGGCCGGTGAGGTGGGGTTCCTGGTCGGTGATCCAGTCCGTCAGCCGCTGTTCGGCGCCGCGTCCGGCGCCGGGACGGTCCTCGGACGGCGGCTCGCCGGCGACCAGGACGTTGAACGTCATCGGCAGGACGCTGCCGGTTCGTTCCCAGACGGTGGTGACCGCGCGGCTCTGCTCCGCCACCCAGCGGCGCACCTGCTCGTCACCGCCCTGGAAGGGCGCCGGCTCGGCATCGTGCACCAGCGCGGCGACGCCGGTGCCCGCGGCGCCGACCAGTCGCAAGGGGCGGCCGTCGAGGCCGGTGACGCCGTCGGCGGCGCCCGGCCGGTCGGGGACGAGCGCGTACACGTACAGGGCGGTCCCGTCGGTCATCCCTGTGCCTCCTCCGCCCAGCGCCGGGGGTTGATCAGTTTGTCCACGACGTCGTCGACCACCTCGTCCAGACCGCGGTGCAGGTCGGCCACCGAGGAGACGATGCCGTGGTCCTCCTTGATCTGTTCCATCGCCTCGTCCAGTTCCAGCAGGGCGTCCGCCAGCCGCTCGGCCTCCTCGGGGTTCAGGTCGCCGCCTTCGATGCGGCGCAGTGCCTGCCGGTCCAGCGCCTCCTGGATGACCTCCACCAAGGTGACCACGAGGGAGAGCACCCCGTGTTTCAGGCTTTTCTCGTCGACGGTCAACGGCATGCCGTCTTCCCACCCTTCCTGTGCTGTGCCGAGTTCGTCATCCGACGGCCGCCATGGGCGAGGCGGCGTTCAGCCGCTGTTCCCAGGCGTCCGGATCGTCCGCCGCGAGCCGCACCTCGCCGTCCGCGGCGGTGTCGACCGCCAGGACGCTGCCCTCGCCGGCGGGACCGTACCCGGGCAGCCGTCGTACCCCGGTGATGTCGGCCGTGGACAGCACCAGCGCCGGTCCGGAGTCCACGGGCGACTTCCAGACCAGCCGGTCGGCGGTCAGCCGTGCCTGTCCACCGCGCCACAACGGGCCCGCCCGGCGCGGTTCCCAGAACCACAGGTGCCCCTGGGCGAGCGGGGGCTCCTCGTCCGGGACGGGTCCGCGCGGGAGGGCGGGCGCCAGGCGTCCGGCGCAGGCCCGGGTGAGCAGGTCGTGCAGTTCCTCGGGCTCCCGGGCGGAGAGCAGTTCCCGCCCGCCGTCGGCCGACGTGACCTCCACGCGCAGACGTTCCTCGCCGCCGACGGTCCGCTCCGGCACCAGTCGCACGGCGCGCACCGCCGTCAGCTCCGTCTGCCAGAGGATCTCGCGCGGTTCGTCGCGCAGGACGACGAGACGCTGATCGGTGAGGTGGACGGTGCCGGGCCGCCACCCCTTGTAGACGTCCCCCGTCAGCAGGTGGCCGCCGCTCATCGTGCGGATGACGCCCTCGCCCTCCCGCAGTTCGAGGGCACGGCGCGTGACGGACCGCTCGGCCCAGGCGCGGGTGGCCTCGTCCCAGTGGCGCATCATGCCGTACTCGAGCATCGTCTCCATTCCCGCGACGGCGGCCCGGATCGAGACGCCGATCAGCGGGATGTCGGCCACTGCGACGATGAGGTCCAGGTGCAGGACCGCGCCCTTGTTCAGCAGGACCTCCACCAGGTCGTCCAGGGTCACCCGCGGATCCCGGGTGGGCCGCATCGGAGGCCGGTCAGCCATCACGCCGCTCCGGCTCCGCGGAGGAGGGCGTGCCGGCTTCGGCGGCCCCGTCCCCGTGGACGGCGGCGGGACGGTCCTCACCGGCCGTCAGGGCTTCCGGCGCCCGTCCGGTGTCCTCCGCCATCCGGGCCTGGGCGCTGCGCCAGCCGCACCAAGGGCACCACTCGTTCAGCAACTGCTCGACGGGGGCACGCTTGCCGCAGGCCGGGCAGGTCTCCTTCTCCTCGCGGGTCTGCCGCCACGCGGCGGTCTCCGTGTCCGTGCCGGAGGGGAACTCCAGACCGTAACGGGCGGCGGTCTCGAACGAGGCCAGCGCCGCACGCAGCCGGATCCCCAGCAGTTCGACCCCGGCCACCGACACCATGATGTCGGCATTGAGCACGAGCCCCTTGTCCAGCAGGGTCTCGACCACGTGCGCCAGGCTGCCGTCGCCGTCCCGCCGGGGCTGCATCGGAGCGACGCCGCCTCCCGGCAGCCCACCGGCGGCCGGGTACGGGGAAGCCCCGGACGGGCGCCCGCCGTCGCCCGGCGTCAACCTCTCGGGATAACTGGTCATTGCAAACGTTTAACCGCGCTCCCGCCCTTCACACCCCCGCCACAGGCGCGGCGGGACGGGCGGCCGCCGGACCCGGGTCGGCTGAGGCTGTCCGCGGATGCCCGTGCCGCGCGGATCGCGGACGGTTCATGGAGCCGGGGGGCGGGAGCCGAAGGCCTGCGCCGTGGGATGTCCAGGCCGTTGGACAGACGCGGCGGCGATCATGGAGCCTGCGCTTCAGGATCCGCTTCTTCGCAGGTCAACGCGTCCTTCTCCGCGGCTTCGAGGGTGCGTTCGGCAGCTCGGGCGGGGTTTTCCGCTGTGCTGACCAGCTGCCGGTCAGTCCGCCTCATGAAAGCGCGAGGCTAGCCCGGCCGGCCGACGAAGAGGTGGGCGTCCACGGCGACGACACCGTCGACGCCCTGGCACAGGCCCACGGTCACCGCAACGAGACGCGGTTCCGGGACGTGTCCCCGGAGGGTGACGACCCCGTCCTGGACCTCGACGGCGACGGTGCCCTCGTCCAGGCCGAGGATGCGCCCCAGGACGTCCTGCTCGACCTCGCCGCGGATCTCGGCGTCCGAGCGGATGAAGGCGTCGAGCAGGTCGCTGCGGGTGACGATGCCGGTGAGGAGTCCGTCGTCACCGACCACCGGCAGCTGCTTGACGTGCCGCCTGCGGAGCTCCCGCGCGGCCCGGGGGATCGTCCAGTCGGCGCGGGCGGTGAAGACGGGGCTGCTCATGAGCTCGCCCGCGGTCCGTGCCCGGGCCTTGCTCCAGGCGTGCTCGTCGGTCCCGTCCTGTCCCTGCGGATCAGGGGTGCCGGTCTCGTGCCGCAGCACGTCGGACGCGGACACGACGCCGACGAGGGCGCCGTCGTCGTCGACGACCGGTGCCGCGACGATGTCGTTCGCGTCCAGCAGGGCGGCCGTCTCCTGGAGGGGTGTGGTGGGGCGGAGGGTGACGACCTCCTCGGTCATCACGTCTCCGACCGTGCGGCGGTGCAGCATGACGTCGGTCTCCTCCGCATCGCGAGGGGGCGGCCGCGGTCGGACCGCCCGGGCGGACCACGTGCGGTGCGCCGACCCGTACACGCCGTCTTCCCCACCCATGACAACACCGCGCTGCTCAGGCGGCCAGTGACGTCCGGCCTGGCAGGGAGGGCCGACGGTCCCGGGCCGGGAGTGCTGCCTTCGCGCGAGACGCCGCCGGCGTCGGGCGGCCGGCGGGAGGGCCGGCTGCGGGCCGGCCAGGCGCTGCAGCGCGTGCTGCTCACGGCGGCCTCGCACGGGGTGCCGCACCTCGATGCTGCGTCAGGCGATGGAACGGACGGATCTGCGGGCGGCGACGGGCGGATCACGGCGGCGCCGCTGCCCGCAGGTGCTGATCCGGTTCGGCCGCGTCCCCGAGGGCGGCCGCACGCCGCACCGGGTGCGGCTCATCGCGTGGTGCGCGCGCCCGTGATCTCGCGTCCGGTGACCAGCTCGGACTCGATGCGCACGAAGACCCCGTCGCGTACGGGCGTCCAGGAACGCGGACCGGTCCGCGAGAGCCGTTCGTGCTCCGCGGCGTCGGTCACCACGGAGGCCCGGCCGGTGACGATCACGCTCCAGCCGGATCGGGTCGCCGCGGTGAACTCGTCCGCCTCGAAGGCGACCACGACACCGTCGACGGCACGGACGAGATCAGAGCCGGCCGAGGTGTGGAGCAGGACGGAAGCGTCCCCGTCCAGGGAGAAATCGACCGGGAGGACCGCGGGCAGCGCCTGCTGGGTGTACACGACCCGGCCGACCGGCACCTCGGCCAGCAGGCGGAGGCACTCCTGCCGGTCGAGGATGCGAAAGGCGTCGTTCTCGAGCATCAGGCCATCGTCGCTGTGGCCGCCCCGCGGTGAGGAGGGCCGGTCGGCCCCGCTTCCGTCCGCCGCCCGGCAGCGGACGCCCGCAGACGCCGTCGCCGAGGCTGACGACCGACCGGTTCACCGGCCCCACGTCGCCGAGCGCGCCCCGGCGCCCACGCCCCCGGCTCGTACGCGGTCGTGACCGTGCCCCCGGCACCCGGTCTCCCGGTGCCGGGGGCACGGCGGGCCGTACCGCGGCGCCTCTTCACCGGTGCGACACGGCACCGGGTTCCCTCGCCACGCCCGCCACCCGGTTCCCGATCGCGGCGAAGTCGCGGAAGTCGCCGCCTTCGCCGCCGCGGAGGATCACGCGGGCGATCCGGCCTTCGGCGCCTTCGGCGAGGCAACCGCCGAACGTGACGTGCGCGCGCACGTCCAGTCCGGCCATGGCCCTCCTGACGCCCGGTACCGGCGGGACGTCCCGCTCCGAGGCCGTCGGGTCGAGCGGCCCGGAGCTGAGGAACCACACCGGCCGTTCCGCCCACGCGCCGCGGTGCCGCCGTACGAAGCGCCGGGCGCCTCGTGCCGGCGTCCGGCGTACAGCGCGCCGCCGACCACCACGGCCCCGTAGGAGGCGCAGACACCCGTACCCCGGGAATCGCGGACAGCTTCAGAGGTGCCTGATGCGCAGGAGCCGGAGGCCTGCGCCGTGGGGTGCCCACACCGCCGGACAGGCGTGGCAGCGATCACGGGACCCGCGGCTCAGGACCCGTGCTCTCGCAGATCAGCGCACCCTCCCCCGCGGCTTCAAGGGCGCGTTCGGCAGCTCCGGCGCGGGCAGTGGGGCCCCGTCGTACCCCCGCACCTCGCCGAAACGTGCCCCCTTCGTCCAGTCCTCGTGAGCCTTCACGATCTCGTCGTGCGACCGGCCGATGAAGTTCCACCACATGACGATCTCCTCGCCGAAGGGCGGGCCGCCGAGGAGGATCAGGCGGGCCGGGGCGGATCCCCGGTTGGTGAGGGTGAGGGTGGTGCGGCCCGGGGCCGTGTACCCCAGGGCGGCCCGTTCCACCGGCGTGTCCTCGACGAGGACGTCGCCCGTGTCGACGAGCACCCCGTGCTCGTGGGCGGGGTCGACGTCCAGCACCAGCCTCGCGCCCGGGGACACGGTGAGTTCCGCGCCCAGCAGCGGGGTGAAGGTGCGGACCGGGGAGGCGGCGCCCGCGAGCGTGCCGAGGAAGACGCGGGCCTCGCCGCCGTTCAGGGTGACCGGGTGCGGGACGTGGTGCTGGAAGTCCTTCCCGGTGTCACGGTGTTCGTCGGGGAGCGCCACCCACAGCTGGACGCCGTGCAGGGTCGTGGTGTCCGGCGTCGAGACCTCCGAGTGGGCGATGCCGTGACCGCCGGTCATCAGGTTCAGCTCGCCGGGCCGGACGAAGGCGTGACTGCCCAGGCTGTCGCGGTGCTCGATCTCCCCGCTGAACAGCCAGCTGACCGTCTGCAGGCCGGTGTGCGGATGCGGGGGGACGTTCATGCCGCCGGCGCCGGCGACGTCGTCGGGGCCGTAGTGGTCGGCGAAGCACCAGGCGCCGATGAGCGACCGGGCGCGCTGCGGCAGGGTGCGCCGCACCCGCATCGCGCGCGGGCCGCCGAGCGGCACGTCGCGGGCCGTGAGGATCTCGACCTCCGCCGGGCGGCCGGCCTCGCTCTCGCCGCCGCACCTCATCTGCACGGGGCGTGTCTCCGTGTTGCTCATGCCGGGTGCCTCCCACCGAGGACGTTCGACCTTCAAGGAAGTTCGATATTCAACATTCCCTGCACCGATGACTATAGGACGCCGGGCGCGACCATGCCCGCGGAAGGGATCCGAAGGCCGGGAACGCCCGACCCCGCTCACGTCCCGGCCGGCACCGGCCTGCGCAGCAGGTGGCCCGCGGCCGTGATCACCAGCGCCGCCATGCAGGCGATGAACACGAGCCCCGCGTCCTCCAGGCCCAGCGGCTCCGTCAGCAGGCCCACCCCGACGACCGGCACCGAGATGCCGGTGTACGCGACGACGAACAGCGACGAGAGCACCGCCGCCCTCCGGTCCGGCGGGGACGCCCGGCCCACCGCGGTCAGTGCCCCGCGGAACGCCAGACCCTGGCCGACGCCGCCGACGAGCGCGCTCGACACCACCAGTGCCAGCAGGTCCCAGTGCAGGGCGCCCGCCAGCAGGGCGAGGCCCGCGAGCAGACCGGCGCAGCCCAGGGGCAGGGACCGGCGCACCCCCACCCGGCCGACCGCCGTCTGTCCGGCGATCGACGCGAAGAAGGCCGCCGCGACGACCGCCCCGCTCACCGCGTGGTCGGTGACGTCGAGGGACTGCGCGAGGAACGCGGGGCTGACGGAGGTGAACACCCCGGACAGCGCGAAGCCCACGAACACGGCCGTCGCCGCCGGCCCGAACACCGTCCGCACCTGCGCGGGGACGCCGGGGCGCCGCGGCCGTACCGTGCCCAGCGGGCGAAGGTCCCGTACGGTCTCCGGCAGCCCCAGGAGCACCGCCGCCGAAGCGGCCACCAGGGCCAGGTGGACGGCGTACGGCAGGCGGAGCGGCCAGGTGGCGTACTCGGCGAGGAGTCCGGCGAGCAGGGGGCCGCAGCCGAGACCGCCCATGGTGGCGGCCGTCGCGACGAACGTGGCGCGGGAGGCGCCGCCGGGCGGAGCCGACTCCATGACGTAGGCTGTGGCGGCTCCGGTGAACAGGCCGGCCGACAGGCCCGACAGGAGCCGCCCGGCGTACAGCCAGGCGATGTCGGCGGCCAGCAGGAAACAGCCGGCGCTCGCGGTCGCACAGGCGAGGCCCCACAACAGGACCGGGCGTCTGCCGACGGCGTCGGAGGCGTTGCCCGCGAGCAGCAGGGCGCCGATGACCGCGAAGGCGTACACCGCGTACACGACGGTGACCGTCAGCTCGGAGAAGCCGAACTCCTGCTGGTAGAGGGGGTACAGCGGGGTCGGGAGCGTGGTGCCGGTCATGCACACCGCGAACACGGCGCCGCCGAGCAGGCACACGCGCCATCCGAGCCGGTCACCGGTCATGCCCCGACGCTAGTCGCGGAGCGGCCGGACGCCCGCCTCAGTCCGCCACCGGCGTGACCTCCCGTATATAATTTTGCATGTCATGCACTTTTTCATAGTATGCACATCATGACGGGGAAGAACACCGCGGGCGGCGGTCTGCGGGAGCGCAAGAAGCGCGCCACACGCGCCGCGCTCGCGGAGGCGGCGGTGCGGCTGGCCGCCGAGAAGGGTGCGGACCAGGTGACGGTCGAGGCGATCAGCGCCGCGGCCGGCGTGTCCGTCCGGACCTTCTTCAACTATTTCGACTCGCGCGACGACGCCTTCGTCGTCGTGGACGCGGACGCCGGCGAGCGGGTGCGGCGGTCGTTCCTCGCCGCACCGCCCGGACTCCCGCCGCTGGAGGCGCTGCGCGAGGCGCTCGCCGCGGAGCTGAGGGAGGCGGAGCGACAGCACGAGCTGTGGAGTCTGCACCTCCGGGTGCTGCATTCCGCCCCGCACCTCCTCGTGCGGAACCTCGGCGCGCAGATGGCCGACGAGTCGGGGCTGGCCGAGGCGATCGCCCGGCGGATCCGCGCCGGGGACGACCCTGACACCGCCGCCGTCCCGCCCGGGGACGACGCGGACCGTGCCGCTCCCGGGCTGTACCCGCGGCTGCTCGCCGCGGTCGCCGGGACGGCGGTGCGGGTGAGCGTGCAGCACTGGTGCGAACGGCCGGACGAGCTGTCGTTCGCCGACGTGTTCCGCGAGGCGTTCGACCTCCTCGCCGCCGGACTGCCGGCCCCGGCCCGGTAGGCGCCGGCCCCTTCCAGGGCGCCGGGTCTCACGACACACCGGCCCCTGCCCCCCACTTCCGCCCCTTCGAGGGCGTGATCCCGCCTTTTCCCACCGATCCGTGAGAGAGACCACTGTGACCGCAACCCAGGCGCCGGACGCGGCGTCACCCACCGCCATGACCAACCGGCAGATACTCCAGGCCATGTCCGGGCTCATGGCCGGCATGTTCGTGGCGATCCTGGCGGGCACCGTCGTGGCCAACGCGCTGCCGACGATCATCGCCGACCTGGGGGCGAGCCAGTCCTCCTACACCTGGGTCGTCACCTCGGAGCTGCTGGCCATGACGGCGACCGTGCCGCTCTGGGGCAAGCTGTCCGACCTGTTCGACAAGAAGCTGCTGCTCCAGCTGTCGCTGGCCATGTTCGTCGTGGGCTCGCTGCTGGCGGGCTTCTCCAACGGTGTCGAGCTGCTCATCTTCAGCCGTGTGGTGCAGGGCATCGGCGCGGGCGGTCTGACCGCGCTCGCCCAGGTCGTCATGGCGGCCGTCATCCCGCCCCGCCGGCTCGGCAAGTACGCCGGCATCTTCGGCGCCGTGTTCGCCGTGGGCACCGTCGCCGGACCGCTGATCGGCGGCGTGCTGGTGGACACCTCCTGGCTGGGCTGGCGCTGGTGCTTCTTCATCGGCGTGCCGTTCGCGCTGCTCGCCATCGCGCTGCTGCAGCGCACCCTGCGCCTGCCGCAGACCCGGCGCGAGGCGAAGATCGACTTCCTGGGCGCCTTCCTCATCGTCGCGGGCGTCTGCGCCCTGCTGATCTGGGTGAGCATGGCGGGCAACGAGTTCGACTGGGCCTCCTGGCAGACCGCCGCGCTCACCGGCGCCGGTGTCCTGCTGCTGGTCGCCGCGGTGTTCGTCGAGGCACGGACGCCCGAGCCGGTCATCCCGCTGGACATCTTCCGCAACCGCACCGTCACCCTCACCACGGTCGCGAGCCTGCTGGTCGGCGTCGCCATGTTCGGCGGCACGGTGTTCCTCTCGCAGTACTTCCAGGTGTCCCTCGGCAAGTCGCCCACCGTGGCCGGGCTGATGAGCCTGCCGATGATCCTCGGTCTGCTGGTCTCGTCGACCGTCGCCGGTCAGGTCATCAGCAGGACCGGCGTGTGGAAGCGCTACCTGGTGGCGGGCGCGGTCTTCATGACCGTCGGCCTCGGCCTGCTGGCCACCATCGACGCGGACACCTCCTTCACCCTGCTCAGCGTCTACATGGCGGTGCTCGGCGTCGGCGTCGGCATGCTGATGCAGAACCTGGTGCTGGCCGCCCAGAACGACGTGCCGGCCAGCGAGCTGGGCGCCGCGACCTCCGTGCTGTCCTTCTTCCGCAGCATGGGCGGCACCATCGGCACCAGCGTCCTGGGCGCCATCCTCGCCAACCGGGTCGCGTCCGAGATGACCAAGGGCCTGGACGCCGCGGGCCTCCCCTCGGGCGGCGACGGCGGCGGCAGCGGGGAGGGCAGCGTCCCCGACATGTCCACCCTGCCCGAGCCGCTGCGGCAGATCGTCGAGCACGCCTACGGCGTCGCCACCGCCGACCTGTTCCTCATCGCCACGCCGTGCGCGCTGCTGGCGCTGCTCACCGTGGTCTTCATCAAGGAGAAGCCGCTGAAGACGACCAGCGGTATGGAGCGCCTCGCCGAGGAGGCCGGCGCCGCGGCGGGCACGGACAAGACCGTCGCCGGGAGCTGATCCCCTCAGCGCACACGCGAGCGCCCCGCGGCCTGCACGGCTGCGGGGCGCTCGCCCCGTGCGGGACAGAATCCCTCACCGGCCGCCGAGGCCCGTCGTCGCCACCGGCCTCGCGATGGGGCGCCGGGAGAGGACGGGCACCAGCACCCGGGGCAGTGCGGCGAGCGCCGAGGACGCCGTCGTCCGGGCGTGGTCGACGCGTGGGCGTCCTTCGCCGCGGCGCCGCCGGCCTGCGGGGTCGTCAGCGCCGGGCCGGAGGCGGACGCGAACGGCCGCAGGAAGTCGTTCCACGCCCCGACGAACGCGAAGACCGGCACCGCGGCGAGCGTCGGACGCGACAGCGGCAGCATCACCGGCCCGCGGCCCGCGGCCCGCGGCCCGTGAGAGGCTGCAGGACCGCCCGGAGCCTTGTCAGCGGCCGGTCACGGCGTATATAACGTTGTAAAACTGGAGCCCGGCGGCTCGGCACACGACTCACGGTGACGGCTCCGCATCCGCACCGGCCCACCGGGTCGGGCCGCTCACGAAGGGATTGCCGTGCGGGTCAGCCTCAAGGACGTCGCCGCGCACGCGGGGGTCTCCATCAAGACCGTCTCAAACGTGGTGAACAACTACCAGCACGTCACACCGGCCATGCGCGAGCGGGTCCAGCGCTCCATCGACGCGCTCGGCTACCGGCCCAACCTCGCCGCCCGGCACCTGCGCAAGGGCCGTACGGGCATCATCGCGCTCGCGCTGCCCGAGCTCGGCAACCCGTACTTCGCCGAGCTGACCGCCTCCGTCATCGACGCGGCCTCCCGGCACGACTACATCGTGCTGCTCGACCACACCGGCGGCTCGCGCGACCAGGAACTGCTGGTGAGCCAGGGCTTCCGGGCCCGCGTCATCGACGGGCTGATCCTCAGCCCCATCGAGCTGGAGGCCGAGGACCTGCGCGACCGCGACCAGGACGTGCCGCTGGTGCTGCTCGGCGAGCGGGACTACGACCTGCCGTACGACCACATCGCCATCGACAACGTGGCCGCCGCCCGTGACGCCGTGCGGCACCTGATCGGGCTGGGACGCCGGGAGGTGGCGTTCATCGGGGCGCGGCGCGACCGCAGCGAGCCCGCCCAGCTCCGCGTCCGCGGCTGGCGCGAGGAGCTGACGGCGGCGGGGTTGCCGGCCGACGAGGGGCTGGTCGCCGCCACCGACGGCTGGGGGCACGCCGACGGAGCGCGGGCGATGCGGCACATCCTCGACAGCGGCCGACGGCCGGACGCGGTGTTCGCCTACAACGACCCGATGGCGATCGGCGCGATGCGGGTGCTGCACGAGCGGGGGCTGCGGGTCCCCGAGGACATCGCCGTGGTCGGTTTCGACGACGTGATCGAGGGCCGGTTCGGCGCGGTGACCCTCACCTCGGTGTCACCGGACAAGGCCGCGATCGGCCGCCTCGCGGTGGAGTCGGTGCTGGCCCGGCTGGGCAGCGACGCACCGCAGCCGCGCCGCATCTGGGCGGACTACCGACTCGTCGAGCGGGAGAGCACGCTGGGGCGTCCGGGGGCGGCCGCCTCCTGACGGCGCGGGTGCGCCGTCAGGCGCCGGATGCCGTCGACCGAGCTTCCCGGCGACGCCCTCGAGACGCCGTCACCGTACGCGTGTGCCGTCAGGCTCGCCCCGACGCGCCCGCCGGCGCCTCCCCTTCCGACCTTGTGCGCGAGGGGTTTACAGCCCTCTTTCAACGATGTAAAACCTCCTTGTCGGCGCACCGGACGCCGTTGTGCACAGGGGGAGCAGCTCCACCATGCGCGCTCTTCGGCTCCCCAGTTCCCTTTCAGCGTCACCCGGATCGGGGTCACCATGCAGCGCACCACTCACCGTCGTTCCCTCCCCCTCGCCCGTCCCGTGATCGTGGCCGTGGCCGCCGCCGTGGCCCTCACCGCGACGTCCTGCGCCAAGTCGGAGGACGACGCGGCGGACGGCAAGAAGTCCGCGGCCGCCGCCGACGCCGGCCAGAAGGCGGCCGAGCCGAAGCCGGGCAGCAAGACCTGCACCATCGACGCCTACGGCGGCAAGAAGATCGATCTGGAGGACGCCACGGTCGGCTTCTCCCAGTCGGAGAAGGAGGCCAACCCCTTCCGCATCGCCGAGACGCGGTCCATTGAGGACGAGGCGGCCAAAAGGGGTGTCGAACTGCTCACGGCCAACGCCCAGTCGCAGTTCTCCAAGCAGATCAGCGATGTGCAGGACCTGCTCGCCAGGGGCGCCGACCTGCTGGTGATCGCCCCGCTGAACTCGGACGGCTGGGACCCGGTGCTGCAGGCCGCCGCCGCGAAGAAGGTCCCGATCGTCACCATCGACCGCAAGATCAACGCGACCGCCTGCAAGGACTACGTGTCCTTCATCGCCTCGGACTTCGTCGAGCAGGGCCGCCGTGCCGCCGACCAGATGATCGAGGCCACCGGCGGCACGGGCGAGGTCGCCATCCTGCTGGGCTCGGCGGGCAACAACGTCACCACCGAGCGCACCGAGGGCTTCAAGGAGCGGGTCGCCGAGAAGGCGCCCGGTCTGAAGGTGGTGTTCGAGCAGACCGGTGACTTCACCCGTGAGAAGGGCCAGCAGGTCACCGAGCAGCTCATCCAGTCCAAGCCCGGCATCAAGGGCATCTACGCGGAGAACGACGAGATGGGCCTGGGCGCGGTGGCCGCGCTCAAGGGCGCGGGCAAGAAGCCCGGCGACATCAAGATCGTCACGGTGGACGGCACCCGCAACGCCGTCCAGGGCGTCGTGGACGGCTGGATCAGCGGGGTCGTCGAGTCCAACCCGCGGTTCGGCCCGCTGGCCTTCCAGACGCTCGACGACTTCACGCAGGGCAAGGAAGTCCCCCAGGACATCATCATCCAGGACGGCGCCTACGACGGCGACAACGCCGAGCGGGACCTCGGCAAGGCCTACTGATCCCGTCACGAGGGCCCGCGCACCGGGCCCCCCGTCCGTCCGTCACCCCTTCCCCTCCTGGAGGCACAGGTGGCTCCCCCCGCCGAAGTCCTCGCCGTCCGCGGACTCAGCAAGACGTTCCCCGGCGTCCGGGCCCTGGACGACGTGGACCTGACCCTGCACGCCGGTGAGGTCCACGCCCTGATCGGTGAGAACGGCGCCGGCAAGTCGACGCTCATCAAGGTCCTCACCGGGGTGTACCGGCCCGACGCCGGTGACATCGTTTTCCAGGGCCGTCCGGTCTCCTTCGCCACGCCGCTGGAGGCGCAGCGGGCCGGCATCTCGACGATCTACCAAGAGGTCAACCTCGTCCCGCTGTTGAGCGTGGCCCGCAACCTGTTCCTGGGCCGCGAGCCGCGGAACCGTTTCGGTCTGCTGGACTTCGCCCGGATGCACCGCGAGGCCGAGGAGACGCTGCGCGGCTACGGCGTCCGGGTCGACGTGCGACGGCCGTTGCGCGGCCTCGGCGTGGGCGCGCAGCAGATGGTCGCGCTGGCCCGGGCCGTGGCGAGCGAGGCGCGGGTCGTCATCATGGACGAGCCGACGTCGTCGCTCGAACCGCGGGAGGTCGAGACGCTGTTCTCGGTCATCCGCCGGCTGCGCGACGAGGGAATCGCCGTCGTCTACGTCAGCCACCGGCTGGACGAACTGTACGCCGTGTGCGACACGGTGACCGTGCTGCGCGACGGCCGGCGCGTCCACCACGGCGAGCTCGCCGACCTGGACCGGCTCTCCCTGGTGTCCACGATGCTGGGCCGGGAGCTGGGCGAGGTGCGGTCGGAGGGGCTGACGAAGTTCACCGGCGACCACCACGCCACCGGCACCCGGCCCGTGCTGGAGGCCGTGGACCTGACGGTCCCCCACCGGCTGCACGGGGTGTCGGTGAGCATCCGGCCGGGTGAGGTGGTCGGGCTCGGCGGGCTGCTCGGCTCCGGGCGCACCGAGACCGCGAAGGCCGTCTCCGGTGCGCTGCCGCTGAGTTCGGGCCGGGTGACGGTGGCCGGGACGCCCCTGCGCGGGGGTTCCACGCCGGCGGCCGTCCGGGCGGGCGTCAGTCTGCTGCCCGAGGACCGCAAGAGCGAGGGGATCGTGCCCGGACTGTCGGTCCGGGAGAACATCTCGCTCGCCGTCCTCCCCCGGCTCTCCCGCTTCGGTCTGGTGTCCGAGGCGCGCGTCGACAGCATCGTCGACACCTTCATCGAGCGGCTGCGCATCAAGGCGTCCTCGCCGCAGCAGAAGGCCGGCGAACTGTCCGGCGGCAACCAGCAGAAGGTGCTGCTCGCCCGCTGGCTGGCGATGAACCCGAAGGTGCTGCTCCTCGACGAGCCCACCCGGGGCATCGACGTCGGCGCCAAGGCCGAGGTGCAGAGGCTCGTGGACGAACTGGCCGCGGACGGCCTGGGCGTCCTGCTCATCTCCTCCGATCTGGAGGAACTGATCGAAGGGTCCGACCGCGTGGTCGTACTGAAGGACGGTGCCGTCGTCGGCGAGCTGACCGGCGACGAGGTCACCGAGGACAAGCTGATGCGGACCATCGCCGGGCACGCCCCGGACCGGGACGCGGTCGAGGGGGCGGCCGCCGATGGCTGAAACCGCTCTGAGGACCGTCCCGCTGGACAAGGCCCGCGCCCTGCGGTGGCTGCAGACGTACGGCGTGTACGCCGGTGTGGCGCTGCTGCTGGTCGTCAACATCGTCATCACCCCGCACTTCCTGTCCGCGGAGAACTTCCGCACCCAGGCCGTGCAGGTGGCGCCCGTCATCATCGTCGCGCTCGGCATGGCCCTGGTCATCGGCACCGAGGGCGTCGACCTGTCGGTGGGCGCCGTGATGGCGCTGGCGGCCTCGGTGACCGCTCTCTACCTGGGCTACGGACTGGTGCCGGCGCTGCTCGTGGTGGCGCTGTTCGCCGCCGGGGCGGGGTTCGCGAACGGGGCGCTGGTGGCGCTGGTCGGGGTGCAGCCCATCGTGGCGACGCTGGCCCTCATGGTCGGCGGGCGGGGCCTGGCCCTGGTACTGCTGCCGCAGCTCGAGGACCTGCGCAACCCGCAGCTCGCGTCGCTCGGTTCGGGCGACGTGCTGGGTGTTCCGTACCTCATCCTGATCGCCGCCGTGCTGACGCTGCTGGTCGCGTTCGTCGTGCGCCGCACCACCCTCGGACGGCAGCTCCTGGCCATCGGCGACAGCCGTCCGGCCGCGCAGCTCGCCGGACTGCCCGTGCGCCGCGTGCTGATCGTCGTGTACGTGGTGTCCGCGCTGCTCGCCGCCGTGGCGGGCGTGCTGGCCACAGCACGGCTGCAGGCCAGCGATCCGACGTCGCTGGGCAACCTGATGGAGCTGTCCGCCATCACCGCCGTCGTGGTCGGCGGGACGCCGCTCACCGGCGGCCGGGTCAACATCGCCGGGACGGTGGCGGGCGCGGTCCTCATCCAGTTGCTCACGGCCACCCTCATCAAGCACGATCTGCCGCCGTCGTGGACGCAGATCGCGCAGGCCGCAGTGATCGTGGCCGCGGTCTACGCGGCGCGGGGACGGGGGAAGCGATGACCGTCGCGAAGACGCAGACGCAGACGCAGATGCCGATGGCCGAGGACGGCGACGGCGAGCGGACGGCGGGCGCCGGGCCGGCGGGGCCGGCGCGCTCGGAGCGGCTGACCGCGCTGGTGCAGCAGCACGGCGCGCTGGCGGTGCTGGTGATCGTCTCCCTGGTGGCGACGGTCAGCTTCGACTCGTTCGCCACCGGCGACAACGTCAGCAACATGGCGACGAGTTCGGCGTTCCTCGCGATCGTGGCGCTCGGCATGACCTTCGTGATCATCACCGGGGGCATCGACCTGTCGGTGGGTTCGCTGTTCGCGCTCGGCGGGGTCCTTGCGGCCTGGGGCTCCCGGCACGGCACGCTGGTGGCGCTGCTGCTGCCGTTGCTGGTGTGCGGGGCGATCGGCGTGGTCAACGGGCTGCTGGTGGCCCGGTCACGCCTCGCGCCGTTCATCGTCACCCTGGCGGCCATGCTGGGCGCGCGGGGTCTGATGCTGGCGATCACCGACGAGGGCGCCGAGACCTACCTCATCGGCAAGGGCTCGTTCCTTGCGGAGCTGGGGCAGGGCACGACGCTGGGCCTCGGCAACCCGGTGTGGATCACGCTGGCGCTGTTCGTCGCCGGGGCGGTCGTCCTGCGCCGCACCCGGTTCGGCCAGCACGTGTACGCGGTCGGCGGCAACGAGGACGCCGCGGCGCTGATGGGCGCCCCGGTGGCCCGCACCAAGATCCTCGTCTACACGCTGTCCGGGGTGCTGGCCGGCCTCGCCGGGGCGCTGAACGCCGCGTGGCTCGCCTCCGGGGTGACCATCCTCGGCAACGGCATGGAACTGGAGGCCATCTCCGCCGTGGTCATCGGCGGCACCCTGCTCACCGGCGGGCTCGGCTACGTCAGCGGGTCGCTGGCCGGGGTGCTGCTGCTGAAGGTGATCCAGAACGTCATCAACCAGATCGGCTCCCTGGACTCCTCCTACCAGCAGGTCGTCAGCGGCGCCTTCCTGGCCGCGGTCGTCGTCGCCCAGACGTGGCTGGGCCGCCGGCGGCACCTGTTGTAGACCCCGGACGCGGCGGCGGGCCGCCCCGGCCCCCGCTGCCGCGTCCGGTGCGGCGGCCGGTCACGCCTCGGCGCGCAGCCGGCCGCTTGTCGCACGCGCACGGCTCCCGCCCCCGTTTCCCGGGGAGTGACGATGCGCACGACACCTGCCCCCGTCCCGCCCGCCGTCCGTCCGGGACTGCGGTGAGCGGCGACCGTTCCGGCGGCACCGCCCTCACCGTTCCCGGCGCCGCGACCGCGGCGCCCGCGGCGTGGACGCCCGAGCCCGCGCCGACGGCCACCCCGTGGACGCGCCAGGTACCCGTGGACGACTGCCGCCCGAGCATCCCGCGCCCGCGGCTCACCCGCCCCGCCTCGGCCGGGCCGGGCCCGACGGCGTCCGGGACTCCGCCGTCACCTCGGCGGACGCGGGGCGGCCCGCCGCCCCGGGCACCTTGAGCCGCACACCCGAGAGGGGGCGGGCGCCGTTCGGCGTCCGCCCCCTCGTCGTGCCGGTGTTACGGCTTCTCCGCCTCGTGGAGCGCGGTCACCTCTTCGGCGGTGAGCGCCTTGTCGTAGGCGTGCACCTCGTCCACGGAGCCGTCCCAGAAGTCGGTGTCGTCACCGTTCCACTGGGCGCGGCCCACCGCGAGGGGGCCGGAGCCGACGTAGTGCGGACCGCCCGTGACGGTCGCCGCCCTCTTCCCGTCGACGTAGAGGGTGATCTGGCCGGTGGCGCCGTCGCGTACGCCCACCAGGTGGTACCAGCGGCCGAGTTCGGGACGGGTCTCCAGGCGGGCCCGTTTGCCGTCCGGCGTGCTGAAGGCGAACGCGCCCTGCCCGTACTGGAGGTAGAACGGGCTGGCCTGGCGCCGGCCGTCCTGGCTGACCGCGGTGGCGTAGTTGCCGGGCAGCGCGTCGAGGGTGACCCAGGCGGAGACGGTGTAGCTGCCGGTGGTGTCCAGCACCGGCCCGTCGGTCTGGGCGAACTGCCCGCTGCCGTCGAGCTTCAGGGCGCTGCCGCTGACTCCGGTGGTCCAGGTGGCGCCCCCGGTGAGCTTCAGCGCCCTGCCGTTCGGGCCGTCGTCCTTCGCGGTGGTGCCGGCGCCTTCGTCGAGGGACCAGTGACCGCCGCCCTTCAGCTGCTCGCGACGGCCCGCCGCCGCTCCGGCCGCGAGCACCTTCAGGTTGACCTCGCGCACCCGCCCGGGATCGACCTTGATCTCCCTGCGGTCGTACGTGTAGAGGCCGTTGAGCTCGTTCTCCAGGTCGGTGATCTGGGTGTACACCGAGCCGGACAGCTCCGCGCCGGCCTGGTCGAGGTAGAACTCCTCGGTGTTCTCCACGTACTTCCGGGTCAGCGCCTCCTTGCTGTCGACGCCGCTGTAGATGACGGTGGGCGGGCCGGGCCACATGTGCCCCGGGGTGCGCAGGGTGAAGCCGCCGTGCTCGCCGTCCATCGCCGCGCGGTGGTCCGGGAAGGGCGGGTCCTCGTTGGTGTAATCGTGGTGGTCGATGATGTCGCCCTTGCCCGAGTCGCCCTTGCTGTTGCAGCAGTTGACACCGCTGTGGGCGCTGACGACACGGGACGGGTCGGCCGCCTTGACGGCGTCGGCGAGCTCGCCGGTCTCCTCCCGGTCCCACTCGCCCCAGCCCTCGTTGAAGACGATCCAGCCGATCACGGAGGGCGCGTTGTGGTGCTGGCGCATCATCTCCCGGCCCTCGTCGACGAACGCCTTCCGGCCGTTCGCGCTGGTCAGGTCGCCGGAGACGAAGTCCTGCCAGACCAGCAGGCCCAGCCGGTCCGCGTGATGGAACCAGCGCGGCGACTCGACCTTGATGTGCTTGCGGACCGCGTTGAAGCCGAGCCGCTTGTGCGCCTTCAGGTCGAACGCCAGGGCGTCGTCGCTGGGCGCGGTGTAGAGCCCGTCGGGCCAGAAGCCCTGGTCCAGGGTGGCGAGGGAGAAGACGGGCTTGCCGTTGAGGACGAGCTTCCTGTAGCCGCCCACGTCCTCGATGCCGATCTTCCGCATACCGAAGTAGCTGTCGACCCTGTCGGTGGACCGGCCGTCCTTCAGCGTGACCTCGAGATCGTAGAGATAGGGGTCGTCCGGGCTCCACAGGCGCTGGTTGGCGACCGGCAGCTTCAGCCGCTCGCCGGCGGGGCCGGTCACCCTGCCGACGACCGTGCCGCGGTGGTCGCGGGCCACGGCCTCGACGCGCGCCTCGGCGGACGCGCCGGCCGACTCGACGGTCACGGCGAGGGTCTTCGTGTCGATGTCCGGCGTCGTGACGACGTCGTCGACGGACGTCTCGGCGACGGGCTCCATCCACACGGTCTGCCAGATGCCGGAGGACTGGGTGTACCAGATGCCGCCGGGGCTGGTGGACTGCTTGCCCACGGGCTGGTCGGGGCCGCCGGTGTCGGTGACCGCGACGATGATCTCCTGGGGGCCCTCGCCCGTGAGCGCGTCGGTGATGTCGGCGCTGAAGGCGGTGTAGCCGCCGGTGTGTTCGGCGACCTTCCTGCCGTTGACCCAGACGCGGGCCTGGTGGTCGACGGCGTCGAAGTTCAGCTTGAGCCGGTTCTTGCCGCTCTTGCCGACCTTCCAGTTCTTCGGCACCTCCACCAGCTTGCGGTAGAACATGTGGTCCTCGTGCCGCTCGATCCCGGAGAGCAGTGACTCGACCGGGAACGGCACGGTGATCCTCTCGTTCAGGTTCTTGCCGAAGACGGGCTGCTCCCCCGCCTTCGCGCCGCTGAACTGCCAGGGGCCGTTGAGGTTCTTCCACCGCGTGCGGACCAACTGCGGGCGCGGGTACTCGGGCAGCGGGTCGTTCCTGTTCACCCTGTCGCCCCACGGGGTGGTGAGGCGGTGGGCGGAGGCGTTCTCGGCGTGGCGGGCGATGCGGGGCACGGTCTCGCCGCCGGCCTTGAGGCCGCCCTCACCGTCGTAGACGACGCGGACCGTCTGGGCCTTCTGGATCGCCTCCGAGAGGGTGACCTGGAGGGAGGTGCGGTCGCCGGGGACGGTGGTCACCGCCTCGACCGGCATGGCGGTGGTGTCCGCCTCGACCTTGAGGTGTCCGGCCACCCGTGCCAGGTCGCTCACCCTGCCGTCGAAGCGGGCCCGCAGCGTGCGGCCGTCGCGGCCCACGGTCAGTGCGACCGGGTACACCTCGAAGTCGGCGGGCGGGGTGAACGCCGTCATCGGCACGAGCTGCTTGGCGAGCGTCGGCGTCGACCAGCGCAGGTACATGTTCGATCCGCCGACGTCCTGGAACATCTCCAGGCGGAAGTCGTACGTCTCGCCCGCGGTCAGCCGGACGGGGGCGCTGGTCTGCTCGCGGTCCCAGTCGGGCTCCCAGTGGTCGATGACCGGCTCGCCGTCGATGAACAGCCGGAAGCCGTTGTCGCCGATCGCGTGGAAGGTGTAGTCGTCGGTCTTCGGGACCTCGATCCGGCCCGTCCAGCGAGCGGTGGTGTGCTCCGTCCGCCCGGTGAGTTCCTCGAAGGTGCTGGTGAGACCGGCGAAGTTGACCTGCGGTTCGAGCTGGGCGCCGCCGAGCTCGGCGAAGTCCCGGGCGCCCGGCGCCGACATGCGGAAGTACTCGCCCTTCAGCCCGTGCACCGTCACGTCGGCGTCCGCGGCCCGGGCGGCGGCGACGCCGTCGGCTGCCGGTGCCGCGGCCGTCGCGGCGGGCGCCAGGACGCCCGTGGACAGGGCCAGCGCCGTCACGGTCAGCACGGCCCACCATCGGGATCTCGGGCGGGTGAGTTGTCTGGTCATCGAACCCTTCCTCGCGCTGGGGGCATGGGGCCACGGCGGAACGAGGGCGGCCGTCAGCTCCGCCGGGATTCTTCCAACGTTGGAAATCCGGTGTGCAGCGGAATGACAACACGCGGTGCGACGGCTGTCCAGGCTTTGCGCAGAGGTGACTGTGCGTCAACGGGGGCGCGGGAGAAGGAGTACGGCCGCCCCCGGGGACGGGCGGCCCTCGTCCGGGTCAGTCCCCGGCGTCGGCGAAGGGGCCGCCGGCCGCGAAGGCGTGGGCGGCGAAGCGTTCGCCGATGCGGCGGTGCGCGGCCGCGTCCGGGTGCAGCCGGTCGGGCAGCGGGAGTTCGGCGTGGTCCTCCTCGCCGTACAGGGCGCGCCCGTCGAGGTGGTGGAGGTGCGGGTCGTCCTTCGCGCGCGCCGTCACCACGCGCTCCAGTTCCTCGCGGACGGCGTTCAGCGTCAGCTTGCCCGCGGCCCGCTCCTCCGGGTCTCCGGAGGCCGTGAACGACAGCTTGCCCTCGGCGAGTCGGCTGAAGTCGAAGGCCGTGGGCCCGGGGGTGTCCTCGTGCATGGGGCACAGGATCGGTGAGACGACCAGCAGCGGGGTGTCGGGGTGGCCGTCGCGGATGGTGTCCAGGAAACCGTGCACGGCGGGACCGAGCGCCCGCAGCCTCATCAGGTCGGCGTTGACCAGGTTGATGCCGATCTTGAGGCTGATCAGGTCGGCCGGCGTGTCCCGTATGGTCCGGGCGACGAACGGGTCCAGCAGGGCGCTGCCGCCGAAGCCGAGGTTCACCAGCTCCACCCCGCCCGCGGCCGCGGCGAGCGCGGGCCACGTGGTGGTGGGGCTCGCGGCGTCGGAGCCGTGGCTGATGGAGCTGCCGTGGTGCACCCAGGTACGGCGTCCCGAGGCGGGCGCGGGCTCCACCGGGGCGTCGGTGCGCAGCGCGACGAGCGCGGTGATCTCGTTGTACGGCAGCCAGACCTCCACGGTCTTGTCGGTGGCGGGCAGCCCGTCGAAGCGGACGGCGCCCGCCGGTCCGGGGCTCATCTCCGCGTTGCCGGTGGACATGTCGATGGTGACCGTGTGGCCGCCGGTCGCGGACGCCTGCCCGGCCGGCCGTCCGTCGACGAGCAGGTCGTACAGGCCGTCGGGGCGGGGCGGGGCGCCCACGTGGACACGCTTGACGGGAACGGTCTCCAGCTCGACGACGGTGGCCCGGGTGCGGAAGGCCAGGCGGACGCCGGAGGGCTGGGACTCGGCCATGGCGAGCTGCCCGTCCGTGCACTGGGCCCGCGCCCAGGCGGGCAGGCGGTGCGGCAGCAGCCCGTCGGGGGTCTCCTCGAGGTCGAGGGCGCCGCGTACGAGGTCGGCGGTGACGGGCGTGATGACCGTGGCGAGGGGTGCGGAGGGCATGTCTCGATCCGTTTCGGGGGTGGGCGGACGTGAGGGGGCGCGCCGGCGGGTCAGGGCGTGGGCGGCCAGCCGCGCAGGAGGGCGTCCAGTGCGTCGAGGACGCGGGACCAGGTCTCCTCCGTGTCGGGGGCGCTGTGGCTGAAGCCGCCGCCCATCTCGATGCTGACGTAGCCGTGGAAGACGCTGCCGAGCAGGCGGACGGCGTGGGTCTGGTCCGGTTCGTCCAGGTCGTAGCCGCGCAGCAGGGCGCGGGTCATCCTGGCGTGCCGCACTCCGGCACTGGCCGCGGCGGTCTCCGGGTCGAGCCGGAACTGCGCCGCCGCGTACCGGCCCGGGTGCTCGCGCGCGTAGTCGCGGTAGACGTTCGCCAGGGCCACCAGGGCGTCCTTGCCGGCCCGTCCGGCGAGGGCGTCGGCGGCGCGGTCGGCGAGTTCCTCCAGGGCGAGGAGGGCGATGCGGGTCTTGAGGTCGTGCGAGTTCTTCACGTGGGAGTAGAGGCTCGCCACCTTGACGTCGAAACGCCGGGCGAGCTCCGAGACGGTCACCTGGTCGAAGCCCACCTCGTCGGCGAGTTCCGCGCCCGCTCCGGTCAGGCGTTCGGCGGTGAGTCCTGCGCGCGGCGCCATAGCCATCCTTCCGTTCGGCTACAGCGAGTATGCCCACACCTAAAGCCTTTAGGCAAAAGTCGTACTCATGAAGGCGCTCACACGGGACTCGGGAGTCTCCTGCGGCCCTCGTGCCTCCGCGCTCGGCGTTTCGGCCACCCGGCGCCGCTCACGAGGGCCCGCCGTCCGAGGCTCGTACCCCGGCCGCCGCGTCCCGCACGGGGAGGACGCCGTCCGAAACACGTGCGTCCGGCACCGGCGCCCGTCTCGTCGAGTCCGGTGCCGTCGCCCTCGCCCCTCGGACCAGCGGCGAGAAGCGCGGTGACCCGGCCGACCGCCCGGACCGTCCCGCCCCTCTCCGCCCGACGCCTGATGAGCGGGACCGTCACTGAGCACAGGGCCGTGGAGCAGCCGGTCGTGGAGTCGGCCTCGGAGACGGTGCCGGACGGGCAGTCGATCGGGACGCTGGGCGACCGGGCCCGGTCCGCCGGGCCGCAGCCGGCCGGCGAGGGCGGACAGCCGCCGGCGACCGAGCGGGCGCTGGACGCTGGAGGGCGCGGGTCGGGGCCGGCGGACATGGGGACGCTGTCCGAGCCGCCTCATCCGGCGCGACGAGCACGTCAGCCCATGACGTTGCCGCCACGGCCTCGGTGGTCAGACGCGGCCCGCACGCGAGAGGTCCTGGCGGAGGTGCGCGGCGGTGTGGGAGTCGGTGCTCTTCAGGAGATCGGCCGGAGTTCCTTCGAACAGGACTCGTCCGCCGCCGCTGCCCCCTTCGGGGCCGAGGTCGATGATCCAGTCGGCGCTCCTGACGACGTCGAGGTTGTGCTCGATGACGATGACGGTGTTGCCCTGATCGACGAGGCGCTCGATGATGCCGAGGAGACGGTGGACATCCGACATGTGCAGACCCGTGGTGGGTTCGTCCATGACGTAGACGCTTCCGACGCGGTGCAGGTCGGTGGCGAGCTTCAGGCGCTGGCACTCGCCGCCGGACAGGGTGCTGAGCGGCTGGCCGAGCCGCAGGTAGTCAAGACCGACCTCGTTCAGGGCTTGCAGGACGGGGCGGAGCCTGGGTTCCGTGAAGAAGTCCGCCGCCTCGGCCGTCGTCATCTCCAGGACGTCGCTGATGGACCTGCCCCGCAGCCGGTGGCCGAGGACGTCCTCGGAGTAGCGGCGGCCCCGGCAGACCTCGCAGACGGACTTCAGCGTGTCCAGGAACGCCAGGTCGGTGTAGAGCACGCCGAGCCCCTGGCAGTTGGGGCAGGCGCCCTTGGAGTTGGCGCTGAACAGGGAGGCGCTGACCTTGTTGGCGTGAGCGAAGAGCTTGCGGATCGGGTCCATCAGACCGGTGTAGGTGGCGGTGTTGGAGCGCCGGCTGGTGGTCACCGCCGACTGGTCGATCACGATGGCGTCGGGGTGGCGGGCGAGGAACTCGTCGTGGAGCAGCGAGCTCTTGCCCGATCCGGCGACACCGGTGACGACGGTGAGGACGCCGGTGGGGAAGCCGACCGTCAGGTTCTTGAGGTTGTGGCTCCTGGCGTCGGTGACGGTGAGCGTTCCGGTGGCGCGCCGGGGTTCGCTCTTCAGGGGCAGCCGGTGCTTGAGATGACGTCCGGTGAGGGTGTCGGCGCCGGTGAGGGCGTCGAAGCCGCCCTCGAAGACCACCTGACCGCCGAGCGTCCCGGCCTTCGGGCCCATGTCGACGACATGGTCGGCGATGGCCATGACGTCGGGGTCGTGCTCGACCACGAGCACCGTATTGCCCTTGTCCCGCAACGCGACGAGGAGTTCCTTGAGCCGGTGCACGTCCCGGGGGTGCAGGCCGATGCTCGGCTCGTCGAACACGTACAGCATCTCGGTGAGACTGTTGGACAGGTGCCGGACCGTCTTGATCCGCTGGGACTCGCCGCCGGAGAGCGTACGCGTCTGCCGGTCCAGGCTGAGGTAGCCGAGTCCGATGCCGACCAGGTGACGCAGACGGGTGGTCAGGTCGTCCAGAACCGGCTTCACGTGCGGCAGGTCCAGCTCCGCCAGGAACCGGGCGAGGTGCTGGACTTCCATCGCGGTGAGGTCGGCGATGTGGCGGCCGCCGATCCGGGTGGTCAGCGCGGCGGGCGCGAGACGGGTGCCGTCGCAGTCGGGACAGGAGGACGTGCGGGTGAACCGCTCCAGGACCCGGCGGCCGCGTTCGGACATGTCCTCCTTCCGGACGTAGAGCCGGGTGAACTTGTCGACGAGGCCCTCGTAACGGACGTTGAGGGTGTTGCCCTGCCAGACCAGGCGGAGCTTGTCCGGCAGTCGGCCGTGCAGCAGCAGCTGCCATTCGTGCTCGGTGAAGTCGGCGAGCGGCTTGTCGTTGTCGAACAGGCCGGACTCCACGTAGCTCAGCCAGTACCAGCTGTCGGTGGAGAAGTCCGGGTGCAGCAGTGCGCCCTGGTTGAGGGATCTGGTGCGGTCGAGGAACGCGTCGAGGTCGAGGCGGACGGTCGTGCCGAGGCCCTCGCAGGCCGGGCACATGCCCTGGGGGTCGTTGAAGGAGAACGTGCTCGGCGGCAGTCCCGCGGGGTCGCCGGACCGGGAGAACAGCAGGCGCAGCAGCGGGTTGATGTCGGTGACCGTGCCCACGGTGGAGCGCGGGTTGCCGCCGAGGCGTTTCTGGTCGATGACGACGACGGCGGAGAGGTTCTCGACGGCGTCCATGTTCGGCCGGCCGTGATCGGGCAGGAAGGTCCGGACGAACGCGCTGAAGGTCTCGTTGAGCTGCCGCTGGGCCTCGGCCGCGAGGGTGTCGAACACCAGGGACGACTTGCCCGAGCCGGAGACGCCGGTGAAAACGGTCAGCTGCCCTCTCGGGATCTGAAGCGAGACGTTCTTGAGGTTGTTCTCCCTGGCACCGGTCACCTTGATGGCGTCGGTCCTCACGTGTGCTCCTTGATGGTGCGGGTGGGCTCCCTCTCCGGGGGATGTAAGAGGGAGCCCGGTCCAGGTGTGCCTGCGGCCGTGCCGTCAGGCGTTCTCCTTGCGGAAGGTCCGCGTGCCCCACAGCAGGGCGAGGGCGGCCATGACCAGCAGCGCGAGGGAGCCGGTCAGCAGGGCCGTGGCGCTCATGTCGCCGCGGAACGCGGCACGTTCGGCATCGACGACATGGGTCAGGGGGTTGATCCGGGCCAGGTTGTACAGCCAGCCGGGGGCCAGTTGCTCGGAGATCGGCAGCAGGACCCCGGACAGCAGCAGAAGCGGCAGGAGCACGGCGTTCATCAGCGCGGGGAAGGCGGCCTCGCTCTTGAGGACCATCGCCAGCGCGTACGAGCCCGAGGACAGGGCGATGGCCAGGACCGCGGCGATCGCCAGGCTGAGCAGCAGTCCGCCCGGCGAGGCGTCGAGGTCGAAGACGAGCAGCGTCACCAGCACGATCAGCACGGACTGGGCGGTGGCCTGGACGGCCTGGGCGAGGACCTTGCCGAACAGCAGGGCGGCCCGGCTCGCGGGGGTGCCGCGGAAGCGGTCGACGACGCCGACCCGGTACTCGGTGAGCAGCCCCACCCCGGCGAAGGCCCCGCTGAACAAGGCGGTCTGGACGATGAGGGCGGGGGTGAGGACCTCCCAGGCGCCACCGGGCGGGAATCCGGGGGTGTGATCCACCACGGTCACCATGAGGGGCCCGAAGAGGAACAGGTACAGCAGCGGCTGCATGATCCCGATGAGCAGCCAGGTCGGGCTGCGCAGCGCGAGTTTCATGTCCCGCACGAAGATCAGCCGGGTGTCACGCAGCATGGGCGGCCTCCCGGGCCTGGGGCGCGGATTCGCCGTCCCGCAGGGAGCGTCCGGTCAGGCTGAGGAACACGTCGTCGAGGGTGGGCCGGTTGACCTTGACGGAGGCCATGGTGATGCCCCGGGCGTCGAGGGCGCGCAGCAGTTCCGGCAGGGCGGCGTCGCCGCGGGGCACCCGGAAGCGCACCGTGTCGCCGTCGACGCTCACCTCGGTGGCGCCGGTCAGCCGGCCTGCGACGTCGGCGGCCTCCGCGACCTGGTCGCTCACCTCGATGGTGACCGCGTCGCCGGCGACCCGGGCCTTGAGCGCGTCGGAGGTCCCCTCGGCGACGATCGTGCCGTGGTCGGTGACGAGGATCCGGTCGCACAGGACGTCGGCCTCGTCGAGGTAGTGGGTGGTGAGGAAGACGGTCGTGCCCTGTTCGGAGCGCAGGCTGCGGACATGGTCCCAGAGGTTGGCCCGGCTCTGCGGGTCGAGGCCCGTGGTGGGCTCGTCCAGGAAGACGAGCGTCGGGTCGTGGACCAGTCCGAGGGCGATGTCGAGGCGGCGGCGCTGACCGCCGGAGAGCGTCTTGACGGGGCGCTGGTCCAAGCCGGCGAGGTCGAGCCGGTCGGCGAGCAGGGCCCCGCGCCGTCTGGCCTCGGTGCGGGACAGGCCGTAGAGCCGGGCCTGGAGTTCGATCTCCTCGCCCACCCTGGACTCGGGCCAGGTGGCGCCGCCCTGGTGGACGCAGCCGATCCTGCGCCGCACGCCCTGGGGGTCGGCCAGCAGGTCGCAGCCGGCCACGGTGCCGGTTCCGCCGGTGGGGCGCAACAAAGTCGTGAGCATCCGCAAGGTCGTGGTCTTGCCCGCCCCGTTGGGGCCGAGGAACCCGACCACCTCCCCGGGCGCCACGTCGAAGTCGATGCCCTTGACCGCTTCGACGGTCTGGCCGCGCACGGTGAACCGGCGGGCGAGACCTCGTACTGTGATCATGAAATCCTTCTCTCGGCCCGGCAGGCGGCCGGCCGGTTCGCGGCGGCCGGCGGGGATGCCGGGGCCGACGTGCGGTTCGTCAGGACCAGCCATCGGACGCTGCCTGGTACTCGGCGAGGCGCTCCTGCGCCTCGGCCATGTCGTCGGCCGTCGGGGCGTCGTCCTGGGTGAGCTTGAAGCGCCAGTAGCCGCTGAAGTTGACCGCGCGCTTGTCGAGCCCGCGGTCGTTGACGAGGTGGCGGCGCAGGGTCCGCACGACGCCCGCCTCGCCGGCCAGCCAGGCGAAGGGGCGTCCGGGCGGGAACTCGGCGCCGCGGACGGCGTCGATCAGCACCTCGCTGCGGCCGGCCTGCGTTCCGTCGCGGTGCAGCCAGTGGAGGGCGACGTCGCCGGCCGTCTGGAAGGTCTGCCGCTCGGCGTGGTCGGCGACCTCGACGTAGACCTGGGCGCGGGTCCGCTCGGGCAGAGCCTCCAGCAGGGTGCCGATGGCGGGCAGCGCCGTCTCGTCGCCTGCGATCAGGAGCCAGTCGGCGGAGGCGATGGAGTCCGTCAGGGAGACCGGTCCGGCGTAGAGCGCGGAGGGGCCGACCATGCCGAGTCGGTCGCCGGGGCGGGCCGAGGCCGCCCAGGCGCCGGCCGGGCCGGTGTCGCCGTGCAGGACGAAGTCGATCTCGACGGTGTTCGTGCCGGGCACGCGCCGGCGGAGGGTGAAGCTGCGCATCCAGGGGCGCTCGTCCTCGGGGATGGCCAGGAACGCCTGGTACCAGCCCGTCGTGTCGTCGCTCTGCTCCGGCAGGAGGGGCCGCTCCTGGCCGGGCCGGGGGAAGCAGAGCTTGAGCTGCTGGTCCGGAGCCAGGCCCACGGAGTCGTCGAGGTGGTCGGCCTCGAACGTCACGCGGGCCATCCGCGGTGTGATGCGTGTGATGTCGGTGACCTGGATGAACGTGACGGGGAGCTCTGCCATCGGGAACCTTCCACGAACGTACGGGCATACCGGGACGAGCGAACGCCCACCTGGTATCCTTACAGCGTAAAGAGTTGTGCCGGTGAGGTTACTTTATGCAGTAAGGAGTTGCAAGGTGGTTGTTTTCGCCGGACAGGGCGATGCCCGCCGATCCATGTCCCTGCTCTGGCGATCGGTCACATCCGGGAAGCCCGGCCCGGGCACGAAACCCGGACCCAAACCCCGACTCGACGTGGACACGATCGTGGCCGCGGGTGTCGCGGTGGCGGACGAACAGGGCATGGCGGCCCTGTCCATGCGGGCGGTCGGGACCCGGCTCGGACGGACCGCCATGGCGCTCTACACGTACGTGCCGAGCAAGAGCGAGCTGGTCGACCTCATGCACGACCGGGTGCTGGCCGAGTTGCCCACCGAGTACGACACCGGCGCGGGCTGGCGCCCGGCGATCACCGCCTGGGCCGACGACGCCTGGGCGTTCTACCTGCGTCACCCCTGGGTGCTCCAGGTCTCGCAGGCCCGGCCCGTGCTCGGACCGAACGAGTACGCACGGCTGGAGACGGTGGTGCGGATCCTGGGCGGAACCGGCCTGGGCCCCCTGCACGTCAGACGGGTCATCGCGGTGCTGTTCCAGTTCGTGCGGGGGATGGCCCTGGTCGCGACGGAACACCGGCAGGCCGCGGCGGAGACCGGGGTGCCCGACGAAGAGTGGTGGGCGCAGCGGTCCGCGCTGCTCGCGGAGTTCGCGCCGGACTTCACCGAACGCTTCCCCGCCCTGGCGGCCCTGGAGTCGACCGCGAGCCTCGCCGCCATGACCGAGGCGGGGGCGGGCGGCGCCGCCTCGCACATGGAGCAGGAGGCGGAGGAAGCGTTCCGGGTGGGCCTGGAACTGATCCTCGACGGCGTCGCGGCGGCGGTGCGCACGGACTCCGACGGCACGTTCCACGCCTCGGCCGGCACCTCCTGACGGAATCGGGCGGGCCCGAACGGGCCCGCCCGATTCCGCACGGGCCGCACGCGCGAAGTGATCACTGCCGAAGGCGATTACCCCCCAATCGGCCATCCACGGCCGGAAATGTTCATTGACGGTATCTCGGACGGCGACTACCGTTTTCCGGGCTTGCGCCCTTGATGACTCGAGGGCGCAATGAATGGTGCGAGATGCATAGTGCCCCGATTTCAGGAGAAAACCGGTGCAGCACGACACCAAGCACGACCGGAGTGACCGTCCCTTACCAGTCGGCCACCGAGCGGCCGAGGCGGCCCGCCTTCGCAGACCGGGCGAGCAGGAACGAATCTTCACCACCCGGGTCGGCCTCCGGATACCCACCAGCCTCACCTACGACCGATGGGAGCGGGCCGGGCAGCACATCTTCCAGATCGCCGACTCCTCCGCCTGGTGCCTGGGCGACTGGCTCGTCTACGGCCAGGACCGCTACGCCGACCGCTACCAGACCGGAGTGCAGGCCGCTGGACTCGACTACCAGACGCTGCGCAACTACGCGTGGGTGGCACGCCACTTCGAGCACTGGCGCCGACGCGAGGCACTGAGCTTCGGCCACCACGCCGAGGTGGCCTCCCTGTCGCCGGCGGAGGCCGATACCTGGCTCGACCAGGCTGAGCAGCACAGCTGGTCGCGGAACCAGCTCCGACTGCGGCTGCGGGAGAGCCGCAGGGGGAGCCGGCCGGACACACCCGCGCGGGCCAGCCAGCTGCGGATCAGCGCGCCCTGTGACCGTGTCCAGCGCTGGCGGGAGGCCGCGTCGAGAGGAGACCGGGACTTCGAGGAGTGGGTCCTGCTGACACTCGACCGCGCCACCGCGCACGAGCTGGGTCATTGACGTCCCCCGCCCGACCACCGGAAGGCGGTCCCTGATGGAGATCCACATCGACCACGGCACCTGTATCGGGTCAGGGCAGTGCACCCTGACGGCGCCCGCCGTGTTCACCCAGGACGACGCCGGGTACGCCACGCTCGTTCCCGGCGGCGCCACGACCACGACCCCGCGGCAGGTCACCCAGGCCGCGCTGTCCTGTCCCGTCCAGGCCATCGTCCTCGGCGGCGACCCGCCCGACGCCTGACGACACGACGCCACCCCCCAGCGCTGAGGGCTCCACGGCACCGGCCGTGGAGCCCTCAGTGCTGCGACCGGCTCAGGGTCCGAGCCGCAGGCGCAGCGCGTTCAGCCGCCAGCTGCCGGGCAGCCGGGCGCGCGCGCACTCCGGATCGCCGTCCGCGAGCGCGAGGTCCGGGTAGCGGGCCAGCAACCGGGCAAGCGCCACCTCGCCCTCCTGCCGGGCCAGCGTCGCGCCCAGGCAGTAGTGGATGCCGTGGCCGAAGCCTACGTGGTTCTCGGCCTGTCCGTCCGGCTGACGGGTCAGGTGCAGCCGGTCCGGGTCGGTGTAGTGCCGCGGGTCGAAGTTGGCGGACACCAGCACCGGTTGGACCGCGTCGCCGCGGGCGACGCGGGTGCCGGCGATCTCCAGGTCCTCCACGGCGTAGCGCAGCCGGGCCACCTGCACCGAGCCGCACCAGCGCATCAGCTCGTGCACCGCTCTCGGGAACAGCGCCGGGTCCTCCCTCAGCCGTGCCAGCTGCTCGGGATGGGTGAGCAGGGCCGCGGTGCCGTTGCCGATGAGGTGGGTGCTCGTCTCGTGACCGGCCAGCACCAGGGTGAGCACCATGGTGACCATCTCCGTGTCGCTGAGCCGCCCGCCGTCGTCGTCCTGTGCCCGGATCAGCTCGCTCAACAGATCGTCCTTGAGCGCCGCGCGACGCTGCCGAATCAGCCGATGGCAGTAGTCGATCATCACGGGGAAGGAGTGCTGGAGACGTTCGGGCCGCATCGACACGAGGTCCCCGCCCCACTCCCGCCACTGGTCGAGGTCGGCCTCGGGGATGCCGACCAGCCGGCAGATCACCGTGATCGACAGGGGGTAGGCGTAGTGCTCCAGCAGATCCACCGTCCCGTCCTGCGCCCGGCGGGGCAGTTCGGCGAGCAGCCGGTCGGCGATCCCCTCGATGGCGGGGCGCAGGTCGAGGATGCGGCGGGCCGTGAACGCCCGGGTCACCAGGCGGCGCAGCCGGGGGTGGTCCGGCGGGTCGCTGTCCAGGATGGATCCGAGCAGGTAGATCCGCAGGTGCTCGGGGACCTTGAGCAGGTCCATCATCCCCTGGCGCGGATCCGCGCCCTGCGCGCCGGGCACGTGCGACGGGGTGTTGACGAACCGCGGGTCGCGCAGCACGGTTCGGACGTCGTCGTAGCGGGTCACGAACCACACCGGGGTGCCGTCGACGAACCTGCCGCGGACGACCGGGCCCTGTTCGCGCAGCCGGCCGTAACCCCCGAAGGGGTCCGCGAGCAGGTCGGGGTCCATCATGTGCGGGCCGGCTGGGCACACGGCTCCCCCGCCGTCCGGCGGGGCGTCCTGGAACGTGGAAGACATGGTCGGCTCCGGTGCTCGCTGGGACGTCACTTGACCGCGCTGATCACGCCGTGCGGCGTCCACCGGCCACCGGGCAACCGCTCGGGCTTGACGAACCCGGCCGCGGCGAACCACTCCTCGTACTGGCCCCACCGGTAGATCGTGCTGCTGGCGGCGGGCAGCGTCGCGAAGTACACGTTGTCGAGGGCCGCGTAGAGCGGGCCGTCCCCGCTGTCGTCGGACATGGCGTTGAACACCAGCACCCGCCCGCCGTCGGGCAGGGCCGCGTGCGCCTTGCGCAGCAGCCGTACGTTCTCCTGCGGCGACCAGATCACGAGCTGGTTGGCGAAGAGCACGCAGTCGTGACCCGTGGGGTAGTCGTCGGCGAAGATGTCCCCGGCCCGCACCGAGATCCTGTCGGACAGACCGTGCTCGGCGATCTTCTTGCGGGCGATCTCCACCGTGCCGGGCAGGTCCAGGACGGTGAACTCGACGCCGGGGTTGGCCTGAGCGAGGGCGATGGCGTTGACGCCGTCGCCGCCGCCCACGTCGAGCACGCGCCGCACTCCGGTGAGGTCGGCCTGCTCGACCAGCACGGGGTTGGACAGCCGGGACCAGGACCGCATGCAGCGGTAGAAGAGCTGCTCGAGCTCGGGGTCCGCGGACAGCCGGTGGTAGAGGTCCTCCCCCGTGCCCTTGATCCGGCGCAGGCCGACGTTGGTGTTCTCGCGCAGCGAGGCGACGAAGTCCACCTCGGCGGGCCGGACGATCCGCTCCTCGTACTCGACGAGGTCCTCGATGATCTCCCAAGTGCCCTCCGCGAAGAGGCCCTCCAGCACGTCGGCGTTCGCGTAACCGTCGTTCTGGCGCACCGTCAGCCCCAGGGCCGTGGTGCCGAGCAGGAGGATCTGCACCGGCCGCTCCTCCAGGTCGAGTTCCCGGCCGATCTCCGGCGGGGTCAAGCCGGGCCGCCTGTGCAGCAGGGTGAACAGGCCCAGGTCGCTGCCCGCGCGGAGCATCTGGAAGGCCGAGGAACCGAACAGGATCTGTACCAGTCCGTCGGTGGTGAGCGGGGATGCGTGAGCCATGGACACTCCGATTCGGCTGAGGTGGAGAGGGTGGTGTGCGGACGGGGGCGGGTCAGGTCACCCGGGCGAGACCGGCGGGCCGGGAGGCGTAGGCGCCGTGGGCCACGACGTCACGGATGCGGGCCATCGCGTCCCACACGTCCGTGAAGCGGGTGACCAGGGGGGACAAGCCGATGCGCAGCCGGTCCGGGACCCGGTAGTCGCAGACGACCTTCGCGTCCGCGGCCAGCGCCTGACAGATCCGCCAGGCGTCGGGGTGGTACAGGGACAGATGCGAACCGCGCCGCTCCGGCGGGCGGGGCGAGGCGGGCCGGAAGTCCAGCGGAGTGAGCCAGGCGTCCACGAGATCGTCGGCGAGCCGGCCCAGCCGCAGCCCTTTGGCGCGGATCCGCGCCAGTCCGGCCTCCTCGACCAGGGCGAGGGCGGGGTCGATCGCCGCCAGCGACACGAGCGGCGGGGTGCTCACCAGGAACCGCTCGATGCCCGGCACCGGATCGTAGTCGGGCCCCATCTCGAACTGCCCGCGCTGCCCGTACCAGCCCCACACCGGCTGCCGCAGCCGGGACTGGAGGTCGCGGCGCACATAGAGGAAGGCGGGTGAACCCGGGCCGCCGTTGAGGTACTTGTACGTGCAGCCGACGGCGAGTTCGGCGCCGGTGCCGGCCAGGTCGACGGGGACGGCTCCGGCGGCGTGCGACACGTCCCACACCACGCGTGCGCCGGCCGCGCGGGCCAGGTCGTTCACCTGTGCCATGTCCAGCAGCGCGCCGCTCCGGTAGGACACCAGCGACAGCACCACCAGCGCCACGTCACCGTTCAGTGCCGAGCGCAGCGCATCGAGGCCGAGGCCGCCGTCGAGGTCGGACGGCAGCCGCACCGACCGCAGCCCGCGCTGTTCGGCGAGGCCCTGGACGATGTACCGGTTGGTCGGGAAGTCCTCGGCGTCCATCAGGACGGTGCTGCGCCCCGGCGCCGCGTCCAGGGCGGCGGCGGCCAGCTTGTAGAGGTTGACCGACGTGGAGTCGGAGATCACCACCTCGCCGGGCGCGGCGCCGAGCACGTGCTCGGCGAGGCGGTCGCCGAGCCGGGCGCCCCAGTCGATCCAGCCCTGCCACGACCGGACCAGTCCCCCGCCCCAGCCCTCCTCGACCACGCCCCGCAGCACCTCCGGGGTGGCAGTGGGCAGCGGGCCCAGCGAGTTGCCGTCCAGGTAGATCAGCTCCGGATCGGCGATGACGAACCGCCTGCGGAACGCGGCGAGCGGATCTGCCGCGTCCAGTTCCTCGGCCGCCGTGCGCGGGATCCCGCTCACCATGGGCCCTCCTCGTGTCTCGTGTCGTCGGTGTCCGCGTGATCCCGCCGTGTGCGGTGAGGCCGTTCGCGATGAGGCCGTGGGCGGCCCGGTCAGGACGTTCAAAGCGTGGAGCGCACCGACCACAGTTCCGGGAAGAAGCGGTGCTCGCTGATCCGGGCCAGCCAGGCCACGCCCTCGGTGCCGCCGGTCCCGGGCTTGGCGCCCAGCATCCGCTGGACGGTCACCAGGTGGGTGTAGCGCCAGCGGGCGAACTGGTCGGCGGTGTCCATCAGCGCCTCGGCGAGCAGATGCAGGTCGCGATGGCGGGCGGGGTCCCGGTAGACCGTCCGCCAGGCGTCCTCGACCTCGGCGCCGCCGCGGTACGGTCGGGTGACGTCCCGGTCCGGGGAGTCGTCCGGGGTGAGCAGCCCGCGGCGGACCAGCAGCGCGAGCGCGGCGTCGTACAGACTCGGCGCGTGGAGCTGGGCGACCACCGTCTCGTAGCCCGCCGTGTCCCGGTGCGGCTCGGCCATCGCGGGGTTCTTGTTGCCGAGCAGGAACTCGAGGCGACGGTAGCCGGCCGACTGGAACCCGGAGGCCGACCCCAGGACGTCCCGGAACTCGGCGAACTCCACCGGGGACAGCACGGAGAACGTCTCCCACGACACCAGCAGCACCTGCTGCACCCGTGCGGCGCGGCGCAGCGTCCACAGCGCGTCGTCGAGCAGGTCTTGTGTCAACTGGTCGCGTGCCGTTGTCAGTTCAGTGTGCAGCAGTTTGAACAGCAGCTCCTTGACCTGGCTCATGATGATGAACCCCGGCTCGGTGCGGGCCGGGCTGAGCGGATGCTGCAGGGCCAGCAGCTCGTCCATCCGCGCGTAGTGGGCGTACGGGGTGGTGTCCGGCGGGGATCCGGCCAGCGGGCACGCGGGACTGCGGGTGGTCCGTTCGGTGGTCATGCGGTCGTTCCTTCCAGTCCCATCTGTGTCAGGACCGCGTCGCCCAGCCCGGTGCCCGGCACGCCCAGGTCGTAGGGGAGGTCGAAGTGGTCGCGCCGGTCGGCGACGACCTCGGTCACCGCTGCCCGGGGGCGCAGCGCGGCCACCATCCGGTCGTGCTGGCGGACGTACTCCTCGGTCTCGTTGCCGCCGCGGGCGATCACCGTCCTGGGCAGCCGCGCCGGCAGCCGCCGGACCGGGCTGTTGCGCAGGGCCGCGGCCTCGTCCAGCCGCAGCGCCTCGTTGACGTACGACAGGCGGACCGGCTCCAGGTCGTACACGCCGCTGAGCAGCACCGCGCCGGTGATCCGGCCGGACACGTCCGGTCCGGCCGACGGGGCGGGCAGCAGGGCCATGGCGACCAGGTGCGCGCCCGCGGAAGTGCCGCACAGGTGGAGGCGGTCCGGGGCGAACCCCAGTCCGTCGGCGTGCCGCAGCAGCCATTCGACGGCCCGGCGCACCATGCCCGCCATGGCGTCCAGGCCGACCTCCGGCGCGAGCCCGTACTCGATCACCGCGACCGCCGCGCCGGCGGCCAGCAGCGGCGGCGCCGGGAACGCCGATTCGGCGCGGCCCAGTGCCTGCCAGTTCCCGCCGTGCACGAACACCAGCAGCGGCGCCCGCCCGGCCGCCGGTCCGGGGAAGTAGTCGAGCCGCTCCGCCGGGTGCGGGCCGTAGGCGAGCGAGGTGCGCACCGGGTGGTCCCGGCGGGCGGCCTCGCTCAGCCGCTCGTACGCGCGCAGGTAGGCCTCCAGGCTCGGCACGCGGGAACTGGGCGAGTACTGCCGGTCCAGCGTGGCCTGGTCCATGCCCCGGTACACGGAGCCCGCGTCCGGTGGTGCGTGGCGCATGCGGTCAGCTCCCCGGCGCGTAGGTGGCACGGGCGCGTTCGTACACCTCGGCCAGCAGCGGGTCGATGCCGTGCGATCCGGTGCGGTAGCGGGCTCCGAAACGGTTCGCGTACTCCTCGAACCACTCCCGGCGGTCGGCCAGGAACAGCACGTCGTGGATCGCCATCGACCGCACGGCCATCATCGGCACGGGGGCGTGGCTCACCTCGAACGCCGGGTTGCGGGCGGCCTTCTCCTCGCACTTCTCGTGGAACTGGGCGATCATCAGCCCCCGCCGCACGCTCTCCGGCTTCAGCGCGGTGTGCGCCGCGTCCAGCAGGTGCAGGTGCTCGGTCGGCAGGTCCGGCAGGACGAGCAGCAGGGAGCGCAGATTCGGGTTGCCGGACCTCCAGTCGACCTCGCTGAACTCGTCGAGGCCGCAGCGGACGATCTCGTCGATGAGGGTCTGGCTCGGGGTGGGGCCGACCAGCCTGACACGGATCTCCAGCGCGTCGGCGCGCTGGGCGGGTTCGACGAACGGGCACACCGGGCCGGTGCGTCCGAGTTCGCCGTGCGGTCGGCGGATGTACTCGCTCAGCCATTCGTCCACGGCGGCCAGGGCCTTGGCCACGTCGACGGAGAGCGCGTCGGTCAGCATCAGTGTCAGTCCTCGGGTGTCGGTCCTCGCGGACAGCGGACGGCGGGTTCCCGGTGGGCGGCCCGCGGAGGTCACTCGTCGCCGGTGAGGTCGTGCAGCTTGGCCGAGAGGATGCGGCCGATCTGGGCCAGTGTGTCCGGGCGGGTCAGCATCGACCCGTGGTCGCCGGGCACCACGTGGGCCTCGACGGAGCCGCGCACGTACGGCTGCCAGGCCTCGGCGGTCACCGGCGGGTCCTGCTCCTCCGAGCAGGCGATCAGCAGCAGGTCGCCGTCGATCGGGCCGGGCCGGTAGTCCACGGTCAGATGGGTGTTGTTCGCCGAGATCTCGGTGATCGTCGTGAGCCGGTCCTCCTCCAGGTTGGCCAGCACACTGCCCTGGCGGCGGAGGATCTCCCGCGCCTTGGCGAAGGTCATCTCCCCGTCGTCGTGGTGGCTGCCGTCGTCGACGAGACCCACGTGGTAAAGCAGCATCACCCGGTCGTCGGGGGCGGGGACATCGGCGTGGGTGAGGCCCTGCCAGTCGGGGATCACGTCGAGCACCGCGACCAGCGCCACCGGTTCGCCGCGCCGCTGGAACTCGGCGGCCAGCGCGTGCGCGCACAGCCCGCCGAACGACCAGCCGGCCAGGTGGTACGGTCCGTGCGGCTGCACCCGCTGGATCTGGTCGGCGTAGTCCACCGCCATCTCCTCGATGCTGGCGGGCCGGGGTTCCGGCCGGGCCAGACTGCGCGCCTGGATGCCGTACAACGGGTACTGCGGTCCCAGGTGCTTGATGAGCGCGCTGTACGACCAGCTGATGCCTCCGCCCGGATGAACGCAGAACAGCGGCGGCCTGTCGCCCCCGGTGCGCAGCGGCAGCATCACCTCGTACGAGCCGTCCGCGTCGTCGACGTCGAGCCGGGCCGCGATGCCCGCCGGGGTCGGCGCCTCGAACAGGCTCCGCACGCCCAGCTCGACGCCGAAGGCCGCGCGCAGCCGGGCGATCAGCCGGGTGGCGAGCAGGGAGTGTCCGCCCAGGTCGAAGAAGTCCTCGCTCACTCCGACGACCGGACGGCCGAGCACCTCCGCGAACAGCTCACACACCACCTGCTCCTGCGGGGTGGCCGGCGCCCGCCCGATGTCGGCGGGCTCCGCGTCGAACGCCGGCAGCGCGGCACGGTCGAGCTTCCCGTTGGAGGTGAGCGGCAGCCGGTCGAGCGGGACGACGGCGGCGGGGCGCATGTACTCGGGCAGCTGCCGGCGCAGGTGCTCGCGTACGGCCATGAGCAGGGCGCCGGTGCTGCGGCCGGTGGCCGGGCTGGTGGTCCAGGAGGACAGCGGACTGCCGGGACCGGCCGCGCCCGTGGGCGCGTAGGAACCGACGGGCACCGACTCGCCGAGCAGTTCGCGTCTGACGTACGTGACGTCGAGGGTGGCCGGATCGTGGCCGTTCCAGCTGATCGCCGTCCAGTAGCCGTGCTTCTCGCCGAGGCGGTGCAGGTCCTCCGGGTCGACGCCGGGCGTGTCCCTCACGTCCGGCGCGGTCCCGGACTCGAGCGCGCGCTGCGCGGCGAGGTCGGCTGCGATACGCGCGTGCGGAACCCCCGTGACGCGCACCCGGTCGGGCCGCGCTCCGCCCAGGTGATCGGCGAGGGCGCCCAGGTCACGAGTCCAGGGCCGGGTGGGCGCGTCGGTGAGGGGGTGGGGGGTGATGCCGGTCTTGTAGAGGGTGGCGTCGTAGCGGTAGCGGGTGAGTTCGTTGTGGGCGGTGCCGCGCTTGAGCTGGATGTCGGTGCCCGCCAGGCCGGGGACGTGGTGGGCGAGGGCGGAGAAGTACTCGGGGTCGACCAGGAGTTCCTTCTCCAGGACGAGGCTCTGCTCGACGGCACGCCGGATCGCGGCCGTGTCGGCCGGGTCCTCGGCACGCGCCGCCTGGACGCCGGAGGCGAAGGTCCGCAGCAGCCGCGGGTTGCGCAGGTCGCCCAGGAACAGGGCGCCGCCGGGTGCAAGCAGGCGGAAGGCCTCCTCGACGACCTGCGTCAGGTACCCGCCGTTCGGGAAGTACTGGGCGACGGAATTCAGCACGATCGTGTCGAAGTGGCCCTGCGGAAGGTCGCCGTGTTCGTGGGCGGCCTGCACCCGGAGCCGGACCCGGCGGGCCAGTTCGGGGTCGGCGTCGACATGGCGCCGCAGCGTCTCCACGACGACCGGGGAGAAGTCCGTTCCCCAGTACTCCTCGCATTCGGGCGCCAGTCCGGACAGCAGCAGACCGGTGCCGACACCGATCTCCAGGACCCGGGCGGGCCTCAGCGCCCTGATCCGCTCGAGCGTGGCCGCACGCCACTCCCGCATCTCGGGCAGCGGGATCGGCTCACCGTCGTAGCTGCTGTTCCAGCCGGAGAAGTCCTCACCGAGCGTCGAACCCGGCGCGGAGTACAGCGAGTCGTAGAGGTCCCGCCACTCGCCGATCTGGTCCCGCTCCTCCTCGTCCCCCGCCGGTCCGCCGGCGTCGGGGACGATGTAGGCGATCAGGCGGGTGCTGCCGGGCCGGTCGCGTTGCGCGACCACGGCGGCCTGGGCGACGTGGGGGTGCTCGGTGAGGACGTGCTCGATCTCGCCGGGCTCGATACGGAAACCGCGGACCTTGACCTGCTGGTCGGCGCGGCCCATGTACTCCAGGTCCCCGTCGGCGTTGACGCGCACGAGGTCACCCGTGCGGTACATCCGGCCGCCGGACCCGGGCGAGTACGGGTCGGCGACGAACCGCTCGGCCGTCAGACCGGGCTTGCCGAGATAGCCGCGGGCCAGACCCGCTCCCGCGATGTACAGCTCACCGGTCACCTGCGGCGGAACGGGCCGCAGACACGCGTCGAGGACGTACACCCGCGTGTTCGCCATCGGACGCCCGATCGGCACCGTCGCCCCACCGGTGCAGGGACGCGGGACGGGGTGACAGGTGGCGAAGGTGGTCGTCTCCGTCGGCCCGTAACCGTCCACGACCCTCAGAGCGGGGCAGGCCTCGTGCAGACGCCGCACCGTGGCCCCCGAGACGGCCTCACCACCCGTCCACACCTCCCGCACCGTCGACAAGGCGTCCACCGCGTGGTCGGCGATCACGTTCAGCAGGGAACTGGTCAGCCACAACGCGGTGACACGCTCGGAAGCGATCGTGTGCTGCAGAGCGGGGACGTCCAGCTCCCCGGCCGGGGCCACGACCACGGTCCCGCCGTTCAGCAACGGCACCCACAACTCGTAGGTGGAGGCGTCGAACGCCGCCGGCGAGTGCAACAGCACCCGCTGGTGCGCCCGAGGGTCGAACCGCGGATCCAGAGCCAGAGCGGCCACATTGCGATGCGTCACCACGATCCCCTTGGGCTCGCCCGTCGAACCCGAGGTGTACATCACATACGCCGCGTCACCCCCGCACACACCCACCTCGGGCGCCTCGCGCTGCTCCGGGCGGTCGGGTGTCGAGCCGATGACGAAGACGTCCGCGGCGCCCGTCGGGAGCTGCGGCTGGGACACGTCGTCGGTCACCACCAGCGAGGCGCCGGTGTCGGCCAGGACATGGCGGATCCGGTCGGCCGGGTAGCGGGTGTCGAGGGGCACGTAGACGGCGCCGGCCTTGGCCAGGCCCAGGACCGCGGTGACCGACGCGATCGAACGCTCCAGAAGAACACCGACCGCGTCACCGGGCCGCACCCCCCGGCCCATCAGCTCGTGCGCAAGCGCGTCGGCCCGCGCGTCGAGCTGAGCGTACGAGAGCGTGCGGTCACCGTCGGTGACCGCCGGCGCGCCGGGCGTCTCCCCGGCCTGCCGAGCGAACAGCTCGCCGAGAGAGGCTTCCGGCACGGGATGCGCCGTGTCGTTGAAGTCGACCACCGCACGCCGGTGTTCCTCGGGGGTGAGGATGTCGATGTGGTTGAGGGGCTGGTCGGGGTGTGTGGTGGCGACGTCGAGGAAGTGGAGCCACCGTTCGAACAGGGCCAGGACGGTGGGCGCGTCGTAGATGTCGCTGGAGTACTCGACGGCTCCGGTGATGCCCTGCGGCTCACCATGCGCCCCGCGCCGCTCGGCCAGGCTGAAGAACAGGTCGAACTTCGCCGTCCCCGTCCTGCCCAACTCGACCCCGGCTCGCAGTCCGGGGAGCTCCAGCTCGGTCACGGGGGCGTTCTGAAGGGCCAGCATCACCTGGAACAGCGGGTGGTGCGACAGGGTACGGGTGGGATTGATCAGCTCCACCAGGTACTCGAACGGCACGTCCTGATGCGCATAGGCGGCAAGACTCCGCTCCCGCACCCGCGTGATCAGCTCCGCGAAGCTCGGATCCCCGGATGTGTCCGTACGCAGGACCAGCGTGTTCACGAAGAACCCGATCAACTCGTCCAGCGCCTGGTCGGTACGGCCGGCCACCGGACTGCCCACCGGAACGTCCTCACCCGCGCCCAGCCGCGTCAGCAGCCCCGCGAGACCCGCCTGCAGCACCATGAAGAGACTCGCGCCCGACACCCGCGCGAGATCGGCGAGCCTCCGGTGCAGATCCGCACCGATGTCCACCGTGACGTAATCGCCCCGGTAGGTCATCACCGCCGGACGCGGACGATCCGCGGGAAGGGTCAACTGATCCGGCAGACCCGCCAACGCCTCCGTCCAGTACGCGATCTGCGACGCGAACAGACTGTCCGGGTCCTCCTGGTCCCCCAGCAGCTCGTTCTGCCACAACGTGTAATCCGCGTACTGCACCGGCAACGCGGACCACTCCGGCGCCCGCCCCTCCACCCGAGCCGTATACGCCCGGGTCAGATCAGCGGCCAGCGGACCCAACGACCAACCGTCACCCGCGATGTGATGCAGGACGAGCAGCAGCGCGTACCGCTGTTCGGAGACCCTGAACAGCTCGGCGCGGAGCGGGATCTCGGCTGCCAGGTCGAAGGGGTACCGGGCGGCTGACTTCAGCGCGTCGGGCAGTTCCGTCTCGGTGACGCCGGTGACGGGCAGCTCCACGCTCACACGGTCCAGGACGCGCTGGAACGGGGTGCCGTCCGCCTCGGGGAACACCGTCCGCAGGCTCTCGTGCCGGGCCACCACGTCACCGAGGGCGGCCCGCAGCGCCTCACGGTCCAACTCACCGCCCAGCCTGACGACGAGGGGGATGTTGTAGGTGGCGCTCGGCCCTTCCATCTTGTGCAGGAACCACAACCGCCGCTGAGCGGACGAGAGGGGAAGGACTGACGGACTTTCCCGTGCCGTCAGGGGCGGCCGGGCGGGTCCCGCGGTGTCGAGGAGTGCCGCCACCGCGGCCGGGGTCGGGCCCTCGAACAGCGCGCGCAGCTCCAGCTCCACCCCGAACGCCGAGCGGAGCCGGGCGATCAGCCGGGTGGCGAGCAGGGAGTGCCCACCCAGGTCGAAGAAGCCGTCGTCGACGCCGACCCGGGGCAGCCCGAGCACCTGCGCGAACAGATCGCACACGATCTGCTCCCGCGGCGTACGCGCCTCCCGCCCCGGCCTGGGGACGGTGAAGTCCGGCTCCGGCAGTGCCGCCTTGTCCAGCTTGCCGTTCGCGGTGAGTGGCATGCGGTCCAGTACGACCACGGCGGCCGGCACCATGTGGTCGGGCAGGCGGTCCCGCGCGAACTTCCGTGCTTCCGCGCCGCACAGGGCGCCTCGTGCCACCACGTAGGCGATGAGGCGGGCATCGCCGGACTGTTCCCCGCGGACCACTACCGCGGCCTCGGCGACGTCGGGGTGGTCGGTCAGCACGTTCTCGATCTCGCCGGGCTCGATGCGGAAGCCGCGGATCTTGACCTGCTGGTCGGCGCGGCCGACGAACTCCAGCGCGCCGTCCTGGTTCCAGCGCACCAGGTCACCCGTGCGGTACATCCGCCCACCGGGTTCGGGTGCGTACGGGTCCGCCACGAAACGCTCGGCCGTCAGACCCGGCCTGTTCAGATAGCCGCGGGCGACACCCCCGCCCGCGACGTACAGCTCCCCCACCACACCGGGCGCCACCAGCTCCAGACCCGGACCGAGCACATACGTCCGCAGGTCGGTGATGCCGACGCCGATGACGCTGGCCGCCGCGGTGACGTGCTGCCGGGTCAGCGGCTGGTACGTGACGTGGACCGTGGTCTCCGTGATGCCGTACATGTTGACCAGGGTCGGCGTGTCGTCGGGGTGGCGCCGGTACCAGTCGGCCAGGCGGGACGGCTGGAGTGCCTCACCGCCGAACACCACCGTGCGCAGAGCGAGTTCACGTCCCGACGGGGAGGCGTCGGCGTCGGCCTGCGCCAACTGGTAGAAGGCTGAGGGCGTCTGATTGAGGACGGTGACGCCGTGTTCGGCCAGCAGGTCCAGGAAGGCGCCGGGCGTCCGGCTGACCTCGTAGGGCACCACGACCAGCCGGCCGCCGTGCAGCAGCGCTCCCCACATCTCCCAGACGGAGAAGTCGAAGGCGTAGGAGTGGAACAGCGTCCACACGTCCTCGGGGCCGAAGCCGAAGCTCTTCCGGGTGGCGTCGAAGAGCCGCACCACGTTGCGGTGGGCGACGACGACGCCTTTGGGCCGGCCGGTGGAGCCGGAGGTGTAGATGACGTACGCGGGATGGCCGGCCGAGAGCGCGGTGACGGGGTCGTCGGTGCGCTGATCCGTCACGTCGAGCGTGTCCCACAGCACCACCGGTGTCCCGGCCGTCTCCGCCGGACGGTGCTCGGTGGTCGTCAGGACCAGGGCCGGCCGGGCGTCGGCGACCATGTGAGCCACCCGGGCCGCCGGATAGGCCGGATCAAGGGGGAGATAGGCGGCGCCCGCCTTCAGCACCGCCAGGACGGCGACCACCAGATCCGCAGAGCGCGGCAGGGCCAGCGCGACGACGTCCTCGGGCCCGACACCACGACCCGCCAGCTCATGAGCCAGGCGGTTTGCCCGCTCGTTCAGCTCCCCGTACGACAGCGTGGACCCGTCCCACACCACTGCCGCCGCGCCGGGAGCCGCCGCCACCCGCGCCTCGAACAGCTCCGGCAGCGTCACCCGCGACGGCACGGCGGCCACGGCCGCCGGCAGCACGGCCGCCCGTTCCTGCGGGGAGAGCAGATCGATCCGCCCGATCGGCCGGGAGGGATCCGTGGCCGTGACGGCGCGCAGGGCGGTGAGCAGGCGTCGGTGGTGCATGGCCAGTTCGTCGGGTGTGCACAGTTCGGGGTGGGCGTTCAGGTCGACGGCCGGGCCGTTGCCGTCGCGGCGGTCCCACACGGCGAGGGTGAGGTCGCCCACCAGACCGGAGGTGAGGTTGTGCGCGGTGGCCGGCAGTCCCGCGAAGGTGATCGCGTAGTCGAAGGACATGACGTTGACGACCGGCGCGTACCACGTCCCCAGGTTGCCGGGCAGTTCGAGGTCGCGCTGGATGTCCTCGGCCCGGTACCGCTGGTGCCCGCCCAGTTCGCGCACGCGTCGGCCGATCTGGGTGAGGAGTCCGCCGAGTGTCAGCTCCGGTCGCAGCTCCAGCCGGAGCGGGAGGACGTTGGCGGCCGTGCCGGGGGTGCGCCGCTCGACCTGGCTGAGGCGTGCCGTCACCGGCAGGCCCAGGACGACGGTGGACGTGCCGGTCGTCCGGTGGACGTGGAGGGCCGCGGCGGCGATGACCAGGTGCGACCAGGGGGCGCGGGCCCGACGGGCCGCGTCGCGCAGTGCCGTGTGCTCCGTCGGCTCCAGTGCGGCGGTGTGCCGGCGGTAGCTCTCCGGCGTGGTCGTCGGCCGGCCGACGACGCCGGCCGGCTGCGGACGGTCGGCGAAGCGTTCCGACCAGTACGCCCTGTCCTGGGCAAATCGTTCCGATGCCTGGTAGGTCCGCTCCGCCGTGATCAGGTCGGACAGCGAGCCGAAGGGACTCGCTCCCACCGGGCCGCCTCGGGCGAGGGCCGTGTAGACGTCGGCGACCCGGCGGGTTATCAGCAAGGTCCCGAAGGCGTCCATCACGGCGTGGTGGTACCCCTGGTACCACCAGAAGCGGTCGGCGCTCAGCTTCAGGAGCGCATACTCGAACAGCCGGTCCTCGGTCAGGCTCATGGGCCGCGCGACCGCGGTGTCCATCCAGTCGCGGGCGGCCTGTTCGGGATCCGGCGCCATGCTCAGGTCGGTGACCACGAGCGGCCGGTCGGCGGGGTCCAGGAGGGCTTGCCGGACCTCGCCGCCTTCCTCGACGAAGCGGACGTGGAGCGCGTCGGCCTCGGCGACGACGCGCCTGAGGGCTTCGTCGAACAGTTTCGGGTCCACGCCTCCGCGGATCTCCAGGTACTCCCCCACCCGGAAGACTCGATTTCCTCTCCTCAGCCGCTGCTCGGCAATCCATATTTCGCGTTGCGCAGCCGTGAGGGGCAACGTGGTGCCGACACTGACGGACAAATCTCCACCTCCGAAAATTCCCCCGCACGGACGGCCGGAGAGGCAGGAATGAAAAAGCGCAATGGCTTGGAGAACGCAGGCGTTGATTCGATTGCGCTGAAGCGGGACGGCGACCTTCGCTCTGCCGGAGCGACCTGAATAGCCGTGTGAGTACGGGAGCAGGAAGCACCCGCCCGGAAACGCGACAGAGGGAACCTAACCCCGGGAGATCTGGAGGTCAAGGAGACCAATCGGCTATGCCACACGCATGTCCGGCCCGTGTCCCGCCGGCGGGACACGCGGGGCGACCCGGCGGGACACGCGCGTCCGTCCCGCTTCAACTGCGGCGCCCACCGATGCGACCCGGCGGCCGACTTCCCTGGAATTGACTGGTGGAGGCCGACCATGCGCGATGACGGCGGGACCCGGCCGACGCTCGCCGCGCGCCGGGCGAAGTCGCTTCCCGGGGACGCCGCGCCGCCGGTGCGGCAACCGGCGGCGGGACCCTCGCGTCACTCACGGGGTGGTCCGCCTTGATCGGCGGGCTCTTGCCCGCCGTTTATCGACGGTGTTAGCTTCACCGTTCATAAATGCCGTTCGCACGTTTCCCGAGGCTGTTTCACAAAAGGAAACTCTATGGCAAGAACGCAGTGGGTGAGTCATCTGCTGAACCGTGGCGCGGACGACGACCCGTGGGCCGTTTCGAGCGCTCCGGTCACCCGGGGCCAGTTACGCGGTGCGGTCGCCGACCTTGAGGAGCGTTTCCGGAACGAGGGAATCGGCGAAGGCAGCTCTGTTGTCCTGAGGATGACGCCGAGTTTCACTTATATTCAGGTGCTGTTGGCTCTGTGGAGCCGTGGTGCGCAGGTGGTTCTGGTCGACTTCCGGCTGAAACCGGCCGAGTACGAGCCGCTGGTCCGGCAGGTGCGTCCGCAGTACCTCGTCGTCGCGGCCGGCGCCGGAGGGCCGGTGGCCGGATTCCGTCAGGAGTCCGACTTCTCGGTCCGGCGGCTGCCGGACGGCCGGCCCGCCGTCGACGGTGTGCGGCTGGTGCAGTTCAGCTCGGGCTCGTCCGGCCGGCCCAAGGTGATCGGCCGGCCCGCCGACTCCGTGCTGGCCGAGATCGACCGGCACGCCGCGCTTCCGGGGATCCCGGGCGCGGATGACCGGATGATGCTGCTGAACTCGGTCATGCACAATATGGGCCTGGTCAGCGGTGTGCTGCACGCCCTGGCGTCCGGGGCGACGCTGATCGTCCCGCCGACGTTGCGCCCGGCCGAGGTCGTACGGCTCATGGCGGCGACCGGGACGACCGCCGTCTACGGAACGCCGGTCCACTACGACCTGCTGTCCCGCACCGCCGAGCGGCCCCGGCTGCCCGAGCTGCGTCTCGCGGTGTCCGGCGGCGAGCGGGTGCCGCAGGAGACCTTCGAGCGCTTCGGCGCGTGCTTCGGCCTGCCGATCAGCCCGGTCTACGGCCTGACCGAGATCGGACTGATCGCGGGTGACCTGTCCGGCGGCTCCGTGCCTCCGCAACTGGGGTTCCCGGTGCCGGGGGCCGAGGTCAAGGTCGTCGACGAGGAGCTGTACGTGCGGATGGACCGCTCGCCGTATCTGTACGGCGAGCATGCGGACCGCTACACGGACGGCTGGCTGCGGACCTTCGACCGGGTCCGGCAGGATCCCGCGACCGGGGTGCTGAGCATGCTCGGCCGGGCCGACTCGCTGGCCGTGATCGGCGGACTGAAGGTCGACCTCACGGAAGTGGAGAACGTCCTCCTGGCCCACGACCGGGTGACGGAGGCCGTCGTGACGCACGGAGAGGTCATCGAGGCGTTCGTGGGCGCCGACCCCGCCGTCGGCGTGGACGAGTTGACCGTCTGGTGCCGGGAGCGGCTGAGCCCCGTCAAGGTCCCCAAGCGGTTCCACGTCACGCGTCTGCTGCCGCGGAACTCGATGGGGAAGCTGATCCGCGACCGTGCGCTGATGCACGGACGCGTCCTGCCGGAATCGCCCCCGCGGGCAGAGGAGGACCTGTGATCTCGAAAGACGACCTCAGGACGATATTGGCCGAGAACGCGGGCCTCGGGCCGTCGGAGGAACTGACGGACGACGCCGAGCTGGTGATCGACTCCTTCACCCTGGTCGTCCTGCAGCACGTCCTGGAGGAGCGGCACGGCCTGGTGATCGAGCCGCAGTTCGACGACATGGCGCAGTTCACCTCGATCGACGGCATCCACACGTATGTGACCAGGGTCGCGCAGAAGCACTGACCGGCGCCCCGGCCCTCCATCCGACCGTATTGCGCAGGGAGCGATGATGAGCAACCCCTTCGAGAACCCCGACGGCGCCTTCCTGGTGCTCGTCAACGACGAGGGCCAGCACTCGCTGTGGCCGTCGTTCGCCGAGGTGCCCGCGGGCTGGACGGTCGCGCTCGGCGAGAGCGACCGCGGCACCTGCCTCGCCTACGTCGAGGAGCACTGGACCGACATGCGCCCGCTGAGCCTCGTGCGCCGATAGGAGACCTCGATGGACGACGCCGCATTCCAGCAGCTGCTGTTACGTGAGGAGGACCTCGAGGAGTCGTTCTTCGGCGAGGAGCCCAGCGCCGCCTACGATCCCGTCTTCGTCTCCGGCGACGAGTCGGGGCGGGCCATCGTCGACCTGACGAACATGCTCACCCACGGCACGCATCCCGAGACGGTGCACCACGCCTCCGCGCTGTTCACGAACGTCGTGGGGTCGGTGGTCTTCCACCATGTCGCCCAGTTCGGCCACGGGACCTGCCGGCAGGTCTACCAGCAGCTCTTCGACGCGGTGCACGCATGCGTGCGGTACCGGATGGAACTCAACGACGGCGTGCAGCTCGACATCTCGAGGGTGGACCTGAGGACCGTCGAGCTGGGGGACGGCGGTTTCCTGGTGCGGTGGCTGTCCGCCGTGGACCACTTCCGGATCGAGACCGCCTGGGTGGTCGTCGCGAAGGGCGACGTCCTCACGTTCGTCAACGCCCGGATCCCGGACGAGTCGGAGATCCAGCGGCTCGCACGCACCGCCGTCGACCGCGTCACCGAACCGACCGGTGCGTCATGACGTCCACGACATCCCTGGCCGACTTCGCGTCAGTGGTGGAGACGGTCGAGGAATGGCTGACCGGATACATCTCAGCCGGCCATCCGGAGATCGGCCGCACGGGGCCCATCTGTCCCTTCGTGGCACCCTCGCGCAAGAATCGGACGATGGAAATCCGCTTGCGGTTGGCCGGCCACGCGCCGACCCTCGAACTGATCGAGGAGATCGCCCGCAGCAGTCTGCGGGAGTACGAGCTGACGACCTGGCAAGGCCGCAATCCCATGCTGCGTGCCATGGTGGTCGCACTTCCCGACCTCCGTAGCGAGGACACCGGACTGCTCGACCAGGCCCATGCCCGGGTGAAGGACGCCTTCGTGGCGCAGGGGCTCATGATCGGCCAGTTCCACGAGAACTGCGAGGTGACGGCCGCCCGCAACCCCCGCTTCGCGGTGAGCAAGGCGCCCTTGCCCCTGTTCGCCATCCGCGCCATCGCCCTGCACGACGTCTTCTTCCTGTCCGAGCGACCGCACTGGTTCCAGCAGTACCGGCAGCGATTCGGCAAGTTCTTCGGACCGGGATCCACCGTGATGGACCCGCTCCTGGTGGAGCGCTACCAGAAGGCCGAGCAGGCTTACGGCGGTTCGCCCCCGTGAGTGCCGGCGACTGCTCGGCCGCCGGTGGGGGGCTTCGGCACTGTCGGGGTCCCCCGCCGGCGGGACATCGCCCGGAACCGGTCCGGAACCGCCGGGAGCGACTGCCCGTGGGTCGGCATGCCGTCGACGCCCGCCCACGAAGACCCGGGGACCCGACGTGCTGCCGCTGGATGGACGGCGTGGTCACGAGCCTGGTCGTCCGGGACGAGCACGACGGCCGCTGCCACCCCCTGTTCGGTGGTGGAGTGCGTCGGCCGGCCTCGGCTGCGCAGGCGGCCCGTTCCCCGGAAGCGGCTCGCTGCCACTCGGCGGCGGCCGATGCCGAGGGCGCCGGGGGGAGGACGGCGGCGGACAGCTCGGTGGCGAGCTGACAGGGCGGTCGAGCGGGCTTCCCGGGCCGGACGACGAGGACGCATGGCCGCGGCGGGCCTCGGCCTGCCGCCGGGCACGGTCAGCGACGGGGGGAGGAAGCTCGGCCGGGAGGACTCCGAGGCGAGTGCGGACGGCTCCGTCAGTCCCTCGATGGGGTCGACGGCGGCCCCCTCCCGGATCAGGTGTCGCCGGCCTTCGTCGCGGGCGCGTCCTCGCGCAGCACCGGTGCGCTGCGCACGAGGCGCAGCGCCGTGGTCAGCAGGACGCCCCCGGCCACGTTGCCGAGGACCGCCCAGCCCAGCCATACCAGCCAGTCGGCGTACCCGTAGGGCGTGCTGCCGGCGTGCAGGCCGGCGAACGCGATCAGGGAGTCCAGGACCGAGTGCCACAGCCCGAGTCCGGCCAGGACGAACGCGGCGGACACCGATGCGGTGATCTTCCCGGTCATGGACTCGGTGCCCTGGTGCATCCGGGTCATGAGGGTGATGACGCCGCCGCCCAGCACGGTGAGGCAGAAGGTGCCCAGGGTGTATCCGCCGTCGACGAACCGCGCGCCCGCGTCGGCCGCCGTGCGGTGCAGCTCGGGGAAGGCCCGCATCACGATCCACATGAACACCCATCCGCCGGCCAGGTTCATCACCAGGACCGTCACCCACAGCCGCAGCAGGTCGAGCCAGGTGGCCGCGCCGGCGATCACGGTGCTGACCGGCACCAGGAAGCCCTCGGTGAACAGTTCGCTGTGGCCGAGCAGCAGGGCGATCAACCCTACGGAGAAGGCCAGTCCGGCCAGCAGGTCGCTGCCGGTCTCGTGCTTGACGAACAGCAGCGTCATGACGCCGACGCTCACGTCGATGCCGCCGAGCAGCGAGGTGGCCACCAGGGACGCCCAGGTGCGGTGCAGACGCGGCCGGCCTTCGGCGACGATCCGTTCCGCCGCCTCGGCGACGCGCCGCTCCCCCGGTCCTTTCATGATCTGGTCGTCAGGCTCCATAACGGTTCTCCGCTCCCGGCTCTCCCCGCGGCGGCCGGGGGCACGACGCCGGGCGGGCCGGAGTCAGCCGTCGAGCAGGACGGCCGGCGTGTCGGGAAGGAGCCGGGCGAGGTCGAGGTCCGGCCTCACCCTCGTGGCGAGGATCAGCAGCCGCAGCGGCTGCGGCGCCAGGTTGGTCACGGTGGTCTTGCGGGACGGGCCCTCCGGGGACGGCTGTTCGAACAGCAGGTGGAGTCCGGCGACGTCCATGAAGCGGGCGTGCTGCAGGTCCCAGACCAGTTCGGTCACGCTCGGCGGCAGCCCGGCAGCGGCGGCCCGGAGCAGGGGCAGGGTGTCGTGGTCGATCTCGCCGTGCACGGTGATCCGTGCCGCGGCGCCCTCGGTCCGTGTGGTGAAGTGCATGGTGGGCAGCCCCCCTTCGGGAGGGTTGGGAGCCCAAAGGCGATGCGCACCCGTGGAAGGGGCGGTCGACGATGGCAGGGTCCGGCTGCCCTGGAAGGGGGCGACGCCCAGAGCCCACGAGCCGACACGATGACGCCGGCCAGTCTCTCGTTCTCCCATCATGGCACGGCGAGTTGGCGACGCCATACGATGCAAGCATGATCCACCATCCGGATGATCTTCGACGACGCACTGGGGCGTGCCGCGTATGACACAGCGACGTGCGATTCTGAGCGGTTCGACGTTCGAGGAGCGGATCGGTTACGCCCGTGCCGTGGTCGACGGCGACCGGGTGCACGTGTCCGGCACCACCGGCTTCGACTACGCCACCATGACGATCTCCGACGACGTGGTGGAGCAGGCCGAGCAGTGCCTGCGCACCATCGGCGCCGCGCTGGCGGAGGCGGGGTGCACCTTCGCCGACGTGGTGCGGGTGCGCTACCTGCTGCCCGACCGGGCGGACTTCGAGCCCTGCTGGCCGGTGCTGCGCCGGTGTTTCGGGGAGGTGCGGCCGGCCGCGACGATGATGGTCTGCGGTCTCGCCGATCCCCGGATGAGGATCGAGATCGAGGTGGACGCACGGCGGCCGGCCACCGCCGGCCGACCCGCCGCCCCCGTCAGCTCTCCGACGGGGTGAGCAGCACGAAGTCGGCCCTGAAGGGGTCGAGGCACAGGGCCATCCGGCCGACGCCCTCCGCGTCCACCGGGCCCATCTGCACGCTGCCGCCGTTCTCCTCGACCCGGGCGACGGCCGCGTCGCAGTCGGCGACCGCGAAGACCGGGTGCCAGTAGGGCCGCCCGCCGGCCAGGGACAGGGCGTCCTCGCCGACCTCCATGAGGCCGCCGTGCATCCGCTCGTCGGGCAGTCCGGCCGGGGTGATCATCGTGTACGTGCCCTCGTCGCCCGGCATCGGCATGTCGGTGAAGCGCCAGCCGAGGACGTCGCCGTAGAACCGCCGGGCCCCGGCCGCGTCGCTCGTGTACAGCTCGGTCCAGCACAGGGAACCGGGCTCGTCGACCAGGTCGACGCCCTTGCTCTCGCCGGGCTGCCAGACGGCGAACTGGCCGCCCAGCGGGTCGCTGTACTGGGCCATCCGGCCCCACTCGTCGAGGTCGAGCGGCGCCACGCGCACGGTGCCGCCGCCGTTCTCGACGGCCCGGGTGGTGGCGTCCGCGTCGGCGACCGTGTAGTAGATCATCCAGGCCGGCCGGGCGCCCTCCTCGGTGAGCCTGCCGAGGCCGGCGACCATCTTGCCGTCCTTGCGGAACATGCCGCCGTCGGCGCCCTCCCCCATCGGCTCGAAGTCCCAGCCGAGGACCGCGCCGTAGAACGAGGCGGCGGCCGGGACGTCGGGGACGCCGAGGTCGAGCATGCAGGGTGAGCCGGGGGCGAAGTCAGTGGTGATCACCGCGAGGTCCTTTCGGAGCTTGCCTGGGGACTCAGCGTGCCACCGGACGCCGGTGCTCGCCCCCCGGCTTCGCCGTCCGGGCGTCCCGGACGGCGAGGCACGCCGTGATCGGGCGTTCCTACGCCTCCCGCTCCGCCGTACCCGTGGTGAACGACGGGACCGGCCGCGAGGGGCGGGCGGCGGCGCGGTGGATCCTGTGGGTGACGGGGCGGCCCACCGGCGGGTGGAAGGCGTCCGGCGGCAGCAGCGCGTTGTGCGCGTCGGCCGGCGGTTCGTTGCCGGACAGCTCCGCGACCGGCTTGTGGTCCGGCAGGAACGCCGCCGAGGCCGACTCGCCCGGCGCGGTGACCTCCGGTCGCCCGGCCGGCCGGCGGCCCGCGGTGCGGCAGGCCCCGCAGGGGTGCGGCCGGGTCCCCGTGGGGCCCGGCCGCACCCGTGTCCACCGGTACCGCGTCAGCTCAGCGGCTCGATACGGATGTTCCGGTACCGGACCGCGTTGCCGTGGTCCTGGAGACGGATCGCCGCGGCCGCGGGTCCCTCGGGCGCGCCGCCGCCCGTGGGTCCGTCGACCACCACGTCGTCGTGGACCTTCCTGCCGTTCCACACCACCGTGATCCGCGCGTCGGACGTCTTGACTCCCTCGGCGTCGTACCGCGCGGCGCGGAAGACGATGTCGTACGACTGCCAGGTCTCCGGCGGCCGGGCGGCGTTCACGTCGGGCGCCTTCTTCTGGTAGATCGCGCCCGCCTCGTCGGCGGCGAGCGTGGTGTCGCCGTAGGAGTCCAGGATCTGGATCTCGTAGCGGTCCTGGAGGTAGACGCCGCTGTTGGCGCGGTCCTGGCCGGTGACGTCCGGGGGCAGCTTCGGCAGCCAGTACTCCAGGTGCAGCCGGAAGTCGTCGTAGCCGTCCTTCGTGCGGATGTCGCCGCAGCAGACCTCCGCCGCCCCGCCCTCGGCCGGCCACTGCACCGGGCGCCCGTCGGTGTGCTGCCACCGGTCCAGGCCCCGGCCGTCGAACAGGGTGACCGGGGCGCCGTGCCGGTCGACGGTGACGAGGTCGAGGTTGACGTGTCCGGTGTCGCCCTCGTCGACCCGGTAGGCGACGGTGTTGTGCCCGGCGCGCAGGCGCACCGTCTCCCGCTGTGTCGACCAGGTGTCCCAGTCGCCGGTGCTGCGCAGACGCGTCTGCCTGATCTTGTGCCCGTTGACGTACAGGGAGACGGACTTGGTGCCCTGGAAGGGGTTCGGACCGTTGGAGTAGCGCAGGCCCACGTCGTAGGAGCCGCTCCTGCCCACCGTGACGTCGAAGGTGGTGGCGGCGCCCTGGGTGCCGTACCGGTCGACGAAGCCGCTGCCGGAGTAGCCGCGGTGGTCGGTGTTGATGCCGGCGGCGCCGGTGAGGGTCGCCTCCTCCGCCTCGTACACCGGGCCGGGCGCGGGTTCGGCGCCGGGCAGGGCGTTGAGGGTGTACCAGGCCTCGGTGCTCCACAGGGTCTCGCCGGACGCGGAGCTGAACGGGCGCGGGGAGCGCAGGTGCACCACGCGGCCGGGCTTCAGGCCGTCGATCGTCAGGGTGACCTTCCTGCGGTCGGCGGACAGGTGCGCGGAGGTCACCTCCAGGGTCTCCTCGGCGATCTTGGGGCCGCCGTAGTCACGGGTCGGGGTGTAGCGCCACTGTTCGGCCCGGTAGCGGTTCACCAGGTCGTCGGCGGTCTCCTGGGACAGGGGCTGGGTGTACTCCAGCTCGAAGCCGTCCTTGCGCACCCGCATGGTCCGGATGTCGAAGGTGTTGCCGCCGTTGGGCGTCAGCTTCTGCAGCCCGAACTTGAGCTTGCCCTCCTGGCCCCAGTTGCCGTCGGCGCCCAGGCCGCCCACGTAGATCGCGCCGTCGGGGCCCATGCTGATGCGGTTCACGCCCGCCTCGAGGCCCTGGGTGAAGCGGAACACGGCGCCCTGGTACTGGCCCTTTACCTTCTCCAGGTAGGCGCGCTGGAGACCGCCGTAGGTGACGTCGCCGAAGAGCATCTGCCCCTTGAAGCGTCCCTCGGTCAGGTGGAGGGGCGTGCTGGGCGAGTTGGCGATCTCGTTCTGCGGCAGCCACAGCACCGGCTGCGTCACCGGTTCCTCGTCGAAGGGTCCGGCGGGGTTGGTGTAGTGGTTGAAGAAGCGGTCCTGCCGGACGTGGACCAGCTTGGACGCGGGCAGCCAGCCGCCCTGGTTGTCGGTGACGAACATGCCGCCGCCGGGTCCCCAGCCGATGCCGTTGGGCGTGCGCAGTCCTCCGGCCAGGTAACTGACCTTGCCCGTCTTCTTGTTCACCTTGACGGTGACGCCCCTGCCGGGTGCGGGCTGCGGGTCGGTGGTGGCGCCGCCGTAGTCGATGGCGACGGACAGGTTCAGGTAGAAGTGGCCCTTGTCGTAGAGGAGTCCGAAGGCGAACTCGTGGAAGTTGCCGCCGTAGGGCCAGGTGGCGACGGTCCGGGACCGGTCGAGGGAGCCGTCGCCGTCGCTGTCGCGCAGTTCGGTCAGCTCGTGCTTCTGCGAGACGTAGACGGCGCCGTCGACGACCTTCAGGCCCATCGGCTCCTTCAGCCCGCCGGCGATCCTCGTGGCCTTCACCTTGTCCGGGCCGGTGCTGCCGGTGGCGTGGTCGAGGGCGTAGATCTCGCCGGCCGTGTTGTCGGTGCCGCCCCAGGTGCTCACGAGCAGCCGGCCGTCGGGCAGCCAGTCCATGCCGGTGACCTGCGGTTCGAAGCCCTCGGGGCGCAGGTCGGTGAGCGTGTGGTCGGGGCGTACGGCGTTCAGCGGCAGGCCGTCGCCGGGCGAGTCGGTGATGCCCTCGCACTCCTTGCGGCCCGGCGCGGTCACCCGGACCACGCCGGCGTCGGTGCTCAGCGCCTCGTTCGGCACGGTGGCGAAGCCGTCGGCGCCCGGCGGCCGCCAGGCCAGGGTGAGCTGCTGGTCGCCGCCGCGCTCGAAGTGGTCGATGCGCAACGCGTGCATGCCCTCGGTGAGTTCGACGGTGCCGTCCTTGGGTTCGGCCCCGTGCAGCCCGTCGTGGTCGACCACCACCTGGTCGCCGATCGCCAGCCGTGAGCCGTCGTCGCTGATCAGCCGGAAGGTGTACGAACCGGCGGCCGGCACATGGATGTTGCCGGTGACCTGGCTGACGAAGTCGTCGGCGAACCCGCCGAAGTCGTCGGTCGAGCTGAAGTCGACGACCGGCTCCAGCCGGTCGACGTTGGGGGTCTGCCCGGGTTTGAGGGTGCAGATCGTCTCGAGCGGGACCTGCACGTCGAACACGCGGAGCGTGACGCCCGGTTCCTGGGGCGGCGCATCGGCCCGCGGGGCGGCGTCCGGCCGGGCCGCGGCCGACGGCGACCCCCACACGCCGCCTGCCAGGAAGGCGCCGACGAGCAGGCCGGTGAGAGATCTTCGGACATGCCGGTACAGCCGTGCGTGCATGCTTCTGCCTCCTGCTGGGTCGACCGGAGGGCCGGATCAACTCCGGTGTGGGACACGCGCATTACGCGTACGCCAACGGTTGCGCCGACACGCTAGGAGACTTCTGCTCAACTCGTCCATACTTTGTCATCGACGAGTTCAAAGTTCGTCGCACGGGCAACGAAGAGGCGGGCCCCGGACTGCCGGGACCCGCCTCTCGTGGACAGCCGGACGGCTCAGGGCTTGCGGGCCAGGCCGCCGTGTTCGGCGATGATCTCCGGGGCCGGCTCCTGGGTCTCGGGACGCCACTGCTGCACCGACACGACGCCGGGCTCGACCAGCTCGAGCCCGTCGAAGAAGGAGGTGATCTCCTCCACGGTCCGCAGGTTGTACGGCACCGCGCCGCTGGCGTTGTAGGCGTCCTGGGCACGCTCGAAGCCCGGGTCGATGCCGCGCGAGCCGTCGTTGACCGACAGGTAGCTGCCGGACGGCAGGGCGGCCATCAGACGGTCGACGACGGAGCGCGCCTCGTCGTAGTCGGCGATGTGGCCGAGGATGTTGCTGAGGATCAGCGCGGTGGGACGCGTGAGGTCCAGGGTGCGGCCCGCGGCCTCCAGGATGCGCTCGGGCTCCAGGACGTTCGCGTCGACGTACGCCGTCGCGCCCTCGGGGGTGGAGTAGAGCAGCGCGCGGGCGTGGGCGAGGACCATCGGGTCGTTGTCGACGTAGACGATCCGGGCCTCGGGCGCGATCCGCTGGGCGACCTGGTGGGTGTTGTCGGCCGTCGGGAGGCCGGTGCCGATGTCCAGGAACTGGCGTATGCCCTGCTCGGCGGCCAGGTACGTGATGGTGCGGCGCAGGAAGGCGCGGCTGCCGCGGGCGATGGCGACGATACCGGGGAAGACGGCGGTGTAGGCGTCGCCGGCCTCCTCGTCGACGGGGTAGTTGTCCTTCCCCCCCAGCCAGTAGTTCCAGATGCGGGCCGAGTGCGGCACCGAGGTGTCGATCTTCTGCTGAGTCGATCCGGGTGCCGTCGCGGGGTCGGTCATGGCTGCCGTCCGTGGTGTTCCGAGAGCTGTTGTCGCCGCTCAATCTACGGTCCCACAGCTCTTCTGCGCGGGCTTGCCCGAAGGCGCGCCGGACGTGCGGACGGGGCCGTCGTCGCGCGGGACGGCGGCCCCGTCGGGGCATATGCCGGAGGCAATACCGGGCAGAGGTCAGGTGAGTTCGACCAGGAGGTCGCCGCCCTCCACCTGCTGGACGCGGTTGATCGCCAGCCGGGACACCGTGCCGGACTTCGGGGCCGTGATGGCCGCCTCCATCTTCATCGCCTCGATGGTGGCCACCGTGGCGCCCGCCTCCACCTGGTCGCCCTCGGCGACCGCGAGGGTCACCACGCCGGCGAAGGGCGCCGCCACATGCCCCGGGTCGGCGCGGTCGGCCTTCTCCGTGACCGGCACGTCGGAGGCCGCCGCGCGGTCACGGACCTGGATCGGCCGCAGCTGGCCGTTGAGCGTGGCCATCACCGTGCGCATGCCGCGCTCGTCGGCGTCACCGACCGCCTGGAGCTCGATCAGCAGCCGGACGCCGGGATCGAGGTCGACGCTGTACTCCTTCCCGGGACGCAGCCCGTAGAAGAAGTCCTTGCTGTCCAGGACACTGGTGTCGCCGAACGACTGGCGGTGCGTCTCGAACTCGCGGGTCGGTCCGGGGAAGAGCAGCCGGTTGAGGGTCGGGCGCCGGTCCTTGGCCAGGCCCTCGCGGTCCTCGGCGGACAGCTCCGGGGCCGGCCTGGGCTCCGCCCGGCCGCGCAGCGCCTTGCTGCGGAACGGCTCGGGCCAGCCGCCGGGCGGGGTGCCCAGCTCGCCGCGCAGGAAGCCGACGACCGAGTCGGGGATGTCGAAGCGGTCCGGCTGCTCCTCGAACTCGCGCGGGTCGACGCCCGCGCCGACCAGGTGCAGGGCCAGGTCGCCCACCACCTTGGACGACGGGGTGACCTTCACCAGCCGGCCCAGCATCCGGTCGGCGGCCGCGTACATCGCCTCGATGTCCTCGAAGCGGTCGCCGAGGCCCAGCGCGATCGCCTGCGTGCGCAGGTTGGAGAGCTGGCCGCCGGGGATCTCGTGGTGGTAGACGCGGCCGGTCGGGGAGGCCAGGCCCGCCTCGAACGGCGCGTAGACCTTGCGGACGCTCTCCCAGTACGGCTCCAGGTCGCCGACCGCCTGGAGGTCCAGGCCGGTGGACCGCTCGGAGTGGTCGGTGGCCGCGACGAGCGCCGACAGCGAGGGCTGCGAGGTGGTGCCGGCCATCGAGGCCACCGCCCCGTCCACCGCGTCCGCTCCCGCCTGGATCGCGGCGAGGTAGGTGGCGAGCTGCCCGCCCGCGGTGTCGTGGGTGTGCAGGTGCACCGGCAGGCCGAACTCCCGGCGCAGCGCCGACACCAGCTTCGCCGCCGCGGGCGCCCGCAGCAGGCCCGCCATGTCCTTCACGGCCAGGACGTGCGCGCCCGCCTCGACGATCTGCTCGGCCAGACGCAGGTAGTAGTCCAGCGTGTAGAGCCGCTCCGACGGGTCGGACAGGTCGGAGGTGTAGCACAGGGCCACCTCCGCCACGGACGTGCCGGTCGCGCGGACGGCGTCGATCGCGGGCCGCATCTGGGAGACGTCGTTCAGCGCGTCGAAGATGCGGAAGACGTCGATGCCGGTCGCCGCCGCCTCCTGCACGAAGGCGTCGGTCACCTCCGTCGGGTACGGCGTGTAGCCCACGGTGTTGCGGCCGCGCAGCAGCATCTGGAGGCAGATGTTGGGCACGGCCTCGCGCAGGGCGGCCAGCCGCTCCCACGGGTCCTCGGCGAGGAAGCGCAGGGCGACGTCGTAGGTGGCGCCGCCCCAGCACTCCAGGGACAGCAGCCCGGGCAGGGTGTGCGCGACCACGGGGGCGACGGCGAGCAGGTCCTTGGTGCGGACCCGGGTGGCGAGCAGCGACTGGTGGGCGTCGCGGAAGGTGGTGTCGGTGACGCCGAGGGCCGGCGACTCGCGCAGCCAGCGGGCGAAGCCCTCCGGGCCCAGCTCGGCGAGGCGCTGCCTGGAACCGGCCGGCGGCTCCCCCGCGGGCGTCTCGGGCAGCTTGGTCAGCGGGTCGATCAGCTCGGGGCGCTCCCCGTGCGGCTTGTTGACGGTGACGTCGGCGAGGTAGGTGAGCAGCTTGGTGCCGCGGTCGGCGGAGTGGCGGGAGGTGAGCAGCTGCGGGCGCTGCTCGATGAACGAGGTGGTGATCCGCCCGGCCTGGAAGTCCGGGTCGTCCAGGACGGCCTGCAGGAAGGGGATGTTGGTGGCCACGCCGCGGATGCGGAATTCGGCCACGGCACGCCGGGCGCGGCCCACCGCGGCGCCGAAGTCGCGTCCCCGGCAGGTCAGTTTGACCAGCATGGAGTCGAAGTGGGCGCTGATCTCCGTGCCGGCGTGGGTGGTTCCGCCGTCGAGGCGGATGCCGGAGCCGCCGGGCGAGCGGTAGGCGCTGATGCGGCCGGTGTCCGGGCGGAAGCCGTTGGCCGGGTCCTCGGTGGTGATGCGGCACTGCAGGGCCGCACCACGCAGGGTGACGGACTCCTGCGACAGTCCGAGGTCGGCGAGCGACTCGCCGGCGGCGATGCGCAGCTGGGCCTGCACCAGGTCGACGTCGGTGACCTCCTCGGTGACCGTGTGCTCGACCTGGATGCGCGGGTTCATCTCGATGAAGACGTGGTTGCCGTCGCGGTCGAGGAGGAACTCCACGGTGCCGGCGTTGCGGTAGCCGATCCGCCGGGCGAACCGCACGGCGTCGGCGCAGATCCGGTCGCGCAGCCCGGGGTCCAGGCCGGGCGCGGGGGCGAGCTCGATCACCTTCTGGTGGCGGCGCTGCAGGGAGCAGTCGCGCTCGAAGAGGTGGATGACGTTCCCCTGGCCGTCGGCGAGGATCTGCACCTCGATGTGGCGGGGCTCGACGACGGCCTTCTCCAGGAACACCGTGGGGTCGCCGAACGCGGAGGCGGCCTCGCGGGACGCGGCCTCGACGGCCTCGCGCAGCTGGGCGGGGTCCTCCACGCGGCGCATGCCGCGCCCGCCGCCGCCCGCGACCGCCTTGACGAAGACGGGGAAGCCGATCTCGTCGGCGGCGCGCACGAGTTCGTCGACGTCGGTGGAGGGCGCGGAGGAGCCGAGGACGGGCACGCCCGCCTCCCGGGCCGCGGCCACCGCGCGCGCCTTGTTGCCGGTCAGTTCCAGGATGCGGGCGTCAGGGCCGACGAAGGTGATGCCCGCGTCCTCGCAGGCCTTCGCGAGTTCGGGGTTCTCCGACAGGAAGCCGTAGCCCGGGTAGACGGCGTCGGCGTCCGCCCGGCGTGCCGCGCGGACGATCTCCTCGACGGAGAGGTACGCCCGGACCGGATGGCCCGGTTGGCCGATCTCGTAGGCCTCGTCGGCCTTCAGCCGGTGCAGCGAGTTGCGGTCCTCGTGCGGGAAGACGGCAACGGTGCGCGCACCCAGTTCGTAGCCCGCGCGGAACGCCCGGATCGCGATCTCGCCGCGGTTGGCGACGAGCACCTTGCGGAACATGGTCGATCCCTTCAGCCTGCCGGTGACGATCACCATCGTGTCCGCGGCGGATCCGGTACGCCATGTGAGCCGGGCCACTCGCACGGACCCGCCCCGGGACACGGACCGGCATACCGGGACGAACGGGGGCCACAGGGGAAACGTGTCCCCGGTGGCCCCCTGCGCCGGACCGGCGCGGGTGTCCGTGTCGGACCGGCGCGGGTGTCCGCGCCCCGGGCTGCTCGACGACCTCGAGCAGCCCGGCGGGCGTGCCGGTGCCCGGGGCGCCGATCGCGCCGGCCGGCGCGTGGGCGGGACGCGTGACCGTCCCGTCACCCGTTCTCCCGGGACAGGCGTTTCGGACGGACGGCCACCCCCTGCGGGCCCGGCGGCTGTGCGGCGCCGGGCCCGCAGGGGGGACGGAAGTGGACGGGCCGTCAGGCCTGACCGGTCTCGAAGCGGGAGATGCGCCCGTCGTCGTCGACGGTGAAGGACCAGGTGGTGCGCATCTCGCCGTAGGTGTCGTTGCGGTAGCGGACGACGAGGCGGCGGCCGCCGTCGGACTCGTTCTCGACCGCCATGTGGCCGCGGGAGGAGAAGATCTCCCGGTCGGTCCAGTCGGCGAGGTCCCGCTCGGTGCCGTCGTCCGCCATGGTGGCGCCCGGCGCCAGGAGGGCCGTGAACGCCTCCCGGTCGTGGTCGTTGACGGCGGAGACGAAGGCGCGGACGGCCGGGTCGCTGAGGCGGGTGATCTGCAGGGGCATGCCTGTCAGGTTCGTACCGGTGCGACGCCCCCGCCACCCGCGTCACCCGAACGGCGTCGGCGACGGGCCGGGGCCGGGGCGGCGGTGCGACGGTGGTCGGGTGCCGGACCACCGTTCACGGGGAGACGACGTGACCTGTTACGACCGACGCGATCTGGGACTGCTGCTGCTCCGGCTGGGAACCGGCGGGGTGCTCGCGGCGCACGGTGCGCAGAAGCTCTTCGGCTGGTTCGGCGGTGGCGGCATCGAGGGCACCGGCCAGTTCATGGACTCCATCGGGTACGCCCCCGGCAAGGTCAGCGCCACGGCGGCCGGTGTCGCGGAGACCGGCGGCGGTCTGCTGCTGGCGCTCGGCCTCGCCACCCCGGCGGCGGGTGCGGCCGCCGCCGGGGCGATGGCGGGTGCGGCGGCGGTGCACGCGCCCAACGGCTTCTTCAACCAGGAGGGCGGTTTCGAGTACGCCGCGTCCCTGGGCCTGACGGCGGCGGGTCTCGCCGTCACGGGGCCGGGGCGGCTCTCCCTCGACCGTGTGCTGGGGCATTCGGTGGACCGGGGCTGGATGGTGCCGGCGGCCTTCGCGGTGACGGCGGCGGCCACGGCGCTGGCCGTGGGGGCGCGCAGCCGGCGGCTGCGGAAGGCGCGGGAGGGGCAGCAGGGGGCGCTGTTCGAGTGACGGGCGGTGCGGCGGGCGCTGTCGGTGGGCTGTGCGAGGCTGTGCGGTCATGAGCGAGCAGTCGTCCTCTCCGCCGTCTCCGGCCGCGGATCTGTGGGGGGCCGTCGAGGGGCTGTGCGGCTGGTTGGACGCCAGCCGTCCCGACGATGGTCCCGACCGGGTCCTGCTGCGGATCCTGAAGCTGTCCGAGGAAGTGGGTGAGGTGGCCCAGGCCGTGATCGGGGCGACGGGGCGGAATCCGCGGAAGGGGGTCACTCACACGTGGGACGACGTGAGCGCGGAGTTGTGCGACGTCGCCGTCACCGCTCTGGTGGCGCTGCGGACCCTCACGCCGGAGGCGCCGGAGGTTTTCGCGCATCACCTGAAGCGGATCACCGAGCGGTCGCTCGGTGGGAGGGGTGAGGCCTGACGGGCGTGGGCCGCGCCGGGCGGTGGGAGTCGTGCGGGGATCGTCGCGCGGCTCCCCGCGCCATGCCCGCACGGTGCGCCCCACCACGGGTCAGCCCCGGCGGCGGACGTCCTCGAGGAAGTGCAGCACGGCCGCCACACGGCGGTCGGTGCGGTCGGCGGGCGGCAGGTCGAGCTTGGCGAAGATGTTGCGGATGTGCTTGTGCACGGCCCCGTCGCTCACGACGAGCCGTTCCGCGATGGCCGCGTTGCCCAGCCCCTCCGCCATCAGCGCGAGCACGTCGCGCTCACGGGGGCTCAGCCGCTCCAGCTTGGTGTCGTGCCTGCTGCGGGCGAACAGTTGGGCGACGACCTCCGGGTCGATGGCCGTGCCTCCGTCCGCCACCCGGTGCAGCGCCTCCAGGAACTCCTCGACCCGCCCCACCCGCTCCTTCAGCAGATAGCCGAGCCGGGCGCTGCCCTGCGCGAGCAGGTCGGTGGCGAAGGCCTGCTCGACGTAGGCGGACAGCACGAGCACCGCGAGGCCGGGCAGACGCCGCCGCGCCTCGACGGCGGCGGTGATCCCCTCGTCGGTGTGGGTGGGCGGCATGCGTACGTCGACGATGGCGACGTCCGGCCGTTCCGCGTCGACGGCGGCGAGGAAGGCGCCGGGCTCCTCCGCCGTCGCCACCACGTCCAGGGACTCGGCGCGCAGCAGCAGCGCCAGCCCTTCGCGCAGCAGCGCGTCGTCCTCGGCGATCACGATCCGCATGGCAGGGTCACCTTCAGGGTGGTGGGGCCGCCGGGTGGGCTGGCCAGCTCCAGTGTTCCGTCGTGGGCCTCGACGCGGCGGCGGATGCCGGTGAGCCCGGTCCCGCCGTGCTCGTCGGCGCCGCCGTGGCCGTCGTCGCGGACCTCCACGTGCAGCAGTCCGTCCGCCGCGCGCACGGCGACCCCCGCCTCACCGGCGCCGCTGTGCCGGGCGATGTTGGTGAGGGCCTCGGCGACCGCGAAGTACGCCGTCGCCTCGACCGCCGCCGGGCACCGCGTGGACACGTCGGCGTCGACCTGGCACGGCACCGGGCAGCCGGCCGCGAGCGCGGTGAGCGCGTCGGGCAGGCTGCGGTCGGCGAGGACGGGCGGGAGGATGCTGCGGACGACCGCCCGCAGTTCGGTGAGCGCCTGTTCGGCGGCGTCCTGGGCGCGGTCCAGGACGGCCGCGGCCTCCTCCGGGTTCCGGGCGAGGGCGCGCCGGGCGGCCCCGAGCAGCACGGTGACGGCGACGATGCGGTTCTGCGTCCCGTCGTGCAACGCCCTTTCCACCCGCCGGAGTTCGGTGACGTGGGCGTCCAGGGCGGCGGCGCGGGTGGCGGTCAGCTCGGCGACCCGCAGGACGAGGTCGGTGCCCGGTTCGGGGCTGAGCAGCCGGCGTCCGGGCCAGGCCTGGAGCCGGGCGAGAGCGGGGGCGCACACCAGGACGACGCCGACCAGGGCCGCACCGGTCCCGCTGACGGCCAGGGCGCCGGGCCAGTCCCGGACGGTCCACCAGCCCACGGCGGAGGCGGACTCGCTCTCCGGCAGGAAGCTCCAGTACAGCGGGAAGGCGACGTCGTGGGCCGCGCTGAGCGGCAGCGTCGCCCCGGCCAGCCCGAGGAACAGGCCGAGGACCGCGTGCGTGACCACCCAGCGCACCTCGCGGCGGACGGCGCGGTCGGCGAGCATCGCGCGCAGCCCGTCGGGCAGCGGCGCCGGGCCGACGGTCTCCGGGCCCCAGCGGGAGAGCCTGCCGCGTTCCCGGTCGGCGACCGCGCGCACCGCGTGCAGGGCGGACGGCAGCAGCCGCAGTCCGATCCCGACGAGGCAGGTCACCGCGGTCAGGGCCAGCCAGAGCGTGGCGAGCAGGGCGAGCAGGGCGGTGCCCAGTCCCCCGACCAGGTGCTCCAGCGCGTCCAGCGCGGTCCGGGCACGGGAGGCCACGGCCCGGCGCCGCCCCGGCCGTACGCCCGCCGGGCGGTCGTGGGTCACCACCATCCGCACCTCCTGGGCACGGAGGATAGAACGCCCGGGCGCCGGCCCGCTGAGCCGTCCGCCGTACGGCGGCCGGGGGCCGGGGCTCGCGGGCCGGGTGCGGGCGCGGGAACGGGCGGGTGTGCGGGAGTGGACGGGCGTGCTCACTCGCGGACGCCGATGCCCTCGACGGGGGCGGTGCGCAGGACGCGGCCGATGGGGACCACCGTGGCGAGCAGCGCCAGCACCGCCGTACCGCCCAGGAGTGCCGCCCAGCCGGCGGGCGGCACGTGGGGCACGGCGGCCCCGGTGACCGCGCGGACGACGGTGGTGAGGGTGACGGCGGCGATCGCGGCGCCGATGAGCAGCGCCACGCCCAGCAGACCGGCCTGTTCGGCGTGGACCATCCGCTTCACCTGGCCGCGGGTGACGCCGACCAGGCGGAGCAGGGACAGCTCCCGGGTGCGGGCCAGGGCGGCCATGACGAGGGTGTCGGCGGCGGCGAGGAACGCGTAGCCGACCAGGACGGCGACGAGCATCTTGTTGAGCCAGCCGCTGACCGCGACGTCCTCCGCGAGGTCGCCGGTCAGCCGGCCGGTGTCCACCACCTGGCCGCCCGGGTAGCGGCGGGCCAGGCCGGCCAGGGCACGCCCGGCGTCCGTGTCCGGGGCGGTGCGGACGAGCACGCGGTCGTCGAGTCCGGTGACGGTGTGCCCGGCGAGGGTCCGCCGGTGCAGGGTGACGTCGCCGAAGCCCCAGCCCCGCTCGTACAGGGCGACGACGCGCAGGGTGACGGGTGTGCCGTCGCCGAGCCACAGCCGGGCCCTGTCCCCCAGCCGCCAGCCCGCCGCGTCGGCGCGGGCCGTGGAGACGGCCACGGTGTCCTCGCGCAGGGCGTCGAGGCTGCCGGAGCGCACCCGCAGGTCCAGGGTGCGGTCCGCGCCGCGCGGGTCGATGCCCTGGGCGGGCACGGTCTGCGGTTCGAGCCGGTCGGGCACCACGACGGAGGTGCGGCGCACGCCGGTCGCGGCGATCACCCCGGGGACGCGACGGGCCTCGGCCGCCGCGGAGGCGGGCAGTCCGGCGCCGGCGGTCAGCGCGTGCTGGGCGAGGACCCCGTCGCGGCTCTGCGCCACGGCCTGCCGCTCCAGGTTGTCCTGGAGGAACCAGACGGTGCCGCCGAGGCCGACGGACAGCACGAGCGCGGTCAGCACGGCGACCATGCCGCGGGCGTTGGCGCGCAGGTTGGCGGCGGCGAGGTAGCCGCTGGTCCCCCACACGGCGCGCAGCACGGGGCCGAGCAGCCGGGCGGCGGCCTGGTTGATCCAGGGCGCGAGCAGCGCGACGCCCAGGACGAACAGGTAGAGCATGCCCATGGCGGCTCCGAGCGCGGCCTGCCCGTCGGTGGCGCCGGTGAGCCCGGTCAGGGAGACCGCGCCGGCGAGGCAGGCCAGTCCGGAGATGAGGCGCACCCTGCCGCCGGTGCCGGGTTCCACGGCCGCCTCCCCGAGCGCCTCGGTGGGCCGGATGCGGGTGACGCGCAGCGCGGCGATCCAGGCGGAGAGCAGCGCCACGACGGCGACCGCCACGACGGCGGCCGCGGCGGACAGGGCGCCGCCCCGGACGGCGAAGTCCTCCGGGAGGAAGCCGCGGGAGACGAGCGCGTCGCGGACCAGGCGGGCGGCGAGCAGTCCGGCGGGAACGCCCACGACGCCGGCGAGCAGGGCGAGCAGCCCGACCTCCGCGAGGAGCATCGACCGCACCTGGCCGGGGGTGGCGGCGACGGCCCGCAGCAGGGCGAGGTCGCGGCGCCGGTGCCGTACGGACAGCCCGACGGTGCCGGCGACCACGAAGCCGACGATGACCGCCGCGTACCCGGCGAAGGCGGCCCCGGCGCCGAGCGTGAGGGAGCGGGCGGCGCCGGCGTCGGGCTCGGCGGCGAGTCCGCGGTCGTCGCCGGTGTACGCGGTGGCGCCCGCGTCGTCCGCGGTCCGGCGCACCTCGGCGAGGACGGCGTCCCGGTCGGCGTCCGGTGCGGTGAGCACGCCGACGGCGTCGTAGCGGCCGGGGCGCGGGTCGAGTGCGGCGGCGTGCGCGTCGGTGAAGAACAGCGCCGCCCGCCCGCCCGCCGTGCCGTCCGCGTCGACCACGCCGCTCACCCGGTACGTCCGGCTCACGCCGCCGGTGACCACCTCGGTGGCGGCTCCCGGTCCGAGGCCCGCGCCGTCGGCGAGCCGGGCGTCGACGGCGATCTCCCGGTCGGAGCGCGGCGGTTCCCCGGACACCAGCCGGTGCGGGGCGAGGGCGGTGCTCGACCAGCCGTGGCCGGTGGCCGGCCGCCCGGGGACCGCCGTGAGGGCGACGACGAGCCGCCGGTCGCCCACCGCGCGGTCGACGCCGGGCACGGCGGCCAGTCTCCCGGCCAGGCCCTCGGGGACGCTGCCCCGCTCGGGCAGGATCACGGTGGTGCGCTCGGTCTCGCCGAGCACCGTCGGCCCGTCGACGGTCAGGTCCCGGTCGGCGACCACGGCGACGGCAGCGCCGTAGCGCTGCGGGTCGCCCTCGTGCCGCCGGCCGGACTCCACGAACAGGACGCACGTCATGAGGACGGCGACGCCCGCGGCGAGCGCCACGAACGTGGCGAGGAAGCCGCCCTTGCGGTACCGCAGCGTCTGCGCTGCCAGCCGGAGCACGCGTCAGCCCTCCCGGCTCGCCGCGGGCTGCCGATGGCCCGGCATCGCGAGCTGTTCGGCGATCCGCTCGGCGCCGGAGCGCTCCATGTCCCGGACGATCCGCCCGTCGGCCAGGATCAGCACGCGGTCGGCGTAGGAGGCGGCCACGGGATCGTGGGTGACCATGACGACGGTCCGGCCGTACCGGTCGACCGCCGACCGCAGCAGGTCGAGGACGGCGGCCGCGGAGCGGGTGTCGAGGGCGCCGGTGGGCTCGTCGCAGAAGATCACCTCGGGACGGGTGACCAGCGCCCTGGCGATCGCGACGCGCTGCTGCTGGCCGCCGGAGAGCTGGGCGGGCCGGTGCCGCAGCCGCTCGCCGAGACCGACCCGCCGGACGACCTCGTCGACCCACGCGGGGTCGGGCCGCAGGCCCGCCAGCCGGGACGGCAGCGTGATGTTCTGCTCCACGTTCAGCGCGCCCACCAGGTTGAACGCCTGGAAGACGAAGCCGACCCGGGCGCGTCGCAGTTCGGTGAGCTTCTTCTCCGACAGGTCCGACAGGTCGGTGGCGCCGATCCGCACCCGCCCGGAGTCCGGGCGGTCGAGGCCGGCCGCGCAGTGCAGCAGGGTGCTCTTGCCGGACCCGGAAGGTCCCATCACGGCGGTCGCGGTGCCGCGTGGGAACTCGGCGCTCACGTCGTCGAGCGCCACGACGGGCTGGTCGCCGCCGTACGTCTTGCGTACGCGCTCGAGACCGACGGCGATGCCGTCCGGGGTCAGGGACATGGTCGGGGGCCTTCCGGGTGCGGTTCCTCGGGCACCCCCGACGCTAGGGCGGCGGCGGGCCGCCGCCCATGCAGCCAGCGACCGGTTCGTGGTGGTGCAGGCGCTACCCGAGGCGCGTGTCCGGCCGGATCGTCGGCCGCCGGTGATCGAGTGGTGACCGGTGGAGGGCGCGCGTACGGTCGAACGGTGGACTCCCGGAAGGGGGACCCGACATGACCAGCAGTCCGCGACCGGCCTCCACTCGGGAGGCCGCACGGGGCGGCCGCGGCGGGGGCAACGCGATGGCCCTGTTCGTCATCGCCTCGTGCCAGCTGATGGTGGTGCTGGACATCACCATCGTGAACATCGCGCTGCCGCACATCCAGCGCTCCCTGGACTTCTCGACCACCAGCCTGTCGTGGGTGGTCAACGCCTACACCCTCACGTTCGGCGGGCTGTTGCTGCTGGGCGGCCGGGCCGGTGACATCCTCGGCAGACGGCGGGTGTTCGTCTTCGGCGTGCTGCTGTTCGTGCTGGCGTCCCTGCTGGGCGGACTGGCGCAGAACTCCGGTCAGCTGCTGGCGGCCCGTGCGCTGCAGGGCGTGGGCGGCGCGATCGCCTCCCCGACGTCCCTGGCGCTGATCAGCACGACCTTCCGCGAGGGACCGGAACGCAACCGCGCGTTCGGGGTGTTCGCGGCGGTGTCGGCGGGCGGCGGCGCGATCGGGCTGCTGGCCGGCGGCATCCTCGTGGAGTGGCTGAACTGGCGGTGGGTGCTGTTCGTCAACGTCCCGATCGGTCTGCTCATCGCCCTCGCCGCCCCGCGCTGGATCAAGGAGTCCGAGCGCCACCCGGGCCGCTTCGACGTCACCGGCGCGCTGACCTCCACGGCCGGCATGGTGCTGCTGGTCTACGGCTTCATCCGGGCGGCACAGGACGGCTGGCGGGATCCGCTGACCCTGGCGTCGTTCGCGGCGGCGGTCGTCGTCCTGGTGGCGTTCGTACTGCTCGAACGGCGGTCGCCGCAGCCGATCACACCGCTGCACATGTTCGCGGACCGCAACAGAGCGGGCACGTACGGGATCATGCTGTTCCTGGCCGCGGCGCTGTTCGGCATGTTCTTCTTCCTCACCCTGTTCGTGCAGAACGTGCTGGGTTTCGGTCCGTTGAAGGCGGGGCTCGCCTTCCTGCCGGTGAGCGCGGTCATCGCGGTCGGCGCCGGGCTGGCGTCGCGGTTCCTGCCGGTGTACGGACCGAAACCGTTCATGGTGGCGGGCGGTCTCTTCGCGGCGGCGGGCCTGGGGTGGCTGACCCTGACCGACGTGCACTCCACCTACGCGGGCAGCGTGCTCGGTCCGATGCTGGTGTTCAGCTTCGGCATGGGCATGGAGTTCGTGTCGCTGACCCTGATGGCGCTGTCCGACGTGCCCGTGCGGGAGACCGGCGCCGCCTCCGGACTGCTCAACGCCACCCAGCAGGTCGGCGGCTCGCTGGGCCTGTCCATCCTGGTGACGGTGTACGGCACGGCCAGCAGGAACGAGGCGGAGAGGCAGGTCCCGCGCTTCCTGGAACAGGCGAGCCCGGCCGAACGGCTGCAGTTCCGGCGCACGGGCGAACTGCCCGGGCTGTGGGGCGCCGAGGTCCTCACCTCCGGGGTGTCCGCCGCCTTCGTCACGGCGGCCGTGTTCGCCGGACTCGCCGCCCTGGTCGCGGTGGTGGCGATCCAGGTCCGCCCGTCGGACCTGGAACGTCTCCAGGGCGGCGGTCCGGGTGTCCCGCCGGGGTGAGGACGCCGGTTCAGCGGCCCTTGCGGGGCAGACGCAGGTCGGCGACGACCGGCCGGTGGTCCGACGCGCCGGTGGCGTGCGTGCGCGCGCCGGTGACGGTGATCCCGCGCGAGACGGTGATCAGGTCGATCCGCTTCTCCGGTGCGGTCGCCGGGTAGGTGGCGCCGGCGTCGGGTGCGGCGTCGCGCAGGGTGTGCCACAGCGGCGCCAGTTCGGGTGCGGACGGCTCGGCGTTGAAGTCGCCGACCAGGATCCTCGGCCCCCGGTCGTCCGCCAGGACCTCCAGCATGTCGGCCACCTGGGCGGCGCGGACCGACGGGTCGGCGCGGTAGTCCAGGTGCGTGCTGTAGACGTGCGTCCGTACGCCCTCGACCCGGATCACGATCTCGGCGAAGCCGGGCGCCGGGGCGGGCACGGGGTCGGGGGTCTGGGTGGACAGCCGGGTGATCTCGTGGTTCTCGGCGTGCAGCACCGGGTGGCGGCTGAGCACGGCCACGCCGTACTGCCGGCGTTCGCCGCCCTCGACGGCCGGGTCGAGGTCGTAGACCGGCGCGAAGAAGACCCGCATGCGGAGCTTCTCGGCGAGCGCGCGGGCCTCGTCCACGAAGGCGCTGCGGTCGCCCCAGTGGACGTCGACCTCCTGCAGCCCGATCACGTCGGCCTTCAGCTCGCGCAGGGCGTCGGCGGTCCGGTCGAGGTCGAAGACCTGGTCCTCCCCCGCCCCCGCGTGGATGTTGTACGTCGCCACGCGGAGCGGCACGGCGGGTGCGCGGGAGCCGGACGGGGAGGCGTCCCCGGCCGCCGTGGCCGGCGCCGCGGTGAGCGACAGGACGGCGGCGAGGAGCACGGCGGCGGCACGGACGGTGCGGGCGGGACGTCTGGGTCCTGACGGCATGCCTTCTCCTGTGTGCGGGTGCGGTGTTGACGCACAGTCGGTGCGTCGACACCGCATGGAAGCACAGGCGAGACCGGCGGCCGAGCGCCTTGGCCTTTCCTTTCCCCTCCGCTCCTTTCCCCTCCGCTCCTTTCCCCTCCGCTCCTTTCCCCTCCGCTCCTTTCCCCTCCGCTCCTTTCCCGCCGGTCCCTTCCCGGCCGTGTCGGCTCATGACATCGCGTCGGTCGCGGCGACCGTGCGGACCGGTGCGAGCACGGTGTCGGCGGTGTGCTCCGGGTGACTTCGAGGACTTCACGCCGCGGACGGTGACGTCTGAGACGTCGCCATGGCCGCTGGAGCGGCCCGGCCGCCGGGATGCCCGGGCGCGGCAGCGGCCCGGTCCGGCGGGGGTCGCCGGACCGGGCCGCGCCGTGCTTCGGGACTCGGCCGAAGTCCGCGTCGCTGCACACCAGGTAGGCCTGGTCGAGGTGCGAGGCCTGCCAGACGGTGAGGACGATGTGGTGTCCGGAGCAGCCGGAGGTCTGCACCGGGAAGGTGATGTTTCGCCGGGGCGAAGCGGCCGGTCCGGGTGATGAAGTCCAGGTCGTCCCAGCCGAGCTTCTCGGTCTTCGGATCGAAGCCCTCCTTGCTCACGTGGACCTTGAAGTGGTCCGCGCCGTGCGACGCCTGGTCGTACAGAACGAGGTGCCCCCGCCTCCGCCGTTCCGGTACCGTGCGACGCATGTCGAGTCCCGAGTCGGACAGGGTGGGGGCTTTCGGTCGCGCCGTCAGCCCCCTGCACCACTGAGCCGATCACCTGCCGCACCACCCGGCCGGGTCGGCCTGCCCTGGTGCCTCGGGGGCCGGCCGCGCTGACGAGATGACGTTCACCCGTCCCTCTCCTCGGCCCGGAGCCACTCGATGCCTCTTCCCCTGTACCTGCTCGCCCTGGCCGTCTTCGCCATGGGCACCTCGGAGTTCATGCTCGCCGGTCTGCTGCCGGACATCGCCGACGACCTCGGCGTCGCCGTCGGCACGGCGGGCGCCCTCACCTCGGCCTACGCCGTCGGCATGGCGGTCGGCGCCCCGCTCACGGCGGCGCTGGCCCGCAACCGTCCCGGACGGTCGAGCCTGCTCGGCTTCGTCCTCGTGTTCCTGGCGTGTCACGCCGTGGGGGCCGCCACCTCGAGCTTCCCCGTCCTGTTCGCCACCCGGGTGGTCGCCGCGCTCGCCAACGCCGGGTTCCTCGCCGTCGCCCTGACGACCGCCGCCGCTCTGGTGCCCGCCGACCGGAAGGGCCGCGCGCTCGCCGTCCTGCTGTCGGGTACGACGCTGGCCACGGTCGCCGGGGTCCCCGGCGGGTCGCTGCTCGGCACTCTGTTCGACTGGCGGGCCACCTTCTGGGCCGTCGCCCTGCTCTGCCTGCCCGCGGCCCTCGGCGTCCTCACCGGCATCCCGGCACACCGGGGGCAGGACACCCCGGCCGACGGCGGGCCGTCCCTCCGCCGGGAGATCGCCCGGCTCAGGCAGCCTCGCCTGCTCCTGCTCGTCCTGCTCGCCGCCCTGGTGAACGCCGGCACCTTCGCCTGCTTCACCTTCCTCGCCCCGGTCGTCACCGGCACCGCCGGGCTCGGCGAGCTGTGGATCTCCGTCGTCCTGGTGCTCTTCGGCGCCGGCTCCTTCGTCGGTGTGACCGTCGCCGGGCGGCTGTCCGACCGGCGGCCGGACGTCGTCCTCTCCGTCGGCGGCCCCCTGCTGCTCGTCGGCTGGACCGCCCTGGCCGTGCTCGCCGACCTGCCGGCCGCGCTGCTCGCCCTCGTCTGTGTCCAGGGCGCGCTGTCCTTCGCCGTCGGCAGCACCCTGATCACCCGCGTCCTCTACGAAGCGGCCGGCGCCCCCACCATGGCCGGGTCCTACGCGACCGCCGCGCTCAACGTCGGCGCCGCCGCCGGACCGCTCCTCGCCGCCGTCTCCCTCCGCACCGGGGCCGGCGCGAGCGGGCCGCTCTGGACCGGCGCGCTCCTCGTGGCCGCCGCGCTGCTCGTCGCGCTCCCCCTGCGCGCCGTCGTCGTCCCCCGCCGCCGCACGGAAGCCGCACAGTGACCCTGTGACATGCCAGGACGCCGCTGCCCGCCCCTGTCGGGCGGGGCGGGCGGCGGCGTCGGACGCGGCGGGGCCGCGGCCGAGGTCAGACCTTCCCGACGACGCGGTCCTCCGTCACCACCGGCGCGGTGGACGCCGGCGCCGGCTCGTCAGGAGCCACGTTCAGCTCCGCGAGCATCGTCCTGGTGAAGCCGAACCAGTACGTCGCCACGAAGCCGGCCACGTACCCGACGAGCAGGCCGGCCCCGTAGACGGCGATCGTCCGGGCGAGGCCGTGGTCGCCGTCGAGGAGGGGGAACAGGGCCCAGCCGGAGGGGCCGATCGCCGTGGCGCCCACGTCCGTGCCGAGCTGGTTGAAGAGGCCGACGAAGGCGCCGCCGAACGCGCCGCCCGCGCAGGCGGTGACGAAGGGGCGGCCGAGGGGCAGGGAGACGCCGTAGATCAGCGGCTCGCCGACGCCGAGGAAGCCCGGCCACAGCGCGGACTTGACCGTCGTGCGGATCGAGGTGTTGCGGGGCAGCCGGCAGTAGATCGCGATGGCCGCGCCGACCTGGCCCGCGCCCGCCATGGCGAGGATCGGCAGCAGGACGGTGAAGCCCGCCCCCTCGATCAGCGTGGTGTGGATGGGGATGAGCGCCTGGTGCAGGCCCAGCATGACCAGCGGGAGGAAGAGACCGCCGAGGAGGAGGCCGGCGCCCGCGCCGCCGTGGGCGAGCAGCCAGTCGGCGGCGTCGCCGATCCAGGACGACACCTCACCGGCGAGGAACATCAGGCCGAACAGGGTCGCAAGGCCGGAGACCAGCACGGTGACGGTGGGCGTGACCAGCACGTCGACGGACTCGGGGACCCAGCGCCGGCACCGCTTCTCGACGTACACGCCGAGGCAGGCCGCGGCGAGCGCGCCGAGCACACCGCCCTGGCCGGGTGACAGCTGCTGGCCGAACGCCTCGACGTCGGCCACCTTGGCGTAGACGATGATCGACGCGACGGCGCCGCCGAGGACGGGGGTGCCGCCGAACTCCTTGGCCGTGTTGTAGCCGACGAAGACGGCGATCAGCGCCATGAAGCCGGAGGCGATGGCGGCCAGGGCCGGGGTGATGCCGGGCAGCCAGCCGAGGTTGACGAGCAGGCCGTTGAGGCCGGCGATGATGCCGCAGCCGATGAGCGCGGGGATGAGCGGCACGAAGATGTTCGCGATGCGCCGCAGGAACAGCTTGAACGGGGTGGCGTTCCTCGCCTTCCGCTCCGCCCTGAGCGCCGCGCCCTGGGCCGCCAGCTCCTCGGCCGTGACGGGGTCGGCCCCGCCCGCGGGGGCGGCGGGCTCCTCCGGGACGTCGGCGCGCTGCGCCTCGACCAGGGCCTCGAACTCGGGGGTGACACGAGCCACGGTGCCGGGGCCCAGCACGATCTGGTAGGTGTCGTCCTCGACGACCCCCATGACCGCGGGCAGCGCCCTGAGCGCCTCCTCCTGGACGAGGGACCGGTCGCGCAGCCCGAGCCGGAGCCGGGTCATGCAGTGGGCCACCGATGCCACGTTCGCCGCGCCTCCGACCAGGGGGAGGAGGGCGGCGGCGGTGGCGCGATGCTTGTTCTCTTCGCTCATGGTGCGGTCATGCCTTGCTGTGAGGTGGGGCAGGCCGCGTCAGGCGGCTGCGGCTTCCGGTGCCTTGCGCGGGCGCCCGTGGGCGTCCTGCGGCAGGCGGGCTGCGGTCGGGGCGTCCACGGACGCCCGGAGGGTGAGCATGGTGTTCCCGCCCTCGCCGCCGTTGCCGGCGAGGGCGGTCTCGGCGGACTCGCCGCGGGCGCCGGTGGCGAGGATGCCGAGTCGTCCTGCCGTGCCGGCGACGGCGTGGACGAGCCGGCCGCCGCGGGTCATGCGCTCGGTGACGCCGTCGATCGCGGCGGCGATCCGCGGCAGCCGGGCGGCGGCAGCCGTGGTGACGGTGACGTCCTGCGCGTTCATGAAGCGGACGATGCCGAGGGCGGGCGGGCGGTCGACGTCCGCCGGCTCCGGGCGGTACGCCTCCGTGGTCACGGTGGCCGGTTGCTCACACAACCGGCCGCTCCCCACGGCGTCTGCGGCGGGCACGAAAGTCACGCTCCTGCGGGTCGAAATTTACTTTCGGTCGATCACTTGGTCCTGAAAGATATTTTCAGCCCTCGCGTGCGTCAAGGGTCGTCGGGCACACCTCGCCCGGAGCGCCCCCGGGAACGTGTAGAAGGGACCCGTGAACAGCGCCGAACACACCGCAGCGGAGCGCCCCGAGCGCGCCCGCCCCACGCCGCACAGCCTGACGGGCGTCGGCATCGCCGTCCTCGACGAATCCGGCCGCGTCCTGCTCGGTCTGGGCCACGACGGGCGGTGGGAGCTGCCGGGCGGCAAGGTGGACCCGGGTGAGGACTTCGAGACGGCGGCCGTGCGGGAGTTGGCGGAGGAGACCGGGCTGTCCGTGCCGGCCACGGCCGTACGGGTGCTGGCGGTCGTGGTGGACGGCCTGCGCGGACTCACCCGGGTCACCGCCGCCGCGGTCGCCGAGGGGGCGGCCGGCACGCCCACGGTGACGGAACCGGACAAGATCGTGCGCTGGGAGTGGTTCGCGCGCGACGCGGTGCCGTCCGCGTTGTTCGGTCCGTCGGCCTCGGTGCTGGACTGCGTGTGGCCCGAGGCGCGTCCCCGCGGGGCGGCGGAGACGTATCGCTACCCGGTCCGCCCGGCCGGCGAGGGGCACGCGACCAGGGCCGGGTGAGGACAACGCGGGGTGCGCCACGCCGGGTTGGAACGGCGGATCGGCGGGGCGCCCCTGCACTACGATGCAGACGTTGCCGCCCCGGCCTCACGTGACTTCACCAACGTGCTTTTCCGATAAGGCAGTTGAGCTTGTCCCGGCCGCAGGCGCCTGTCCTTCCCCCACACTCAGGAAAGATGCGGATGCGGATCAAAGACGTGAGCGTCGCGCTCGCCGGTTCCACCCTGATCGTCACGCTGGCGGCGTCCCCCGCCCTCGCCGGCACCACCGCTCCCCCGCTGCCGGCGCCGGACGTCGCCGCCGTCGCCGCGGTGCACCGGACGGCGCTGTCCCAGGGCGCTCCCGGCGCGCTGACCCGGATCGACGAGGGGCTGAGGAGTTACCGCGTCGCCACCGGCGAGGCCGACACCGCCGCCCACACGCCGATGGACACCGGGCGGCGGTTCCGCGTGGGGAGCGTCAGCAAGACGTTCACCACGGTGGTGCTGATGCAGCTCGTCGCCGAGGGGCGGATCGACCTCGACGCCCCGGCCGACCGCTACCTGCCGAAGCCGCTGCCCGACGAGCGCATCACGGTGCGTCACCTGCTCAGCCACCGCAGCGGGTTGTACGACTACACCAACGACATGTTCCACAACACCGTCCCGGGTTTCGAGGCGGTGCGCGACAAGGTCTTCAGCTACCAGGAGCTGATCGACCTGTCGACGGAACGGCCGCTGAACAACGCGCCGGGCGCCGCGTACAGCTACTCCAACACCAACTTCGTCGCGCTGGGCGCGATCATCGAGCACGTGACGGGCACGCCGGTCGCCACGCACTACCAGCAGCGCATCTTCACGCCCCTGCGGCTGAGGAACACGTCGTACGTCCACCCGCGCACCACCATCTCCGGGTCGTACGCGCGCGGTTACCTCCGCCAGGACGACACCACGCTGCCGCTGGTTGACTCCACCGAGCAGACCGTGTCCTGGGCGCAGTCCGCGGGTGCGGTCATCTCGAACGCCGAGGACCTCAACCGGTTCTTCTCCGCGCTGCTCTCCGGGAAGCTGCTGCCGGCCGAGCAGGTGCGGGAGATGACCGCCATGGTCCCGGTCACCGCCGACGGCAAGCAGTCGTACGGTCTGGGGCTGCGCGGCCGGACGCTGTCCTGCGGCACCACGGTGTACGGGCACACGGGCACCGTGCAGGGCTACTACACGTACGCCTTCACCACGAGCGACGGCCGCCGCAGCATGGCGTCGCTGGCGAACACCTCCAACAACGGGACGGTGAACACCACCCTCGGCGCCACGCTCGAGGCGTCCTTCTGCGGCACCGACCCGGCGGCCGCGGTCCGGCGCGCCGCCGCCGCGCCCGAGCGGTTCACCGAGGACATCGCGCCGCAGATCGCCCGGGACTGATCCACGGGACCGCTACCGCGGGTCCCGGCCGGGCGCCGTCCGGCCGGGACCCGCGGCGGTCGGTGGCCGTCGTGGTCGGTGGCCGTCGTGATCAGTGGCCGTCGTGGCCGTGCCGCAGACGGTCCCGGGCCTCGGTGGCGATCACGGCGGCCTGGATGCGGCGCTCCACGCCGAGCTTGGCGAGCAGCCGGGAGATGTGGTTCTTCACCGTCTTCTCCGCGAGGTAGAGCCGCTGGCCGATCTGGCGGTTGGTGAGCCCCTCGCCGATCAGCTCGAGGATCTCCCGCTCCCGCTCGGTGAGTCCGGGCAGGACCTCCGGCTCCTGCTGCTCCTTCTGCGGCCCGCCGCGCAGCCGCGCCATCAGCTTGGCGGTGGCGCTCGGGTCGAGCAGCGACTGGCCGCGCGCCACGGTGCGGACGGCCTCGACGAGGTCGGAGCCGCGGATCTGCTTGAGGACGTAGCCGGACGCGCCGGCCATGATCGAGTCCAGCAGGGCCTCCTCGTCGTCGAACGAGGTCAGCATCAGACACACCAGGTCGGGCATCCGCGAGCGCAGTTCCCGGCACACGGTCACGCCGTCGCCGTCGGGCAGCCGGACGTCGAGGACCGCGACGCGCGGGCGCAGGGCGGGGACGCGCACCAGGGCCTGCTCGACGGTGGCGGCCTCGCCGACCACCGTGATGTCCGGCTCGTCGTTCAGCAGGTCGTGCACTCCGCGCCGGACCACCTCGTGGTCGTCCAGGAGGAAGACCCTGATCGGGTCGTCGGGGTCGGGCTGCTCGCCGTCCGCCATCGAAAGGCTCCTTGCTCTGCGCGTGGCGTGTTCCGCGAGGATCTTCGCCGGTCCAGAACCGGATGGCCAGGGCCGTTCGGCCCTGATCCGCGTCTTCCCGGGTGATCTCCACCCGCTCGGACGCGCGGCGGCCGTCCCCGGCATCACCGCGGCGCGTGGCGCGCGGCACGATCGCTCTCCGGGTGCGGCCCGACCCGCCCTGCTCACCCGGACCGGCGGGGAGGCGCCCGCCCGGCCCACGGGCGCCCGCCCGACCTCGCCGGCCCACTCCGGCACCCCACCGCGGCGGCACGAGCACGCTCGGGCGCGCGGTCTCCCCTCACAGGGCTCGGGCGGCCGGCCCCACCCCCCGCACTGTGCGGCAGGCGACGGCCGTGACACCGTTTCGCCGTGCCACAGCTGGGACGTGGCACAACGGCGGCACAGCGGGCGGGCGACGCGCGGACCCCGGCCGGGGGTGCGCGGCGGGGCGTCGGAGACCCCCCGTGTGAACTTCTCGTGAGGTTTGTCAAGTGCCACCGGCACCAGACGTGTTACCGCCCCGGGACTGATACGATCAACGGACTTTCAGCAGGCTGGCGACGCGTCATGAACGCGTACGGGGGACAGTCTCTAAGGCCCCATCGCTGAGGAGTTGAGGCTTTGTCCCGCCGTGGGTCCGCGCCGCTCGGCGGCCCGGACCGGTTTTCCGCGTGCGCGGGCACTCCCTTCTCCCGACGCGATGCGACTTGAAGAGAGTCTCATGACGTCATTGATCAAGGATCCACTGCTGTGGATCCTGCTGGTGGTGCTCGCCGCTGCGGTTCTCGCAGTGCTGCGGGCCCGGAGAACCAATCTGGCGCTCCGAAGAACAAGGAAGGATCTGGAGGCGGGCCTGGGCCAGGCCCAGGGACGGATCGAGCAACTGGAAGCCCACATCGACACGCTGGGCGCCCGGCACCGGGGGGAGCTGGCCGATGTGCGGGCGGACGCCGAGTCGGCGACCAAGGCCGTGCTCAAGTCGGCCATGGGCACCCTCCAGTCGCTCGCCGAGGAGCAGCAGCTGCTCCTGGACGGACTGCTGAAGAAATACGGCAACGACAGCGAGGTACTGGCCGACCTGATGTCGGTCGACCACACCGGCAGCCAGTTCAGCCGCCGGGCCAAGGGCATCTCGGTGCTGTGCGGCGGCTGGCTGGGCCGCCGCGAGGGGGCGGCGACCGTCTACGACGTCGCCCGCAGCGCCCAGGGCCGCATCAAGGACTTCAACCGGGTGAGCATCCACGCCCAGGACAGTGTCGCCGTGACCGGCAAGGCGGTCGAGCCGGTGGCCGTGGTGCTGGCGGAACTGCTGGACAACGCCACGACCTACAGCGCCCCGGGCACGCCGGTGGAGGTCAACATCCAGGCCGTGCCGACGGGCGTGTGCTTCATCGTGGACGACGCCGGTCTGGGCATGGACCAGGAGACCAAGGACCGGGCGGCGGCCCTGCTGTCCGCCGACGGTCCGGTCGACATCACCGGTCTCGGCGACCCGCCCCGGTTCGGTTTCGCGGTGTGCGGCATGCTCGCCAACCGTTACGGCTTCCACGTCTCCGTCGGCTCGGTCTCCCCCTATGGCGGTGTGCGCGCGGTGATCCGTATCCCGGAGAGCCTCCTCTCGGCCGACGTGGTCGCTCCCGCCGAGCCGGAGCAGGAGCCCGAGGACGGGCAGGAGGACGCTCCGCACCGCCTGGCGCCGGTGCCCGTGGGCCCGTCGCGCGTGGTGGGCACGACGTCCGGCGGGCTGCCCAAGCGGCGGCGCCGTCAGGGCCCCATCGCGGTGGTGCCGCCCCCGCAGGGCTCGGGCGCCCTCGACAAGGAGACCTCCGAGTCGTCCGGCGAGGTCACCGCGTCGCGCCTGGGGGCGTTCGCACGCGGCACCCAGCTCGGACGGACCACGAACACCACGGAAGGACCTGACCACCAGTGAAGACCGACCTGTCGTGGGTGCTGAACGACGTGCTCGAGGTACGCGGCGCCCGCCACGCCATCCTCGTCTCGGGTGACGGCCTGCTGCTCCAGCGTTCGGACGACATCTCGCGCGACGACGCGGAGACCAACGCCGCCGCGATGAGCTCCATGCAGTCGCTGAGCCGGGCGGTCGCCGGCTTCGTCGGCGCGGGACACGGCATCTGGAAGCAGACGCTGCTGGAGTACGACGGCGGCTGGATCTTCCTCATCGCGGCCGGGCAGGGCTCCTACCTGGCGGTCTCCGCGGCGGTGGACGTCGACATGGAGGCCATGTCGTTCCGCATGCAGAAGACGGTGACGGCGCTGAACAAGGCCATGAGCGTGGCTCCCCGCTCCGACAACGGTGTCGGCTGATGACGGCGCCCGGCGAGGAATCACCCGTCACCAGTGACTTCGTCCGCTCCTACGTCATCACCGGCGGCCGGAGCCTGCCGTCCTCGGACGAACTGGCGCTGCACACCCTGGTCACGCTGGCCCCCGGACGGACGCTGCCGCTCGGGGCCGGCCCCGAGGTGAAGGCGATCTGGGAGCTGTGCTCGGGTGGCTACCTGTCGGTCGCCGAGGTGGCGGGCCACCTCGGCCTGCCCGTCGGGGTGGCCCGGCTGCTGCTCACCGATTTATCGGAACAGGGGCACCTGCTCCGCCGGGCCGAGCCGCCCCGGGCCCAGAACGTTGACAGAGCGACCCTCGAGAAGGTTCTGAATGGACTCCAATCCCTCATCGGCTGAGACGGCCCAGAAGTCCATCTACGTCTCCAGCGCGGTGACCAACGCCGCAAAGATCCTCGTCGTCGGGCACTTCGCCGTGGGCAAGACGACCTTCATCGGCTCGCTCTCGGAGATCACGCCGCTGCGCACCGAGGAGAGGATGACCCAGGCGTCGGCGCAGGTCGACGACCTCAGGGGAGTCACCGGGAAGACCACCACCACGGTCGCCCTGGACTTCGGCCGCCTCACCCTCAGCGACGACCTGGTGCTGTACCTCTTCGGCACACCGGGCCAGCAGCGGTTCATGCAGCTGTGGGAGGACATGGCGCGCGGAGCGCTGGGGGCACTGCTGCTGGTCGACCCGACGCGGCTGGAGGAGACCTTCCCGGTCATCGACCTCGTCGAGGGGTACGGCCTGGAGTACGCCATCGCCGTCAACTGCTTCGACTCCGCCCCGGTGTACGCGGAGGCGGAGGTGCGCGAGGCGCTCGACCTGCTGCCGGACACCCCGGTCGTCCACTGCGACGCCCGCGACCAGAGCTCGTCCGCGAAGGCGCTGATCGCGCTGGTGCGGCACCTGCTCGACCGCACGGCCTGACCTCCTCGCGTCCGCCGGGGGCCCGGGGGCAGCGGCCCCCGGACCCCCGGATCCCGGCCCCCGTGTCCCGGCCCCCCGGGTCCACGGTTCACTAAGGAAGACTTCATGGAACCTCACTCCCCGTCCGCGTCGGGTGCGGGCAGATGCCCCATGCACGACGCCGGTTTCGCCACCGATCCGCACCAGGTCTACGACCGGCTGCGGGAGCACGCCCCGGCCGGTCCGGTCGAGCTCGCCCCCGGTGTGGACGCCACGCTGGTCGTCGGGCACGAGATGGCGCTGCGGGTACTGCAGAACACGGAGCTGTTCGCCCGTGACGCCCGCCGCTGGAAGGACCTGAACGAGGGCCGTATCGCCCTGGACAGCCCGGTGCTGCCGATGATGGCGTACCGGCCGAGCTGTCTGTTCACCGACGGCGCGGTGCATCTGAGGCTGCGCAAGGCCGTGGTGGACAGCCTGGCCCGGCTCAACACCGCGCGGATCCGGCGCGACGTCGAGCCGATCGCCGACTACCTGATCGACCGGTTCAGCGAGCTGGGCCGGGCCGATCTGATCGGCGACTACGCCAAGTTGCTGCCGCTGCTGCTGTTCAACAAGCTGTTCGGCTGTCCGGCGGACATCGGCGACACCGTCACCGCCGCCGTGTCGGCGATCTTCGACGGCACGGACGCGGTGCGCGCCAACGAGGAACTGACCGCGTCCCTCATGGAGTTGATCGCGCTGAAGCGCCGGCGTCCCGACGACGACGTCACCTCGTGGCTGATCCAGCACCCCGCCGGGCTGACCGACGAGGAACTCAAGGACCAGCTCGTGCTGTTGATGGGCGCCGGCATCGAGCCGGAGCGCAGCCTCATCGGCAGTTCGCTGATGCTGCTGCTGTCCGGGGCGGCGGGCCGGGAGAGCGGCATGCTGATCGAGGAGGCGCTGGACCACGTGCTGTGGAACCAGACGCCGATCGCCAACTACGCCACGCACTACCCGGTGCGGGACGTGGACCTCGGCGGTCACGTGGCCGAGGCCAACACCCCGGTCGTCATCTCCTTCGCGGGCGCCAACGCCGATCCCGCGCTGGCGGAGGCCCGCCGCGCGCACAGCAAGGGCGCCCATCTGGCGTGGGGCGCGGGCCCGCACGCCTGCCCCGCGAAGGACCCGGCACAGGTCATCGCGACCACCGCGGTCGAGCGGCTGCTCAACGCGCTGCCCGACCTGATGCTCGCCGTGCCGGAGAAGGAACTGGAGTGGCGGCCCGGGCCGTTCCACCGTGCGCTGGTGGCACTGCCCGTGACCTTCGTCCCCACGCCGGCCACCCGGACCGCGACCGCGATGCGCGAGCGGGCCGCCGCGACGCCCGAGGCCGCACACCCCGCGACCGTGCCCTCGTCCGAGCAGGCCCGGCAGACCCCGGCCCGCAAGAAGGGGTTCTGGAGCAGCTTCCTCGACGTCTTCCGTGTATGACGGCACGCCGGACGGCAACAGCACGGCATGTGACAGGTGCAACACTCAACGACACATGACCCATGCAGATGGAAGGGTAGGTTCCGGCGGTATACGGTAGCGTCCAGTCAAAGGAGCACCAAGTGACCGCCGTTGGCGACATAAGCGGTACCACCAGTGACCGCCGAGCCGTCATTTCCCTTCTCCGGCACCTTCGTTCGCCGGAAGGCCAGGCCGACCCCCTGCCCGTGTGGGAGGGGCTGCGCTCCTTGGGGGACGTGGTGCGCGCCCCCTGGGGCGCCTACTTCGTCACCTCGTTCGAGGCATGCAGCCAGGTCCTGCGCTCCAGGAACTGGCTGGTGCCGGACTTCGCCTGGCAGGAGCGGCAGCCCGACCCGCGCCGCTGGCAGGAGCTCGCCACCCAGGAGCTCACGGGCACCCTGTCCCGCATCAACGCCCCGTCGCACACCTGCCAGCGCCGCGCCCTGGGCAACCCCTTCGACCGCACCACCCTGGAGGGCATGCGTCCGACGGTCTCGCGGCTCGTCTCCGGTCTGCTGGACGACCTGGAGAAGCGCCTGCGGGCGGACGGGGAGGCCGACTTCGTGCAGACGGTCGCCGAACTGCTCCCCGTCCGCACGGTCGGTGAGTGGCTGGGCATCCCCGAGGAGCACCACGCGCACGTCCTGGACTTCGCCCACCGGCAGGCGTACGCGCAGGAGCTGTTCCCCACGAAGGAGCAGCTGGCGCTCGCGGGGCAGGCCACGATGGAGATGCGGGCCTTCTTCGGCGAGCTGATCCGCGACCGGCGGGCGCACCCCGGCAACGATGTCCTCACCGGCTGGATCCGCCACTGGGACGCCCACTTCGCGGACGACCCGGACTCCGCGGCGCGGGTGATCTACCACTTGACCATGTTCATCACCATCGCCTCGCTGGAGACCAGCGCGGTGCTGCTGACCAACGCGGTGCGGTTCGCGACGGAGGAACCCGCCCGCGCGGAGTGGCTGCGGGCGCACCCCGAGCACATCGACGACCTGATCGAGGAGACGCTGCGCTACGACCCCCCGGTGTGGCTCAACTCCCATGTGGCCGCCGACGACACGATCCTGGCCGGCACGCCGCTCGCCAAGGACACCACCGTGCACATCCTGTACGGGGCGGCGGCCCACGACCCGCGGCGCAACCCGGACCCGCACGTCTTCGACATCCTGCGCGACGGCGGCCACATCACGTTCGGCAGCGGCCCGCACTTCTGCCTCGGCGCCCCTCTCGCCCGGTTCGAGGCGCGGGAGGCGGTCGCCCAGATCCTGGAACGCTTCCCCACCCTCCGCCCGGCCGGGCCGCCCTCCTACGACAACTCCCGTCTCGTCTTCCGCCGCATCACGTCCCTGAAGGTGACCGCATGACCGCATCGCCCCTCGCCGGACTCCCCGCCGAACAGATACTCAAGACCGTGCGCACCTACCGGCAGGGGCCTCTGCTCACGGTCGAACTCAACCTCCCCGAGGAGGGGAACGCGGTCGGCGACGCCATGCTCGACGACCTCCTGACCGTCCTCGACCACCAGGACCCGGACGTGCGGGTCCTGGTGCTGTCCGCGGCGGGCGACGCGTTCTGCCTCGGCGGCGACCGGCGCGAGTTCCCGCAGCACCTGGACGCCGATCCCACCGGTGACGGCATCCGCGTCTCCGGCAGGAAGGCGCTGCGGGTGTGCGAGGCCCTCACCGCCAACCCCGCCGTCACCATCGCCCGCGTCCAGGGCCGGGCGGTCGGCGCGGGCGTGGGTCTGCTGCTCGCCTGCGACCTGCGGGTGGGCGTGGACACGGCCACCTTCCGGCTGCCCGAGCTGGCCCTGGGCGTGCCGCCCGCGTGGGGCGGGCTGCTCCCCCGGCTGATCAGCGAGGTGGGCGTGGCGCGGGTGCGGGAGCTGATCCTCACCGCGCGGGTCTTCGACGCCCAGGAGGCCCTGGGCCTGTCGGTGCTGCACAAGGTGGTGCAGGCGGACGCGCTCGACGACGCGGTCATGGCGTGGGCGAAGCCCGTGCTGCGGCGGCCGGCGTCGGCGGTGCGGGTCACCAAGGCGATGCTCGACTCCCTCACCGCCCCGACCCGGCTCGCCGACGTCTCGCTGTTCGACCCGGAACTGCTGACGGCGGTCCTCACCGGGCAGCGCGCCTCGGGCACCGCCCGCTGACCCGGTAAGACACCGGACGGCGGCACCCACTGCGGTGAGTGCCGCCGGGACCGTGGGCGCCCGCAGGGAAGCCCGGGGTGGGCCGGCCGTCCCGAGAGGCGGTCCGCACACCGCGCGGGCCGAGCGCGGCGGCGTACGCCGTCTCGGCGTCGGCCTCCAGCGGCGCGGTGGCGAAGGCCTCGCCGGACCGCGCCGGCCGCCGGTCACGAGCACGCGGGCTCCCCCGGTCCCGGTCATGGTCCCCGCTCCTCGCTCCCCTGTGCGACGTGGGCGAGCGGAGGCGGGGGACGATCACGTCGTCTGCGAGAATGGGCGGCGTTCACGGGGCGCCCCGGCAGGGGGCGCCCGTCGTCGGCCCAGGAGCGTTCACGGTGTCGCCACAGCACGGAACCCGCTCGTCCGCGCACGGCGGCGGACGGCCCCGGCGGCCCGCACGGACGGCGCCCCGCCCGGAGCGGGAGCCGGCCGTCGTGAGGAGCGAGGAGCTGCGCGCCGACTGCTCGGCCTGCTTCGGCCTGTGCTGCGTGGCCCTGCCGTTCGCCCGCTCCGCCGACTTCGCCGAGGACAAGCCCGCCGGGCGGCCCTGCGGTCATCTGCGTGACGACTTCGGCTGCGGCATCCACGCCCGGCTGCGCGACGAGGGCTATCAGGGCTGCACGGTCTTCGACTGCTTCGGCGCCGGGCAGAAGGTCTCGCAGGTCACCTTCGGCGGCGCCGACTGGCGGCGGGACCCCGGGTCGGCTCCCGCGATGTTCGCGGTGTTCCCCGTCATGCGGCAGCTGCACGAACTGCTCGCGTACACCGCCGAGGCGCTGGGTCTTCCGGCGGCCCGTCCCGTGCACCGGGAGCTCGGCCGGGCGCTGGCGCGGATCGAGGAGCTGACCCGGGGCACCGCCGAGTCGGTCGTCGCGCTCGACGTGAACGCGCTGCGCGGGGAGGTCAACCCGCTGCTGTTGCGGGCCAGCGAGCTGACCCGGGCCCGGGTGCCGGGCCGCAGGAAGGACCACCGCGGCGCCGACCTGATGGGCGCGCGGCTCTCCGGGGCCGATCTGCGCGGGGCGAGTCTGCGCGGGGCGCTGCTGATCGGCGCCGACCTCACCGGGGCGGACCTGCGCGAGGCGGATCTGATCGGCGCCGACCTGCGCGGCGCGGACCTGTCCGGCGCCGACCTCACCGGGGCCCTGTTCCTCACCCGGGCGCAAGTGAGCGCGGCGCGGGGCGACGCGGCGACGACGCTGCCGCCGTCGCTGGGCCGCCCCGCCCACTGGGCGCGCGAGGGGTCAGCCGGCGGCGTCGTCGACGCGTAGCCGGACCTTCCGCTCCAGCCTGCGCAGGCTGTCGTCGAGGGCGCCGGTCACCTGCTCCTCGCCCGGATCGTGGCTGTCCTCGAAGAAGGAGAGGTGCACGGTCACCTCGCTGGCTCCGCTGTCGATGCCGGCGACCTGGAGCCAGCCGGCGTAGCCGCCCTGTTCCCGTGTGCCCCACTCGATGCGCATCTGGTCCCGCTGGGCCCGCAGGAGGGCTGAGGTGTCCTCGTCGGTGCGGTCCTCGTGCACGGTCACGGCGGGCAGCCGCTCGGCGCGCACATGCAGCTCCTCGGGCATCCAGTCACCCATCTGGTCGATGTCCGCCGCCTGGTCGAAGACCTGCTCGGGCGGGGCCGGCATGGTGTGCGAGCGCTCGTACTCGGTCATCGGTGCACCGTCCTCGGTCGGTCACGGGCGTCCGGGGCCGGCCCACGGGGGGGCGGGCCGCGGCCCCGGCACGCGGGTCATTCGTTGCCGAAGACGGCCTTCTGCACCTCGTTCGGACCGTCGAACCGCTCGGTCCCCGTCTCCGACAGCTTCTTCACGAGGTTGTCGTCGGCGCCGTTGCTCTTCGCCACCGAGACGAGATCGTCCTTGGCGGCCGGGTAGTCGGCGCCCTTGAGTGCCTTCTGCAGGTCGATCGGGCTGAGGTCGGCCATGGCGAGCCTCCCGTGGTGCTACCGGCGCGGCGTGTCCGCGCGGGGACCGGGCGAGTACCCACCGCCCGGCGAGCCGATTCCCCCCGTCCCCGCAGGCCCGGCCCGTACGGCCGGCCGCCCCGGCCGTACGGGCGGACACCGGTGACCTCCCGGGTGCGCCGGTGTCCACCCCGCACACGCCCCACCGGGGGCACGCCCCGGGGGACGAGGATCTCGCCCTGAGCGACGGCCGCTCCTGCGCCTTGCCCCGGTTCCTCGCGGAGGGCCCCACGGGCTGACGGACTCGCGTGGTCGCGGGCGGCCACTGGTGCGACGCTGGGGTGGTCAGGTTCCGGACGAACAGCCTGGAGGGAGACCGATGGGACGGGACGTCCCGGCGCTCACCTTCACCCGCGAGGACCGCCGCCGCTACCGGATCAAGATGCAGCAGTGCCTCGACGCGCTGGCGCAGATGCTGCGCGAGTCGCGTTTCGAGGCCGAGCGGCCCCAGGTGGGGCTGGAGATCGAGCTGAACCTGGTCGACGACCGCGCCGAGCCCGCCATGCGCAACACCGACGTGCTGGAGGCCATCGCGGACCCGGCCTGGGACACCGAGCTGGGACGGTTCAACCTCGAGATCAACATCGCGCCCCGGCAGCTCACCGAGGGCGGTCCCGACGCCTGGGAGTCCGAGATCCGCTCCGCCCTCAACCACGCGGAGCAACGCGCCCGCTCCGTCGGCACGCACCTGATCATGACGGGCATCCTCCCCACCCTGCGGCACGAGGACGTCGGGGAGGGCGCCCTGTCGGAGAACCCGCGCTACCGGCTGCTCAACGACCAGATCTTCGCGGCGCGCGGCGAGGACCTGCACATCGAGGTGACCGGCATCGACCGGCTGCGCACCTACGCGGACACCATCACCCCGGAGGCCGCCTGCACCAGCACGCAGTTCCACCTCCAGGTCGACCCGGAGGACTTCGCGTCGTACTGGAACGCGGCCCAGGCGATCGCCGGGGTGCAGGTCGCGCTCGCGGCCAACTCGCCCTTCCTGTTCGGCAAGGAACTCTGGCACGAGACGCGCGTCCCGCTGTTCGAACAGGCCACCGACACCCGCCCCGAGGAGATCAAGGTGCAGGGGGTGCGGCCCCGCGTGTGGTTCGGTGAGCGGTGGATCACCAGCGTGTTCGACCTCTTCGAGGAGAACCTGCGCTACTTCCCCGCCCTGCTCCCCCTGTGCGACGACCAGGACCCCGCGGAGACCCTGCTGCGCGGCGACGTCCCGGATCTCGGCGAGCTGACCCTCCACAACGGCACCATCTACCGCTGGAACCGCCCGGTGTACGCCGTCTCCCGCGACAAGCCGCACGTCCGGGTGGAGAACCGGGTGCTGCCCGCCGGGCCGACCGTCGCCGACACCCTCGCCAACGGCGCCTTCTACTACGGCCTCACCCGCGGCCTGGTGGAGGAGGATCGGCCGGTGTGGTCGCGGATGTCCTTCTCCGCCGCCGAGGACAACCTGCGCACGGCGGCCCGCTACGGCATCGACGCGCGGCTGTACTGGCCGGGCATGGGCGAGGTGCCGGCGGCGGAGCTGGTCCTGCGGCGGCTGCTGCCGCTGGCGCACCGGGGTCTGGAGCTGTCCGGCATGGACGACGCCTGGCGGGAGCCGCTGCTCGGCATCATCGAGCAGCGGTGTGTGACGGGGCGCAACGGCGCCGTGTGGCAGAAGGAGATGTTCCACCACATCGACGCGACGGCGCACTGCGGGCGTCATGAGGCGCTGCGGCGCATGACGCAGCAGTACATCGACTACATGCATCTCAACGCGCCGGTGCACACCTGGCCCGTGGAGTGAGGTGCGGGGTGACGGGCCTGCCGTCCGCCGCCCCGCGCGCTCCCCTCAGTCGCCGGCGGTACGCCCGAGGACGTCCGTCACCTGGCGCCGCACCGCCTCCCGCGCCTGACCGGGCAGACCGCCCAGGGCCGTGCCGTCCAGAGCGTCGAGCGCCTGACCGGTGTCCGCCGGCGCGGGGACGCTCTCGCCGACGACCTCGTCACCGTCCCGCACGGCGACGAACAGCCGCCGCCCACCGTTCTGTCCGGCGTGCACGGCCGTGGCGACGACCAGGGGCGGCGGCCCGCCCGCGTCGCCGGGCGCCTTGTAGTAGGCGCTGGTCAGAGGGCGGCGCCAGCGGATGCCCAGCATCAGGGGGCGCTTGGCCACCACCTCCGCCAGATCCGCCTCGTAGGTGCCGTCCCGGTCCAGGACGGTCGCCCGGGCGTCCAGGACCAGCGCCGGGGGCAGCAGACACCGCAGGGTGCTGCCCACGATGTTGCCGCCGACGGTGGCCGTCCGGCGCACGGCCCCGGTGCCTATGGAGGCGGCCGCGCGACGCAGCACCTCCGGCACGCGGTGGTCGATCTGGTGCAGCAGCACGGCGGCGCCCAGGGCCTCGCCGTCCACCACGGTGGCCTCGGGCAGCCGGCGCAGGGACATCGCCTGTTCCGGGAAGCCGTCGCGCTGCCACTGGGCCCACACGAGCGTGGCCCCGCCGACGGGCACCGCCCCCTCGGCCAGACACCGCTGGGCTTCGGACAGGGACGTGGGCAGACGCAACAGCACGGCGATCGACCTGCTTTCCGCGGCGGAAGGTGCAACCAGGGCGGGACGTACGGCACTTCACGGGGAGGGGAGGACCGGCACCGCATTCTCCGCAGCGGCCCGGGGGCGCGTACAGGGCTCACGTGTCGCGGGCGTGCTCCGATCAGGGACACCTTGCGCTCGGCCGCGTGTTTGCCCCATGGTTGACGCGCGTCACACGGTTCGTGGCTCACCCCGATCTCTCGTACCGAAGCGGAGACCGCATGTTGAAACGCGCACTGCGACTCGCCCTCTCTGTTGTCATGCTCATGGCTGGGCTGGCGGCGGGTTCCCTGGCCACCGCCGGGACCGCGCACGCCGACGGCTGTTACACCTGGAACCGCACCCTGTCCCAGGGCGCGTCCGGCGCCGACGTCACCCAGCTCCAGATCCGGCTGAGCGGCTACCCCGGCTACGGCGCCGTGCTGGCCGTCGACGGCGAGTTCGGTCCGGCCACCGCCGCCGCGCTCAAGCGCTTCCAGTCCGCCTACGGCCTGGCCGCCGACGGCGTGGCCGGCTCCGCCACCTTCAGCAAGCTGTACGCCCTCCAGGACGACGACTGCACGCCGGTCCACTTCGACTACTCCGAGCTGAACCGCTGCAACTCGACCTGGTCGGGCGGCGCGGTCAGCGCCGCGACGGCGAAGGCGAACGCCCTGCGCACCATGTGGAAGCTGGAGGCGCTGCGGCACGCGCTCGGCGACCAGCCGATCCGGGTCACCAGCGGTTTCCGCTCCCAGTCCTGCAACAGCGCGGTGGGCGGCGCGAGCAACAGCCGCCACCTGTACGGCGACGCCGCCGACCTCGGCGCGGGACCGCACTCCCTGTGCACCCTGGCCAAGCAGGCCCGCAACCACGGCTTCAACGGCATCCTCGGCCCCGGCTACCCGGGCCACGACGACCACACGCACGTCGACCACCGCGGCAGCCGCTACTGGTCGGCTCCGACCTGCGGCATCTGAGATCCGCGCGCACGCCCGAGAAGCACCGAGGGGGGTCCCGCCCGGGACCCCCCTCACTCTCACGTACCCGTCGGCCGCGTCCCGCCGGGCTCGGCCCGTCGTTCCCGCCGGAGGGCCGCGCCCGTCGCGAGGGCGCCCAGGCCCTCCCACACCGCGACGCCGATGAACGCCCCCGGCGCCCTGCCGGTGCTCACGGCGACCGCGAACACCGTGCAGGTGAGCAGCCGGAAGGGCACCGTCCAGCGGAAGAAGGCCCGCCAGTCCGCGAGCGCGGCCAGGACGTAGTACACGCCCATGTTGAGCGCCGCCATCGACGACGCCGTCACGAACGCGGACGTGTGGTCACCGCTCCCCCGCCCGCCCGGCGCCGTCAGGCCCAGGAGCGACAGCTGGGTGTCCGGCGAGACCAGTCCCACCGCGCCGAGCGCGGCGGCGAGCACGCCGAACACGGCCATGGTCCAGCCCGAGGGCGAGCGGGGCAGGGTCACGGGGTCAGCCCACCGTCCCCTCCTGGTTCGCGGTGCGCGGAGTTGTCGCCGGTCACGTCCGGGCACGTGCCGGCCTGCGGGTCGACGACGTCGCGGGCCATGGTGACCAGCCTGCCCTGAAGCCGTCAACCTCCTGATGCGGATCAGGAATTCACGACGCGCCCCATCTGCTCAGGGGGCCGGGGGGTCAGGCAGTGGTGCCCCAGGACGTGCGGTGGGCGCAGTTGGGGTCGTGCTCGGTCGCGCACGACGTCCACCAGCGTTCGCAGCACGCCGCCTCCACCTCGGCCCGGGCGACCGCCGCGGCCGCCGCGTCGCGCCAGGCCGCCCGGCGGCCCTCGCGCTCGCGCAGGGCGGCGACGGCCCGCCGTTCGTCGGCGATGACGGTCTCGCGGACCACGCCCAGGACGGGGGCGAGGGAGGCGACGGCCATGGCGAGGGTGGTCCACGCGGGCACCGCCCCCCAGGTGCGCACGGTGCAGAAGGCGAGCCAGAGGGCGACGGCGATGTACATGACGGTGAGAACCCGGCTGCCCCTGCTCATGCTCGTCTCCCTTACGGTCCGTCGGTCCGATGGACATCGGATGCCCCGGAAGCGCCCGGGCATGACACCGCGTCGCGGTACACCCCGGGGTTTCCTCGAGTTCGTTCGCGCGTGGGCGGGTCGGTGCGGACGCCGGGGACGCGGACCGGCCGGATCGGGAGTGCGCTAGATTTTGCTCGCCCTTGACCGCGATCCTTCACGATCCCTCACGCTACGGAGCCGGCGCACCCCATGAACGACATCGTCAACGGACTCGGCCGGGCCAGTGCCTACGGCGCACTCGGGCTGGTCCTGCTGGTCCTCGGCATCTTCCTGGTCGACCTGCTGCTGCCGGGCAGGCTCGGCCGGCAGATCTGGCAGGAGCGCAACCGCAACGCGGCCGTGGTGCTCAGCTCCTCGCTGCTCGGCATCGGCGGCATCGTGTTCACCTCGATCTGGACGACGTACGACGACTTCGGCAAGGGCCTGGTGTCCACCGCGGTGTTCGGCGTGCTGGGGCTGGTGATGATGGCCGTGGCGTTCTTCGTGGTGGACCTGGTCACCCCCGGGCGCCTGGGCGTCACGCTGGTGGAGGTCGAGCCCCACCCGGCGGTGTGGGTGACCGCGTCCTGCAACATCGCCGTGTCCGCCGTCATCTCGGCGTCCATAGCCTGACCGGGCCCGCTCCTCTCGTCCACGCGTCACCGCCCGGCCGGCGCGCGGGCGGAGCGCGGCGGCCGGGCGGTGCGCCCGCTGCGTTCAGCCGCCGGTGCAGGTGAGGGACGAGGGCGCACCCGGCCCGCCGTCGACCGTGAAGCCGAAGGCGGTCGAGCCGGCCGGGGCGAGGGCGCCGTTCCATTCGGCGTCGCGCACCGTGATCGTGCCCGTGGTGCCGGTGTTCCGGCCGTTCCAGACACTGCCGAGGGACTGCCCCTGGGCGAGCGTCAGCTCGACGGTCCGGGCGCGGAGGGCGGTGGAGCCTCCGTTGCGCACGGTCACCTCGCCCTGGCAGCCGCCGGACCAGCTGTTGACCGTACGGAAGGCCGCGGTGCAGCCGTCACCCGGCGTGCCGGGACCTCCGGCGCCGCCGCCCGGCCCGCCGGTGTCACCGCCGTTGCCCCCGTCCCCGCCGGTGTCGCCGCCCGTGCCGCCCCGCTGGTGCCGCCGTCGGCGAGGGCCGGGGCCCGCCAGTCCCGCCAGGCCGAGAGGTCGGCGGACTTGGCGGGCGAGACCCTGAACACCCCGGAGGAGCCGCCGGAGTCGAGCAGGAACTTCTGGATGTTCCGCTGGAGCGGGGTGCGCCACTCCGAGCGGGCCGCGCAGTGCGTGCCGTCCTGGATGTCGGACCAGTAGCTGATGCGCCGCCCGCGCCCAGCGCCTTGCAGACCTCGGCGCCGCCGAGCGCGGCCAGGCTGCCGGACCGGGCGCCCAGCCAGTCGACGTGCGGGTTCTCCATGATCAGAGGGCCGCGCGGGGCGATCATGCCCACGATCTGGTGGGTGTCCGCCGGCAGGTTCGCGGGGCTGCCGGTGAAGGAGCCGAACGCGTCGCCCAGCCACGGCTGTTCGGAGTAGGCGCTGCTGAGTGGCTGGGCCCCGCTCTCCTGCGGGATGCCGCGGAAGGCTCCGGTGCCCCCGCTGCCCGACTCGATCGGCATGGTGAGGGCGATCCGCTGGTCGAGGGCGCCGGCCACGAAGGCGCCCTTGCCGAACCGGGAGCAGCCGGTGACCCCGGTGGCGTCCGCTCGGAGCACGCCGCCGTCGGACTGTTCGATGACGTCGATGACGCGGCTGACGCCCCATGACCGGGCCATCAGCAGTCCGGTGGGGCTGGAGGAGCCGTGGAGGGTGTAGAAGGCGCCCTGCTTGGCGGAGCGGGAGGCGCCCTCCCGGCCCAGCGCGTAGGGGTCGGGGGAGACGACGGCCGCGCCCGCGTTCTTGATGGCGGCGGTGTCCGCGCCGAGCCCGCCGAGCACCACGACGGCCGGGAACGGGCCGTCTCCGCTGAGGAGTTCGACCCCCGCGGTGAAGCCGGCGCTCCTGCCCTGGTGGCTGGCCTGCACGGTGATGCCGGTGCGGGAGACCGTCCCGGTGACGCCGTCGGGCCGGGCGGGCTTGTCCCCGTAGACGTGCCGCTCGGCGGGCTCCCGGATCTCCGCGCGCCGGCACCGCCAGTCCTCACGGGTCGAGGCGCGGGCGCCGTTCGCCCTGAGGAACGGGTCGGGGAGCTCGGCCCGGGAGGCCGTCGAGCCCGACGGGGGGACGGGGCAGTCGGCGCCGTCGTCCTCGACGCCGGGCGCGGCGGCCGCTGCGGGGACGAGTGGGGCAGGGGTGCTCTGTGGGGGGAAGCGCGACCAGGGCGAGCGCGACGGCGGTCGCGAGGACGGCCGTCGCCCAGGCCCGGAGCCGGTGTCCGGGCAGGCGCATCGGTACCTGCAGAGGGGGTGGGCGCGCTCCCAGGCCAGAAATGACATCAGGGACATGACAACAACACGGACAGGGGTCCGTGAAGGTGACCGTTTCGCAGCGTCACCGGAAGGTACGAACGGCCGCTCGTCTGCGGTGACACACACGGCCGGACGTGAGGACCGCACGTCCGGACCGGCCTGTCCGACCGAGAATCTCGCCCCGTTCCCGCAAAGCGCCGGCGCCCGGGGCGGGCACCTGGCGGGATCCGGCCGGCAGCCCGGTGGCCGTCAGGCCACCCGGCGCCGTTCCTGCGTCACCGCGCGGGCGGGGGCCTGGGCGACACGGGTGGCCGTACGGACGCGGTACGTCGTGCGGTTGGGGTCGACGACCGGCTCGCCGAGCGTGATCCGGCCCGCCGCCTGCAGCTCGTCGCACTCGGCGGTGGGCAGCGCGGCGTAGCAGCCGCCCCTGCCGGTGGCCGGGTCGATCGGACGCCAGTAGCTGTACCGTCGGCGGCCGTTGGCGAACACCGTGACGTACGTCGGGGTGCACGGGTCCGCGATGATGCGCAGCACGTCGGCCGCCGTCCCGGGCGACGTGGGCGCGGCGGCCGGGGCGGCGGACGCCCGGGCGCGCCGTCGGCGGACGGTCGGCAGGTCGACGAGGGTGTTCGAGCGGTCGACGGTGGCAAGCATCTGAAGGACCTTTCCGGAGCCGGACACGAGACCGTCTACCCAGCACCGCGCCGGAGTTGATCTCCTTTTCCGATCATTGTGCAACCTCACACCGACAACGTGCGACGGTTTTCGGTCGTTCCCAATCGACGTGTCGACATAGCGATGCGATCAGGTGTCGGCGAGCGGGTCGTGGCCCCAGTTCATCAGCGAGTGCCGCCAGCGGGTGTCGGTGACGTCGCCGGACGGGCGCTGCGCGAGGTGGCGGTGAAGGTAGCCGACGACCTTGCGCATGTGGGCGTAGTCGTCCTCGGTGAGGTCGGCGCGCTTGGCGCGTAGCAGGGCGACGATGCGCCGTCCCGAGGCGTGCCCGGTCGACTCGCCGCCGTCCTCGTGCTGGCCCGCGCTCCGCGACTCGTCCGTCCCGAGCCACTTCTCCAGGTCGCCGGGCTTCATGTTGACCAGCCTCCGGAACTCGTTCCAGGTCTCCTCGTCGTCCGCGGCCACGGCGCTCACTTCCTCTTCTTGAGCGCGGACGGCTTGTGCACCGCCGTCCTGCCGGACTTGTCGCTGCGCACCTCGTACTGCGGCTCCTCCTCGGAGGCCGCGACGGTGCGTCCGGCCGCCTCGGTCCGCTCGGTGATCTTCCGCTCGACCTCGCCCGTCGTCTCGCTGCCGTGGCTGCTCCAGGCGACGTGGTCGCCCTCGTGCGGGTCCCTCCCGGACTTCCTGCTGTCCTTCGCCATGACCGGTGCCTCCTCCGTGTCGGCCGTGGGCCGCTTCCCACCCTGGTGGCAACGGCCGCCGCGCGCATCTCGGGCGGACGGCCGTCCGGGCCGGCCCCCGGAGAGGGGGGCGGCCCGGACGGGTGGATCGGCACGCCGGAGGGACCGGACGGGCCGTGCGGATCAGACGAGGTCGAACCGGTCGAGGTTCATGACCTTGTCCCACGCCGTGACGAAGTCCCGCACGAACTTCTCCCCGGCGTCGTCGCTCGCGTAGACCTCGGCGAGGGCGCGCAGCTCGGAGTTGGAGCCGAACACCAGGTCGGCGCGGGAGCCGGTCCACTTCACCTCGCCGGTGGCGGCGTCGCGGCCCTCGAACGCGGTCCGGTCCTCGGACGTCGGCTTCCACGTGGTGCCCATGTCGAGCAGGTTGACGAAGAAGTCGTTGGTGAGGAGGCCCGGGGTCGCGGTGAACACGCCCTGGGACGACCGCTGGTGGGTGGCGCCGAGGACCCGCAGGCCGCCGACGAGCACCGTCATCTCGGGGGCGCTCAGACCGAGCAGGTTGGCCTTGTCGACCAGCAGGTACTCGGCCCCCAGCCGGTTGCCCTTGCCCAGGTAGTTGCGGAAGCCGTCGGCGGTCGGCTCGAGCGCGGCGAAGGACTCGACGTCCGTCTGCTCCTGCGTGGCGTCGACGCGGCCCGGGGCGAAGGGCACCTCGACGTCGAAGCCGGCGTCCTTGGCGGCCTTCTCCACGGCGGCGACACCGCCGAGCACCACCAGGTCGGCGAAGGAGACCCGCTTGCCGCCGGTCTGCCCGGCGTTGAACGCCTCCTGGACGCCCTCCAGGGCGCGGATGACGCCCGTGAGGCGGTCGGGGTCGTTGACCTCCCAGCCGCGCTGCGGCTCCAGGCGGATACGGCCGCCGTCGGCGCCGCCGCGCTTGTCGCTGCCGCGGAAGGAGGAGGCCGCCGCCCACGCCGTCGACACGAGGTCGGACACGGACACGCCGGTGGCGAGGACGCGCTCCTTCAGCGAGGCGATGTCGGCGGCGTCGACCAGCTCGTGGGTGCGCTCCGGCAGCGGGTCCTGCCACAGCAGCGTCTCCTCCGGGACCTCGGGGCCGAGGTAGAGGGACTTCGGGCCCATGTCGCGGTGGGTGAGCTTGTACCAGGCGCGGGCGAAGGCGTCCGCGAACTCCTCCGGGTTCTCGTGGAACCGGCGGGAGATCTGCTCGTAGACCGGGTCGAAGCGCAGCGCCAGGTCGGTCGTGAGCATCGTCGGCCGGTGCTTCTTCGACGGGTCGTGCGCGTCGGGGATGACGGCCTCGGCGTTCTTGGCCACCCACTGTTTGGCGCCGGCCGGGGACTCGGTCAGCTCGTACTCGTACTCGAACAGGTTCTTGAAGAACCCGTTGCTCCACCGGGTCGGCGTGGCGGTCCAGGTGACCTCCAGGCCGGAGGTGATGGTGTCGGCGCCCTTGCCGGTGCCGTAGGTGTTCCGCCAGCCCAGACCCTGCTCCTCCATGGAGGCGGCCTCGGGGTCGGGGCCGACGTGGTCGGCGGGGCCCGCGCCGTGGGTCTTGCCGACGGTGTGGCCGCCGGCGATCAGGGCGACGGTCTCCTCGTCGTTCATCGCCATCCGGCGGAACGTCTCACGGATGTCGCGGGCCGCGGCGATCGGGTCGGGGTTGCCGCCCGGGCCCTCGGGGTTGACGTAGATGAGGCCCATCTGGACGGCGCCGAGCGGGTTCTCCAGCTCACGGTCGCCGGAGTAGCGCCGGTCGTCGAGCCAGGTGGTCTCGGGACCCCAGTAGACGTCGTCCTCCGGCTCCCACACGTCCTCGCGGCCGCCGCCGAAGCCGAAGGTCTTGAAGCCCATCGTCTCCAGCGCGACGTTGCCCGCGAGGATCAGCAGGTCGGCCCAGGACAGGCTCTGGCCGTACTTCTTCTTCACCGGCCACAGCAGGCGGCGGGCCTTGTCGAGGTTGGCGTTGTCCGGCCAGCTGTTGAGCGGGGCGAACCGCTGCTGGCCGGAGCCGGCGCCGCCGCGGCCGTCGCTGATGCGGTAGGTGCCGGCACTGTGCCAGGCCATGCGGACGATCAGCGGACCGTAGTGGCCGAAGTCGGCCGGCCACCAGTCCTGCGAGGTGGTGAGGACCTCGGCGATGTCCCGCTTCACCGCCGGCAGGTCGAGCGACCGGAACGCCGCCGCGTAGTCGAAGTCCTCGCCGAGCGGGTTCGCGGCCGGCGGGTTCTTCGCGAGGATCTTCAGGTTCAGACGGTCGGGCCACCACTGACGGTTGCCGCCGCCCTGGGTGGGGTGCGGCGCGCGATCGTGCGCCACCGGGCAGCCGCCTGCCTCCTCCGCCTTGGGGTCGGTGACGATCGCGTCATGGTTCTCGGTCATGGAAGTCCTTCCGGGCGAAAAGGGTCCGTGCAGCTCAGGCACTGCGGGAGGTGGGACTTCCGGGGCGCGGGCCCCGGGGGACGGCTTCGGCCCCGTCGGCCTCGAGGCCGTGGCCGACGGACGCGGTCCGGCAGGGCGGCTCGCCGGCCGCGCGGTCGTCCCCGGCCCGTCCCTCGTGGAGGGAGGCGCCGCCCGCCGGTGCGAGACGCCGCACCGGGCCCGCGGCGCGCGGCGCGTGCGGTCCCGCGGCGACGGTCCCGACGCCGCGACGGCCGCGACGACGGACGGTGCCGAGGAGCGCGACGCGGGCGGGGGTCACGCGAAGCCCCGCACCGGGCGGCTCCCCGGCGGTGGCCGGGACGGCCGGGATGCGGTCATGCGCCGAACCTATCGCCGAGGACGCGAACAGTTCCAGAGAACGAACGGATCCAGTCTTGGGACGTGTCCGGTAATGGCCGGTGCCTCCCGGCTTGTTCACCGGCACCGCGCCGGGAACGCCGCTCACCTGCCCCGACGGCGTCCGGCCGGGGGTTCACCGCAGAACGTTCAGCGCCCCCGGAAGGATCCTCGCCGTGACGGGCAGGGTCGCCTCGACCTCTCCGTCCGTCCCGTACGGCATCGCCCGGTCGGCCTCGATGCGGATCTCGTGGCCGCGCAGGACGCGCACCTGGGGGCGGCGCACGTGGGTGCCGGTGCGCAGTTCGTTCATCAGGGCGAAGAACAGCAGGCGGGGCGCGTCCCGGATCATGACGACGTCCAGCAGGCCGTCGTCCAGCCGGGCGTCCGGGGCGACGAGGCGGCCGGATCCGTACGTACCGGAGTTGGCGGCCACCACGGTGTAGCCGGTGTGGGTGTGCTCCGTGCCGTCGACGGTGACCCGGTAGCGGGCCGGGCGCCAGGTGGTGACGGCCCGCAGGCCGCCCGCGTAGTAGGACGCCGAACCCCGCAGCAGGCGGGAGCGGTTGGCATGCCGGTTGGCGAGCGCGTCCACCCCGGCGTAGACGCTGCCGAGCACGACGGCGCGGTCGTGCGCGGCCGAGGTGACCTCGATGGTGTCGACCGGGCGCGGCTCGGCGTGCAGCAGGAGCGCGGCCAGGGTCTCCGGGTCCCGGGGCAGGCCGAGCGCCCGGGCGAAGTCGTTGCCCCGGCCGGCCGGAACCAGGCCGAGCGTGGCACCGGTGCCGCTGAGGGCGCCGCCGACGCAGCCGGCCATGCCGTCCCCGCCGACGGCCAGCACGGTACGGCCCGACCGCCCGGCCGTGAGCGCCAGTTCCCTGGCGTGGCCCAGACTCCGGCTGTACTCGGTCACCAGTTCCGCGCCCGCCTCGCGCAAATGCCGGGCGACGGCGAGCAGCACGGCGGCGGAACCGGCCGCGCCCGCGGTGGGATTGACGACGGCGGTGAACTGTCGCATCGGGTGCCTCCGGGGGCGGCCGACGGGAGGGAAGGGGGGTGCGGGGCCCGGGCGGGGCGTGGTGACCGGCGGGGTCACCGGCCCGGTGGCCCGGGGCGGGCGGTGCGGCCGGCGGCCACGGCCCGGAAGGGAGGGCGCGGCGTGCGACCGGCGACCACGGCCCGGGAGGGGGAGCCGGTCGGCGGGCCTGCGCCACGCCCCGGGGCGGGACCGGCGCCGGTCAGTCGGACGGCAGCAGGACGCCGGGGCTGAGGACCCCCGCCGGGTCCAGCCGGCGCTTCACCGCACGCAGTGCGTCGACGCCGAGCGGGCCCGCCTCGCGGAGGTACCAGTCGCGGTGGTCGGTGCCGACGCCGTGGTGGTGGCTGATGGTGCCGCCGGCGGCGAGGATCGCCTCGTTGGCGGCGTGCTTGGCGCGCGTCCAGTGCGCCACCGGGTCCTCGCCCTGCGCGGACACCACCGTGAAGTACAGGGAGGCGCCGTTCTCGTAGACGTGGGAGATGTGGCACATGACCAGCGGCGGGGTGCCGGCCCCGGTGAGGGTGGCGGTGAGGGCGTCGCGGACGGCGGCGTACAGCCCGGGGAGACGGGACCAGAACGTCGCCGTCTCCAGCGTCTCCGCGAAGGCCCCGGCGTCGAGGAGGGCGTCCCGCAGGTACGGCGCGGCGTAGCGGCCGTGGGCCCAGCGCCGGCCGGGCTCCTCGCCGAGAGGGGTGCCGCCGCACTCCCGCAGGACGGCGGCGGCGCGCTCGCGCCGGTACGTCGTGTCCTCCTCGGTGCCCTCGTAGCCGGCGACGGCGGTGCAGCCGTCCGCCCGGAGGCCGCCGGAGCCGATCGCCTCGGGGTGGGCGAGGCCGACGAGGGTCTCGGTCTCGTCGGACAGGCGCAGCACGGTGGGGCGGGGCCCGTCCTGGGCGAGCCGGCGCAGGGCGGCGGCGCCCGCGTCGAAGGTGGGGAACCTCCAGCCTTCGTGGACGCGGGTCCGCGGCACGGGGCGGACGCGTACGGTCACCGAGGTGATGACGCCGAAGGCGCCCTCCGAGCCGAGGAGGAGCTGGCGCAGGTCGGGGCCGGCGGCGGAGCGGGGGGCGCGGCCGGTGTCGAGGGTGCCCTCGGGGGTGGCGAGGGTCAGGGAGAGGACCATCTCGTCGAAGCGGCCGTACCCGGCGGAGGCCTGGCCGCTGGAGCGGGTGGCGGCGAAGCCGCCGATGGTGGCCCATTCGTAGGACTGCGGGAAGTGGCCCAGGGTGAAGCCGTGTCCGGCGAGGAGCGACTCGGCCTGCGGCGCCCTCAGGCCGGGCTGCAGGGTGGCGGTGCGGGAGACCGGGTCGAGGTCGAGCAGGCGGTTCATGCGCCGCAGGTCCAGGGCGACGAAGGGGCCGCGCGCCTCCGGGGCGAGGCCGCCGACGACGGAGGTGCCGCCGCCGAACGGCACGGCGGTCAGGCCGTGTTCCGCGCACAGCCGGAGCACGGCCAGCACCTCGTCGTGCGTGGCGGGCAGCAGGACGGCCGCGGGAAGCGCGGCGGCGAGGTCGCCGCCGCGGATGCGCAGCAGGTCGGGGGTGGACTTGCCGCGGGTGTGCCGGACGCGGGTCTCGGCGTCGGTGCGGACGTGGGCCTCGTCGCCCAGCGCGGCGGCGAGGGCGCGGTGCGCGTCGGGGGCGAGCGGGCTCGCGGGGACGGGCAGGTCCTCCAGGGCGACGGGCGCCGTCTCCCGCGGCTTGACGCCGAGCAGGTCGCGCAGCAGCCCGGTCACCGCGCCGGGCAGCGGGGCCGCCCGCTCCGGGTCGCCCCAGCCGCTCCAGAGCATGTCCATGTCTGTCGTCCTCACGGGTCGGAAGAGAGCGATGCCGTCGCCCGACGGCCTCACGTGGCGTTACACTGTGACACATGACGCCTATTCGTCACAACAGCTCGGCAGGTTCGGACAACGACGCGGTGCTCGACGCGGTACGCGACTGCGTGCTGGCCGTCGGGGTCCGCCGCACCACGCTCACCGACGTGGCCCGCCGCGCCGGTGTCTCCCGCATGACGCTGTACCGGCGCTGGCCCGACGTACGGTCCCTGGTCGGCGACCTGATGACCCGGGAGTGGATCGCGGTGGCCACCGGAGCCATGCCCGAGCGCAGACCGGACGTGTCCGCGCGGGAGCTGCTCACCGAGGGACTCGTCGTCGCGGTGCGGGACTTCGTGGCCCACCCGCTCTTCCGCAAGATCCTCGACGTCGACCCCGAGCTGCTCCTCCCCTACGTGCTGGACCGCCGCGGGGCGAGCCAGGAGGCCCTGCTGGAGCTGCTGGCCGGCGTGCTGCGCGAGGGGCACGCCGACGGCTCGGTGCGCGTCGCGCCCGTCGCACGGCAGGCGCGGTCGGTGCTGCTGATCGTGCAGTCCTTCACCCTGTCCCTGCGGACCATGACCGACGAGGACGACCCCGAGCTGACCGCCGGGGCGTTCCTCGGCGAGCTGCGCGGCATCCTGGAGAGGACCCTCACGCCATGACCCCCCTCAGCGGCTCGTCCCTGTCCGCCGCCCGGCGCGCCCGCGAACTGACCGGCTCCGTGAACGGCGACGCCGTGGACGTGCTGGTCGTCGGCCTCGGCGTGACCGGCGCGGGCGCCGCCCTGGACGCCGCGGCGCGCGGACTGCGGGTGGTGGCCGTCGACGCTCACGACCTGGCGTTCGGCACCTCCCGCTTCAGCAGCAAGCTGGTCCACGGCGGGCTCCGCTACCTGGCCTCCGGCCGCCTCGACGTCGCCCACGAGAGCGCGGTGGAGCGCGGGATCCTGATGGAGCGCACGGCGCCCCATCTGGTCCACGCCCAGCCGTTCGTGCTGCCGCTCACCCCGCTGGTGTCGCGCGGTCAGGCGGCCCTGGCTCGGGCCGGTTTCCACGCCGGGGACACCCTGCGGCTGGCGGCGCGCACGGCGCGGGCCACGCTCCCGGCGCCGCGCCGGCTCTCCGTGGTGGAGACCCGCCATCTCGCGCCCGCGCTGCGGCTCGACGGTCTGCGCGGCGGACTGCTGTCGTGGGACGGGCGGCTCACCGACGACGCCCGGCTGGTGACCGCGCTGGCCCGTACGGCCGCCGCGCGCGGCGCGCGGATCCTCACCCGCGTCCGGGCGCTGGAGCTGACCGCGACCGGTGCGCGGGTCCGGGACGAGCGCACCGGCGAGGAGGGCGAGATCCGCGCTTCCGCGGTGATCAACGCCGCCGGGGTGTGGGCGGGCGGCCTCGTCGACGGGGTCCGCATCCGCCCCTCCCGCGGCACCCACCTCGTGCTCCGCCCGGAGAGCCTCGGACCGCTGACCGCGGGACTGCACATCCCCGTGCCCGGGGAGACCAACCGCTTCGTCCTGGTCCTCCCCCAGGACGACGGCCGGGTCTACGTCGGCCTCACCGACGAACCCGTGGACGGCGACGTCCCCGACGTCACCGAGGCCCCGGAGACGGACATCGGCTTCCTGCTGGACGTCCTCGGCTCGGTCCTGCACGCACCGGTGCACCGCGACGACGTGGTGGGCGCGTTCGCCGGTCTGCGCCCCCTGCTGGACACCGCGCCGGAGCACGCGGACGCGCCGCCGCGGACCGCCGACATCTCCCGGCGCCACGCGGTGCTGACCTCGTCGGAGGGCGTCGTCACGGTGGTCGGCGGCAAGCTCACCACGTACCGGCGGATGGCCGAGGACGCCGTCGACGCGGCCGTCCGGCTCCGGGGTCTGGCCGCCGGCCCGTCCACCACCGCCTCCCTGCCCCTGGTGGGCGCGGCTCCGCCGCACGCCCTCGCCGGCCTGCCCGCGCCCCGTCGCCTCGTCCGCCGCCACGGCACCGAGGCGCCGGCGGTCCTGGCGCTCGCCGAGCGCGACCCCCGTCTCACCGGGCCGGTCCTGCCCGGCCACCCGGTCACCGGCGCGGAGGTGCTGTGGGCCGTGCGGCACGAGGGCGCGCTGGACGAGGAGGACGTCCTGGACCGCCGTACCCGCATCGGCCTGGTCCCGGCCGACCGTGCCGCGGCGCTGGACGCGGTGCGCGCTCTGCTGGCGGAGGACCTTCCGCGGAGCGCCCGCCGCCCCGTGTGACGGTCGCCGCCGGGTCGCCGGCCTCGTGCCGCTCCGCGAGGAGCGAGGCATGCTCCGTGAGGGGTGCGGCGACGAGGCGCGGCAGACAGCCGTGGCCGGACGGCTGTGTCGCGCCGAGGGGCCGGAGAAGCCGTACCGGGCCGCCACGACCAGGGGCGCGGGCGAGCACCCGGCGCGCGCTTCCTCTTCCTCAGCCGCCGTGCACCCCGACCTCGCGGAGCGAATATCCCCACCGCGTCCCCCGGTCCAGGAACCGCAGGCGGACGTGACGGGCCTCGACGGGGGTGAACACGGCCGTGTCCAGCCCGCCGTCGCCCGCGGTCGTGGACCGGACGGTGCGCCAGTGCGTGCCGTCGGCCGACACGTCGACGCGGTACGAAGCGGCGTACGCGCGTTCCCAGTCGAGGGTGACGCGTCCGACCCGGCGGGTCGCGCCGAGGTCGAGGCTCAGCCACTGGTCGTCGGTCCGGTCGCCGGCCCAGCGGGTGCCCCGGTCGCCGTCCACGGCCCGGGCGGGCGCATGGTCGGTGAACGGGTTCCACTCGGTGGAGGAGGCCGTCGCCCGGGCGCCCCGGGCGAGGTTCTCCGCCGGGCGGTGCTGTTCGGTGGCGCCCCACGTCCCCAGGTAGGACTCGGCGCCCCGGAAGAGGTCGTCCACCACGTCCTGCCCGCCGACGCGCCGGATGTCCTCGATCCAGTCGGGCACCAGCCCGTAGTGCGCCGCTCCGTCGGTGTTCAGGTCCCAGGTGCGCCGCCCCGTGGTCTGCCGGTCGAGGACGGAACCGCCGTCGGCGCTGCGGAAGGGGTAGCGGACGGGGTTCGGGGCGTCCGCGCCGCGCGGGGCGGGCCAGCCGCCGACGCCGTTCATGTCGGTGCCGAAGCCGTAGCCGACGCCGTACGTGTCCCGCAGTTCCTCCGTGCGCCCGGCCTCGGCGACGAACCGCTCGGAGCCGTTCATGTACTGGGCGGTGAACCCGCCGAGCCGGTAGACGCGTTCGGTCCAGTCCAGGTCCATCCAGCTGTGCGAGGAGAGGACGCCCGGGTAGGACGCGGCCTCGAAGAGGTCGAGGACCCGGCCGGCCGCCTTGACGCTCATGTGGTCGATCTCGAGCATCATGGTGCGCTGCATCAGGCCGCGCACGGCGTACTCGCCGAGGTCGGTCAGCCCGCGCACGTTGCACCGCGCGTCCGCGTCGTAGGCCGGGACCTCCACGCCCGCGGGGAGGTGTCGTTCGGCGCCGGGGGCGGCGGCGAGGCCGATGGGGTTGTCGTGCTGCGGGCCGGTGCACGGCTCGGTGCGCCAGAAGGTGCCGGTGGACAGGAACTGTCCGACGTTGACGGCGGTGCCGAGCGCGCCGGAGTCGAAACGCACCCCGCACAGCGCGTTGTCGAACTTGTGGCACAGGAACATGCTGCGCACGCCCAGGTCGTACAGCTCGTCGAGGCCGGCGTCGATGTCGTCCCGGTCGCACTGCGCGACGTCCAGGACCTGCTTGCAGCCGAAGGGCTCCGACATCTCGACGCCGAGCACCACGGCCAGCTTGCCCTGCTCGATCACCTCACGCGCCTGCGCGCTGTCGGTGACGATCCGGAACCATCCCTTGCCCGGCCCGCCGTACATGGCGTCGACGTGGTCCTGCATCCGGTGGGTGAGCCGGGCCTGGAGGCGGATGGAGGTCATCTCGTCGCAGCTGCGGTCCTTGAAGAAGTACACCGAGCAGATGACGCCGTTGGTGACGAGGTCGTTGACCAGCACGCGCTGGCCGCCCCGCCAGGCGCGCTCGATCCAGGCGTAGTAGTTCTGCTGGTGGGTCAGCGAGTCGTGCGCGGGCCAGTCGGCGAAGGTGGGCCAGCCGTCCGGGTCGTGGCGGCCGTCACCGCCGTTGGTGAGGAAGTCGAAGACGGCGAGGGAGCCGTCGGGATAGTGCTCGGGGCAGTCCTTGAGCGCGTCCGCGACGCCCTTCTCGGAGAACGCCTTGCCGCAGATGAGCCGTCCGCCGAAGGCCTCGTTGGACATGATGTGGTTGTGCGCGTCGACGAATCCGCGCACCCGGCCGGCGGAGTCGGTCCCCTTGAACGGCTCACCGGTCACATCGATCCGCGAGTCCGGGACGGGCCTGGCGACCGGGTCCCACCAGGGGCCGTCGGCGGCGGAACTGGAGGTGGGCGTGAGCGCGGCGGCCAGGACGAGGAGGAGCAGCGTCACGACCCCGAGGGGTCGTCCTGTGCGAGAGGTGGTCACCGGCGGGTCCCTCCGTCGACGGAGCGGTCATGGCCGAACTCGCCCTGCGAGGCGCCACGATCCGCACAGATCCCCCCTCGGGAGCGTCGCTACTTGTGCGTACACTGTCAAGTCTGCGCGCACGCCCGTGTCCGCCGGCCGGGCGGGTCCACGGCCCTTCCGTCCGTGGACCCGCCCGTCCGCCGCTACGGCGTGAGCCGCGCGTCCGCCCAGTCGGCGTGGTCGGAGTCGACGCCGTCCCCGCCGTCCAGCACCCGCAGGGTCAACTGCCGTACGCCGGTGACGTCCACGTCGACGCGCAGGGCCGGGTCGGCGCCGCCGAGCACCTCGGTGGTCAGCAGGCTCCGGCCGTCGCCGAGCACCTCGAAGGCCACGGTGCCCTTGCCGCCGACCTCGTCGTCGACCCCGACCACGGCCGCGAACCGCCGGTACCGGCCGTCGAGTCCGACGACCACCTCGCCGGCCGCGTGCGTCCCGAGGCCCTTGTCGTACACCGCGCCCCGCAGGGTGAGCGGCCGCCCGTCGGCGGGGTCGCGCTCACCGTTGGACATGTCGCGCTCGACCGGCCCCCACCCGTTGCGCCCGGTGATGAACGGCAGGTCGCTCACGTAGGTGACGCCCGGCTCCGGCACGAACACCCGCACCGGGCGCTCCGCCCGCAGCACCCCGGAGCCCGGCCGGTGGGGCGTGCGGTACTCCGCGCGCACGGTCAGGTCGTAGCCGCCGGGCCGCACGTCCGACGGCACCCGCACGGTCCAGTCGCCCGACAGTTCCTCCCCCGCGGGCAGTCCGGCGGCCGTGGGGTCCTCGCCGTCGACGGTCCAGCCGTCGGGGGCGCCGAGCGTCAGCCGGACCTCCGTGGCGGGCCCGGACTCCTCCACCGCGAAGCGGCCGGTGACGGCGACGGAGCCTCCCGGGTCCGTCTCGGCGCGCGCCGGACCGGCGGTGAGCGCGGTGAGCGGCAGCCGGGTCACCGGCCGGTCGCAGGTGTCGCGGCCGGGCGTGAACCGGCAGACCTGCGCGGCGAATCCGCCGTGCTCGGCCGTCGGCACCTCCAGGGCGTCCCGGCGGGTGACGAGGTGCCGTTCGCGCAGCAGCCCGCCGTCCTCGCCGTCCCGGACGACCTCCGCCAGCCAGCGCCCGCCGCCCAGGAAGTCCAGCGGCACCCGCTCCGTCCCGGCCGCACCGGCGTGGACGCCGCCCAGGAACCAGCGGTCGCCGTGGCGCCGGGCGAACGTCGCGCTCTCCCCGGGCCGCCCGGACAGCAGGCGCGTCTCGTCCCACACGGCCGGCACCTGCTCCAGGAACCGGGCCAGCTCCGGCCGCTCCCGGTAGGCGGCGACCGAGCCGGCGAAGTTCTGGAAGCCGGACTCGAAGACCACCGACAGCGCCAGTTCGGCCGCGTCGGAGACGGTCCGGGTGCCGAACTGGAAGCCCATCGGCGTGTAGTCCATCGAGCCGACCACGTTGCGGGTGTACGGCAGCGCCGTCAGCCCCGCCGCGGGCACGGTGCCCTGCTCGGCGCCGTACACCGCCTCCAGGGTCATCACGTGCGGCCAGGTCCGCTGGACGCCCTTGGGCAGGGTCGCGCCGTGGAAGTTGACGAGCAGCCGGTGCCGGGCGGTGTCCCGGAGGACGGCGTCGTACCAGCGGAAGCGCTCCTGGGAGTCGGAGTCCATGAAGTCGATCTTCAGTCCGGCCGCGCCCCACTGCTTCACCCGGGGCAGGAACTCGGCGCGCTCGGCCGCCGTGTCCAGGTCGCTGTAGTGCACCCAGAGCAGGACCTCGACGCCCCGCTGCCGGGCGTACGCGATCAGCTCGGGCATCCAGTCGGTGGTCTTCCAGCCGTCGTCGACCAGGGTGTACGGCCAGCCGTGGGCCGCGGCGAGGTCGACGAAGCGCTGCTGGGCGGCGAGGTCGCGCTGTGCGGCGCCGAAGCCGTCCAGCCAGGACCAGGCGACCTTGCCGGGCCGGATCCACGAGGTGTCCGCGATGCGCGACGGCGGGGCGAGGTCGTCGACGAGGGTGGACTCCGTGACGGTGGCGAGGTCGCCGACGACGGCCGTCCGCCAGGGCGTGGCCAGCGGCCCCCGCGAGGTCACCTCCGGGTCCGCCAGGCGCACCGCGTAGCGCCCGTCGCCCTCGTGGACCAGCCGGCTCGCGTCGTACCGGCCGTCGACGTCCGACTCGGTGAGCAGGGCGTACGTGTCCCCGGCCTGGAACAGCGCCGGGTAGGCGTAGGCGCCGGCGGCCGCGCCCGCCGCGGTGGCCGGGGCGTACAGGCGCTCGTAGTTGACCGAGTAGGGCGTGAGCCAGGCCCGCGCGGCGGCGGGCGGCCGGAACGCGGACGCCTCCCGCCGGACCGTGACCGTGCCGGGGCCGGGCAGGACGTAGCGGTAGGCGACGCCGTCGGCGGCGACCCGGACCACCAGGCCGAGGCGGGCGCCGTCCCGGCCGGTGAAGGTGAACCGCGTCTCCGTCATGCGCGCGGTGCGGCGGAGCCGTTTGCCGGTGGTCATGGCGTACCGCTCGGTCACCTGCCGGGTGTGCCGGGACTCCGCGCGCAGTCCCGAGGTGAGGTCGGCTGCGGAGGTGACGATGCCGAGGGGAGCCGGTTCGAGCACCGTGGTGGCGCCCTTGCGCGCGGTCAGGGTGAGGGCGCCGTCCGCGGGGTCGAGGCGCACGACGGCCGTGACGCCGTCCCGCGGCGCGCCGGGCTGGTGCACGGTCCAGACGCCGCCCCGCCCGGCGGCCTGCGCGGGCGCGGTGAGGGCGGACAGGGCGAGCACGGCGGAGAGCAGCAGGGTGAGGAGGGTGGCGGGGAACGTCCGGCGCGGGCCGCCTGGCGCTGAGCGCGACGATCTGGGCACGGGGGCCTCCGTCCAAGAGGTGACATCGTTGTCGAGCTGGATCGCGGGGCAACCCTTCCCATTCACCCGCTCCTCAACCGCCGTGTGCCCCAAGGCGGTTCGGCAACGGCTCAATCCCTTCCGGTCTCGTAGTGCAGCGAGATGGAGCGCAGGACGTCGGCGGACGACACGTCGGTGCGGCCCTCGTCGTGGATCTCGGCGAGCTGGACGAAGGCGAAGGTGAGCGCCGAGGTGATCTGCACGATGGCCGGCCCGAGCTTCTCGGTGACGATCTCCGCCACCTCGCGCGCGGTGGCGTCAGCCGGGAGCTGGATGCGCGGCAGCATGTCCTCCAGGAGTCCGGCCACCGCACTGTCGGCGGTCACGTCGGCGTCCGGGTCCGCGCGCAGCCGGCGCCGCATCTCCAGGGCCTCCGTGAGGATGCCGACGCTCCGCTGCATGATCTCGCGCTGCTCCATGCGGCCAGCCTTCACACCGACTGGCCCGGCCAAACGCGTTCTGCCTATCATCCTGATACATGCGGCTTTTCTCCCGTTCACCCCTTTCGGGGGGGCCGGGAGTGTCCCCGTCCGAGTGGGTGATCCATGTCCCGCACCGGCTCCAAGGACCACGGCGACGAGCTGCTGACCAGGCTCGGGACGCTGACGGCCCAGGCCCGCGCGGCGGCGGAGGTGCAGCGCTCCCGGGTGGAGCTGGCCGTGGCCCTGCAGCGCGGGATGCTGCCGAGGGGGCTGCCCACCGCCGACGGCGTACGGCTCGCGGTGCGGTACGTGCCCGCCAACCAGGGCCTCAACGTGGGCGGCGACTGGTACGACGCCTTCACCATGCCCGACGGGCGGATCGGCCTGTCCATCGGCGACGTGCAGGGGCACAACATCGAGGCGGCCGCCTTCATGGGGCAGGTCCGGGTCGGGCTGCGGGCGCTGGCCTCCGTGGACAGCGACCCGGGCGAACTGCTGGCGCGGACGAACGAGCTGCTGCTGACGCTGAGCTCGGACCTCTTCGCGACCTGCACCTTCATGCGCCTCGACCCGGGGACCCGGCTGCTGGAGAGCGCCCGCGCCGGTCATCTGCCGTGCGTGTGGGCCACCGCGGACGGGCGGTCCGGCGTGACGGACGACGAGGGCGGTCCGCCGCTGGGCGTGCAGTCCGGCGCGGTGTTCCCGGTGACCCGGTACCGGCTGGACTCCGGCGGGGTGTTCGTGATGGTCACCGACGGGGTCGTGGAGGGTCCGTCGCTGCATCTGGACCAGGGGCTGGAGCAGGTCTCGCGGCTCGCGGGCATCGCGGCGGTGGCGGGCATGGACGCGGACGCGCTCGCCGCCGCCGTGATCAAGGGCGCGACCGAGGTGGGGCACGACGACGACGCGGCGGTGCTGGTGATCGGGCACGACCGGCTGGGCGGTCAGCCATAGGGCCGACAGCCCCGCGCCTCCCGCCTCGCCGTCGCGGCCGCCTCGGTGTGTGATGGCAGGTGTGGTGGCTCGCCAGGATCTCCGTGCACCGGCCGTCTACGCGCTCCAGACGCTGGCCGTCGCCGCCTGCTGCTACGCCGGGGGCCGCCTCGGGCTGCTGTACGAACTGACCGTCGACGGCTCGGTGGTGTCCCCCGTCTGGCCGCCGACCGGGGTCGCCGTCGCCTCCCTGCTGCTCTTCGGGCCGCGCTGCTGGCCGGGCATCACCCTGGGCGCGCTGCTGGTGCTCGTCCGTCTCACGTCGTTGGAGTGGTCCTCGCTGGGCGTGCTCCTCGGCGCCACCGTGGCGCCGCTGTGCGCGTACCTGTTGCTGCGCAGGGCGGGTTTCCGCACCGGCCTCGGCCGATTACGCGACTGCCTCAGCCTGGTGTTCCTCGGCGGGTTCGCCGCCATGCTGGTCAGTTCCACGACCGGCGCGCTGATGCTCCTCGGCACGGGCGACCTGCCGGCCGGGCGCTTCTGGCCGGTGTGGCTGGCCTGGTGGGTGGGCGACGCGATGGGGGTGCTGCTCGTCGCCCCGGTGCTGCTGATCCTGCCCCGGGCGCGCTCCCCCGTGCACTGGAGACGCTGGAAGGAGGCGCTGGGCCTGGCGGCGGTCGCGGGCGTCCTCGTGCCGTTCGCCACGCACGGCTCGGACAGTCTGCTGTTCTCCGTCCAGCCGCTGCTGATCTGGGCGGCGCTGCGGTTCGAGCTGCCCGGCAGCATGCTGTGCGCCCTGTTCGCCTCCCTGCTGGCGACGGACGCGGCGACCGGACGGGCGGGCACGTTCGCGCATCTGTCGGACCTGCAGATCATGGTCAGTCTGCAGGCGTTCAACGCGGCGGCGGCCCTGACCTCGCTGCTGCTGTCCGCGGTGATCACCGAGCAGCACAACACCCGGCGGTCCGTGGAGCGGGCGTGCCAGGAACTGGTGGAGGTGCTGGAGCATCTGACGGCGGGCGAGTCCGCCCCGCCCGGACGGCCGCAGCGGGAGGAGGACCGTGGCGCGGACTGAACGACGGGGCGAACGAGCGGCGTGCGCGAACGGCTGGGCCGGCGTGACCCGTTCTCCGACCGCGGGGCGCCGTACTCCGGTGCGCACGACGAGGTGCTCGACGCGGGCGTGGAGCGGTTCACCGCCGGCCCGCCGGCCGTGCGCGACCAGCCGTACGGCAGCGGCCTCGCCGGGCGGGCGGCGGTCCCGGCGCCGATGCCGCACGCCGAGGACGGCCCGGCCGCGTGCGTCGGGCACGGGGCGGCCTGCCGTCACGCGTTGCGGGGCGCGCACCGCGAGCGGCGGCTGGTGCGGACGTTCAGCGACGGGCGCTCCGCGCCGAGCGGCGCCGAGCGGGCCGCCCCGCCGACGGCACCGGAGCGCTGGGCGCGCACGGGGCAGTGGCCGGTCGCCGCGGCCGGTCACCTCCTGCCCCGCGTTCGGCCGCGTGCGCGCCACCGGGCGCTTCCACGGCCCGGAGCACCGGCCTACCGGCCGGCGTCGCACGCCTCGCGGGTGGGACCCCGCCCGGGCAACACGTCCCGGCCGGCGATGACGGCCGCGCGGGAGAAAGGCTGGAGCCGCGTCCCGGGGACAGGCATCGCCCCCGGACGTGCCGGCCCGTCCGGGGCGGCGGTCATGCGCGCAGGGACGCGGCGTCGCCCATGACGACCACCGGGCGCAACGCGGGGTCGAGGGCGAGCAGCAGGTCCCGCATGTGCTGTTCCCGCAGGCTCACGCAGCCCTGGGTGGGGCCGTCGTGGTCGACGTGCAGCCAGATGCCGCCGCCCCGGTCGGCGCCCAGCGGCCGGGTCAGGTCCAGCGGGGACGTACCGGGTTCGCGGTTGTAGTCGATGGCGACGACGTAGTCGAAGGACCCCTCCAGCGGTTCGCCCTCGAAGCCGGTGCCGCTGACGACGAATCCGTCCGACCGGTCGTAGGGCAGCCGGGCGCCGGGGTCGGGGAGCAGTCCGCCGGCGTCGGAGAGGGTGTAGACGCCGATGGGCGAGCGCAGGTCGCCCGCCCGGTGGTCGTCGGTCCAGCCCTTCAGCGCGTTGCGGGCGGGCCAGACGGGACCGGCCTCCCAGCCGGTGCCGGTGTGCCGGTACAGCACGGCCTCGGAGTGGTTGGCGTTCCGGTCGCGCCCGGTGACCACGAGCACCTGGCGGGCGCCGGCCGGGATCCAGGCCCGGGCGCGGGGGCCGAGGCCGGGGATGACGGCGGGCGCCTCGGTGGCCGGGCGGCCCTGCGCGGTGCCGGCCGCTCCGGCCACCGGGGCGGTCGCGGACGGGTTCTCGCGCGCGGTGCTGCCGGTGGCGGCCGGGTCGTCCCGGACGTCCGTGCCGCTGCCCGCCCCGCACCCGGCGAGGGCGGCGAGGACGACGAGGACGACGGCCCGCAGCCACACCCCGGTGCGGAGGCGGACGGGTCCGGCTGACGGCCGCCGGGCGGCGCCGGACGCGGCGCGGGGCGCACGGTCCGGGCAGTCGATCATTGAAGCCATGCCCTCAGCGTGACTTCGTCTTCCCGTGAACGCCTCGGCTCCCCGCACGCGTCCGCGCGAAGTCCCCCGTCCGCGCCGCCCGCAACCGGTGCCGCCCGCGGCGGGGCACCCCCTGACAAGGGGCCGTACGGGTGGCGGGCCCGCACCCAGGCGTGGGGTGCGGGCCCGCCGGACGGAGCAATCGGCGTGTGAACGCCTGCCGGCCGATCACGAAAGTGACGCCTGGTTCGATCAGCACGTCACCTTCCGCCGAACCGGTGAGGGTGACGTGCGTCAGGGTGGCGCCGCCCCGGCCCCTGCCCCTGGCGGGGAAGCCGGCGCCGTCGTCGGACCCGCCGACGGTGGCGTCCGGGATCCGCACGTCCGACACGGCGCCCCCGCCCGTCGTGGACCGGACGCCGTCGTACGCCGAGTCGTGGAGCGCGGTGCCCGGGTGGTTCCCGTAGCCGTCCGTGCGCCCGTCGTCGGCGTGGTCTGCCACGAAGGAGTGAATCGTGCAGGACGCCTCGACGGGTGGCCCGGTGCCGGACCGGTCCCGTCGGCCGGTGGCTGACCGGGGCTCCCTCCCGCGTCCTCGCCGTCCACCTCGATCGCGGACGGCCGGGCCGCGTTCCAGCCGGTGACGGCGGTCACCCGGACGCGCGGACACCGCACGTCACGCTTCGGACGGCGAGGACGACGGTGCCGCCGCGGTCGGAGCCGAAGCGGTGGGCGGTGAGCGGAGCCCCCTCGAGTCCCACGGACGTCAACCGGGCACCCCTTCGGGAGTGTGCGGAGGAGAAACGGTCAACCCCGCCCGGCCGTACCATGACTGGCCACCGGCAGACCCCACGACGAAAGGACACCCACATGTCCGACCATTCGACCGTCGCCACCACCGATCTCACGTCGCAGTACGTCGCCCAGGTCGCGAACGACCTCGAGCGCAACAGCAAGGAGCAGGAGCGGGTCAGCGCCGAGATCGCGGAGCTGCAGGGGCAGTTGGCCGCGCTCCAGCGCGATCACGCCCTGCTGGTGAAGATGCAGCAGGCGCTGGACCTGGCGGCCGCGCCCGCGGGTGCCGCGGCGCCTGTCGTTCCCGCGGCGGACGCCGGGGGCGGCGTCGAACCCGCCTCGGTCACCGAGTCCTCGGACGAACAGCAGGCCGAGGAGCCGGCCGAGAAGGCGGCCGTGTCCGGTCAGACCACCGTGCCCGCTCCGCGCGGACGCAGCGGCCTCAGGTCCGGGGCGGGGAAGCCGAAGCGGTCCCGGAAGAAGGTGACGGCGGGCACCGCGGCCAAGGCCGAGGACGCCTCCTCGACGACGGCCGGAGGCACGTCCGCCGATGCGGCGAAGCCCGCCCGTGCCACGTCCGCGCGCAAGCCGGCCACCGCGAAGCCCGCGGAGAAGGCGTCGGCGGTGAAGGCGCCGCGCAGGGCAACGGCCTCGGCGAAGACTTCGGCTCCCGCCAAGGGCGACGCGCCGAAGCTGGTCGACCTCGTCCGCCGGCATCTGGACGAGCAGAACGAGCCGCGCTCGGCGGCGGAGGTCGCCGCGGCGCTGGGCGCGGCGCATCCCGGACGCGCCGTCAAGGTGACGGTGGTCCGCTCCACGCTGGAGGGTCTCGTCGCGCGCAACCAGGCCCAGCGCACCAAGCAGGGCACCTCGGTGTTCTACACCGCGCCCGACGGCGGCACGCCGGCCCCGGAGCGGGCGTCGGACGCGCGGACCTGAGGCCGGCCGCGTCCACGGGCGCGGCGCGGGTGGCGCACCTCCCCCGGACCGCCCCCACGGCGCCGTCGTCCGCACGCACATCGGTCACCGTCCGCTCCGGGGACGGGGCGTCCGGGCCGACGGCGAGGAACGTCCTGGCGCAGCCCTCCAGTCCGTCGGAGCGCCTCCCTGACCGGGACGGGCGGCCCGGCAGGTGCGGCAGGGCGCTGCCGGGCCGGCCCAGCGTCAGGAGGCCGTGAGCAGCCTGCCCCCGGCGGGCAGTTCGAACGGAACGCTCAGGCGAGGAAGGCCAGCCTTTCGCGTCGGACGGGGTGCAGGAAGCCCTCTCCGGAGACCCAGCGGGCGACCTCGGAGACGGCCGTGTCGGCGAGCCGGCGCCACTCGTTGCCCTGCGAGCCGGCGAGGTGCGGGGTGAGCAGGACGTGCTCGCAGTCCCACAACGGGTGGTCGGGCGGCAGGACTTCGGGGTCGGTCACGTCGAGCACGGCGCGGATGCGGCCGGCCACGGCGGCGTCGGTGAGCGCGTCCTGGTCGACGACCGCGCCGCGTGCCGTGTTGATGAGCACGGCGCCGGGCCGCATGGCGCCGATCAGGTCCCGGGAGACCAGTCCGCGGGTCTCGGGCAGCAGCGGGGTGTGCACGCTGACCGTGTCGCTGCGCCGGAACAGTTCCGCGAGTCCGACGGTCCGCACACCGAGCCGCGCGGCCTCGTCGTCGTCGACGTACGGGTCGTGCAGCAGCACCTCGACGTCGTGCGGGCGCAGCAGGTCGATCACCCGGCGGCCGACGAGGGACGCGGACAGGATGCCGACGGCACGGCGGTGGTTGCCGACCGAGCGGGGGGTGCGCGGCCAGTCGGCGCGGACGCGGGCGGTGCGGTACTCGCGGGCGCTCTCCAGCACCCGTTTGCCGGTGAGCAGGATCATCGCGAGGGTGTACTCGGCGACCGGCACGGCGTTGGCCGCGGCGGCGGACGACACCTCGACGCCGCGGTCCCAGCAGGCGTCGGTGACATGGCCGCGGACGCTGCCGGCGGTGTGCACGACGGCCCGCAGCCGGGGCGCCGCCCGCAGCACGTCGTCGTCCAGGGGTGGACAGCCCCAGCCGGTGACGAGCAGCTCGCGGTCGGCGAGCACGGTGCGGGCGGCGGGCGTGGTGAGGTCCCCCAGCACCGTCGGGGCGAGATCGCACAGGGCGGCGAGGGCGGCGCGGGTCTCGGGGTCGAGGACGGCCGCGGCGGCGTCCGGGGACATGGCGAGGGCGGCGCGGGGACGGGGGCCGGGCGTGGACTCGGTCATGTGGGGCGGTGACTCCTTGCGTGGGCGTTCACTGCACGACGCCGGCGGTCGGACCGCTGCGCCGGAAGCGCTGGGGCGGGCCGAGGGCGAGGACCGGCGGCACCACGGCGAGCAGCGATCCCGTGACGGCCACGGGGCCGTGCTCCGGCGGGGCCGGGGCGGAGCTGCTGTGGGCGTCTCCCTTCCTCTTCCGTGGGCCGCTCGGCGGCCCGCGCTCGCGCGGTTCGCTCGAGCACGACGGTGACACCACAGCGTCCGAGGTGCGCGACGACCTCCTCGAAGCAGGAGAGACCGTTCTCGAGGTCGTGCACCACGTCCGCGAGTGCACGGCGGGCGGCCTCGGAGTCGTGCCACACCGGCGTGAAGGGCGGGACGACGCCGTCCCGGACCTCGACGCCCAGGTCGCCCAGGCTCCTCGGCGTGCCGCTGGGCTGCGCCAGGACCTCGCTCAGCAGACCCTCCGGCCGGCAGCCGCGCAGGGTGAGCACCTCACGCGGCGAGGGCACCGGTTCGACGAACGGTCCTTCCGCCGCGGCGCACTTCCCCCGCAACCGCTCGACGCCGTCCTCGTCCTCCCGCACGAGGTGTTGTCCCGCCGGGACGTCCCGCCCCCGCTCGGCGTGTTCCTCGACGCGCACTCGGCACCCGTCTCCTCGCGTACCGGCCGGTCACGCCTCGCGCGTGCGGATGGTCATGCCCGGTCTGCGGCGGTGGACGGTGAGGTAGGTGAGGCCGTCGGGGCCCGCTGCCAGGGCGCGGGTGGATCCGTGGGGCAGCCAGGTCAGGGTGCCGGTGGGCAGGGGGTGTTCGCCGTCCGGGGCGGTGAGCGTGCCGTGGCCGGCGAGGACCAGCAGGAGGACGTCGAGGTCGGGCTCGCGGTGGGTGTCCACCCGGTGGCCGGGCGGCAGGCGGACGACGTTGGCGTCGAGCTGACGGCCGGACTCGGCGAGCCGCCACAGCGCGCCGGCGGATCCGTCGCCGCCGTCAGCGGCCAGTGCGGCCGTGTCGCAGAGGATGCGAGGCAGAGGTGCCTCGGCGTCCGGTGTGCCGGTGTGCTCCGACGTCATGGATCGCCGCCGTCCGTCCCGATTTCCCGGCCGCGCCGGGGGTCACGCGCTTGCTGTCGTGCGGGAACCTAGCACGTGGCCGGGGCCAGGGCGGCGAGCCGGTCCGTCAGGGGGCGGTCGGTGTCCTCGGGGCGTTCCTGCCGGCCCTGGTGGCCGCAGCCCTTCAGGATGTGCGAGGACACCAGGCCGGGCAGCGTGACCGGGAAGGCGTCGATCGCGTCGGCCATCCACGGGGTGGACGCGTCGAGTTCACCGCCGACGCACAGGGACGGATGGGCGGGCGAAACCCCGTCGTACGCGGCGAGGTCCTCCCGATCCCGGTCCGCGGCACGGTGGCGGGCCGGCGCCCCGCTCGACCTCGTGCACTCGAACTCCTCGGAGAGCGGGTCGAGTTCGGTCTCGCCGAGCCACCTGGGCAGCCGGTCCGCCGGGAACCGTTCGCGGAGGGTTCCGCCCGGCCCGGCGAAGTACGGCGAGGGCGCGCCGGGTGCGGGCATGGTGCCGGCGGACAGGGCCGCGTGGAACCCGGCGAGCCGGCCCCGTACGCCGGCCTTGTGCACCGGGCTCGATCGCGGCCTCGGCGCGGTCCGGTTCCTGGGAGTACGACCGGTACCGCTACCGGGCCGTGCCGACGATGCGCGGGTCGGCGACGGAGGTGGCCGACGAGGTGCCGACGACGCTCGGCACGGTGGAGCCGGTCGACGACGCGTCGTGTCTGCTGCGCACCGGCTCCGACAGCCTCGATCGTCCGGCGGTGTGGGCGGCCACGTTCGGCTCCGGCTTCGTAGTGCACGAGCCGCCGGAACTGGTGGAGCGGCTGCGGACGCTGACCGCCCGGCTGCGGCGGGCGGCCTGGCCCGAGGGCGAACCGGTCGAGGCCGGCCGCTGACCGCGATCAGGAGGCCCGTGGTCGCCCTCCGGCGGTGCTCGTGGACGGCGTCGTCCGCTCCTTGCGGGAGATCGAGCGGCGGGGGGCCACGGGCGCCCTCACCGTGAAGTGCCTCTCCCCGCTCGGCCCGCGTGAAGAGGCGGGGAGGCGGAAGTGACGGACGAGGGCGCCCGCCCGCCGCGGTGCGCGGCTGCGGACGCCGGACGGCGCGGCATCCGCGTCGTCCCGGCCGGCGCCGGCTGGCCGCCCGGTGCGCGTCGGCCACCCCGTGTCCGCCGTCCGTACCCGCGTGCCGGTCCGCCGTCTCGTCGTTTCCGCGCTGTGCAATGATCCTGGCGGGCCCGGGGGTGCGCGTGCGCCGTGGTGTCGCCGGCGGGCTCCGGCACACGAGAGGAATGGACGGACGTGACCGCGCAGAGACCGGACGACGGCGGAGCGCCGCGGGATCGGGAGGACGGCGTGCCGTCCCTGTCCGACGACGTCTGGCAGCGGTTCCTCATGGACAGCGAGCACGCCATCCGCACGTCCGCCCCGAAGGAGCCCTCCGCACGGCAACGGGCGGCGGGGCGGTCCCCGCACCCAGCGCCTCAGGCACCACCGCGGCCGCCCCGCCACGACGGCGCGGACGCCGTCGGCGACCTCTGGCACCCCGACGACCCCTGGGAGGGCCCCGCCTGGCGCGGACTCGACGGGCGTGCCCGGCTGCGCCGGATCGGACGCGTCGTGGGGACGGCCGCCGCGATCGCCCTGGCCCTGGGCGCCTGGTCCCAGCTGTCCACCGGCGCCGGCACGCCCGCCGAGGGGCCCGGCGACACCGTGCTCCAGCAGTCCGAGGAGGCCCCCGTGACGCTGCCCCCGGGGACGTCCGTGCCGGCCGGGCTCACCACCCCGTCGGCCACCGGGATCCAGGCCGGCTGACATGTCCGGCTGACATGTCCGGCTGAAGGATCCGGCCGACGGACCCGGCTGGCGGGCACGGCCGGCAAGGCCGCCTGACGATCCGGCCGGCACGCCGTCGTCCCGCGCCGTGTGAGCACGGCGCGGGACGACGGCATCCGCTCAGCCGCCCAGCGCCGCCAGGACGACCCCCTTGGCCTCCTCCTGCACCCGGCGCAGGTGCTCGGGGCCCCGGAACGACTCGGCGTAGATCTTGTACACGTCCTCGGTGCCCGACGGGCGGGCCGCGAACCAGGCGTTCTCCGTGGTCACCTTGATGCCGCCGATGGGCGCGCCGTTGCCGGGCGCCTCGGTGAGCACCGCGGTGACCGGCTCCCCCGCCAGGGTGTCGGCGGTGACCTGGACCGGCGAGAGCTTCGCCAGGCGGGCCTTCTCCTCGCGGGTCGCCGGGGCGTCGATCCGCTCGTAGGCGGGCTCCCCGAAGCGCGCGGTCAGTTCGGCGTAGTGCCGGGACGGCGTCTTCCCGGTGACCGCGGTGATCTCGGAGGCGAGCAGCGCCAGGATGATGCCGTCCTTGTCGGTGGTCCACACCGAGCCGTCGCGGCGCAGGAAGGACGCCCCCGCCGACTCCTCGCCGCCGAAGCCGAGCGTCCCGTCGCTCAGTCCGTCCACGAACCACTTGAAGCCGACCGGCACTTCGACCAGCTCACGCTTCAGGTCGGCGGCGACGCGGTCGATCATCGCGGACGACACCAGGGTCTTGCCGACGCCCGCTCCCGAGGGCCACCGCTCGCGGTGCGCGTACAGGTAGCCGATCGCGACGGCGAGATAGTGGTTGGGGTTCATCAGGCCGGCGTCCGGGGTGACGATGCCGTGCCGGTCGGCGTCCGCGTCGTTGCCGGTCGCGATGTCGAAGCGGTCGCGCTGCCCGATGAGGGACGCCATCGCGTACGGCGACGAGCAGTCCATGCGGATCTTGCCGTCCCAGTCGAGCGTCATGAACCGCCAGGTGGGATCGGTGAGCGGGTTGACCACCGTGAGGTCCAGCCGGTGTTCCTCCGCGATCCGGCCCCAGTAGGCGACGGACGCCCCGCCCAGCGGGTCGGCGCCGATGCGGACGCCGGCCGCGCGGATCGCGTCCAGGTCCAGCACGTCCGGCAGGTCGGCGACGTACGTGCCGAGGAAGTCGTACCGGCCGGTGCCGGGCGCGGCGAGGGCGCGGGCGTACGGGATGCGGCGGACGTCCTTCAGACCGCCGCGGATGATCTCGTTGGCGCGTTCCTGGATCCAGCCGGTGGCGTCCGAGCCCGCGGGGCCGCCGCTGGGCGGGTTGTACTTGAACCCTCCGTCGGCGGGCGGGTTGTGGGACGGGGTGACGACGACGCCGTCGGCGAGTCCCGTGCCGCGGCCCCGGTTGTGGGTGAGCACGGCGTGCGAGACGGCCGGGGTGGGCGTGTGGCCGTCGGCGCTGTCGATGAGCACCGTCACGCCGTTGGCGGCGAACACCTCCAGGGCGGTGACCCGCGCCGGTTCGGAGAGGGCGTGGGTGTCCGCGCCGAGGAAGAGCGGTCCGTCGGTGCCCTGTGCGGCGCGGTACTCGCAGATGGCCTGGCTGGTCGCGGCGATGTGGTCCTCGTTGAACGCGGCCGCCAGCGACGAGCCGCGGTGCCCCGAGGTGCCGAACGCGACGCGCTGCCCCGGGTCGTCCGGGTCGGGGTGGAGCGCGTAGTACGCCGTGACCAGCCGAGCGACGTCGACGAGATCCTCGGGACCGGCCGGACCGCCCGCTCGCTCGTGCTGCATGTGCCCACTCCTCCGCAAAAAGTCGGTTGTCACGCTTGCGGAGACATCTTTCCCCGCCGGGGCGTCGCCGCGCGAACGGGGTCGGTCCGCTCCGGCCCCCGGTGCCGTCAGATACGTCCGCCGGTCATCCGGGTCAGGGGCCCGTGGGTGTGACGTTCCGCACGACGGCCCACCGCGTAGGAGGCGGCGGTCAGCGCGGTCAGTCCGGCGGCCGCGCCGGCGGCGACCAGCCTGCGGTTGGCGATGACCGTCCATGCGGTCTTGGCGCCCGCGGCGACCTGCCCGGAGGCGGTGACGACGGCCCGGCGGCCGGCCTCCACGCCCTTGACGGCGGACTGGGCGGCGCCGTTCGCCGCGCGGGCCGCGCGCTGGGTGCCGGACGCGGCCGCCGACGTGGCGTCAGCAGCCTTGCCCGCGACGCCGTCGGCGGCGCTCTTCGCGGACTCGGTCGTCTTGTCGGCGGCCTGCGCGGTGGCCGACTTGGCCTTGGACGCCGTGGACCCGGCGGTCGAGGTCTTCTGGTTCGCGTTCTTGTTCTGTTCGGTCATGGACACCTGTTTGCCGCAGACCCGGGCGGCAAACACATCCGGTCACGAGGCGCTGCTCACGGTCGGCGATCGTCAACGCGTCGGGATCGGGCGGTGTTTGAGATTCCCGCCCCGCGCCGGGCTGTACCCGGCCGCAGGGGGTAGAGAGGTAGACGAAGGACGGCGGGGACGACACCGCCGACGCTACCGAGAGGAGCTGCCATGCCCGGCATGGTGGAACGCATCAAGCAGTTCGCCCGGAGTCCGCAGGGACGCCGCACGACCGAGCAGCTGCGGCGGGCCGCGGCCGACCCCCGGCGGCGGGCGCAGGCCCAGCGGCTGCTGGGACGGCTGCGCGGCGGCCGGCGCTGAGCCGGCCCCTCGCCCGCACCGTCCGGCACGCATCCGTGCGGACGGCAGGCCGATGACCGGAGATGACCGGAAAGGACTTCATGAAGGAATCGTCGGTCCGCACCGTGGGCTGGGCCCGCTCCCTGCCGATGGGCCAGGGTGTCAAGGCGGCCCGTGACTGGGCGCAGGAGCACCTCGCCTCCCTGGGGTGGGACGAGACCGCTCCCGAGACGGTCCACGACGTGCTGCTCACGGTGTCGGAGCTGGTCACCAACGCGCATGTGCACGCCGGTACCGACGCACAGCTGGTCATGTCGTGGGACACCCGCTGCCTGCACATCTCGGTGCACGACGGGTCCGCCTCCCTGCCCACGCCGCGCGAGCCGAGCGAGGAGCGGGTCGGCGGGCGCGGCATGCTGCTGGTCGACGTCCTGGCCGACACGTGGGAGGCCCGCCCCTGCCCCCACGGCAAGACCGTCACCGCCTGCTTCCGCGCGCCGGAGGCCGTCTCCGGGTGATCACCCCGGCGCGGGGCGCGGACCCGGCACGGCCTACGATCGGCCGGGCCGACCCCCCGCAAGGAGCCCCGCACGGTGACCGCCGTACTGCCCCCGTACCCCGCCACGCCCGCCCTGCCGGCTCCGCGCCGTCTGACCCGTACCGAGGGCGGTGAACGGCTGCACGCCCTGCTGTGGACCGCCGGGCCCGGGCGCCGGATGATCAGCAGCGCGGTGCTGGGCGGCGGCATCGGCGAGCGTGCCTGGGTCCTCAACGCGCAGGTGGCGCACGGCTACCGGCGCACCGACCCGGAGCGGCACCTCGCCTCCCTCGCCGCGGACGCGGGCGTGCGCGGCGAGGGGGTGGGCCTGATGACGGCCGCCGACGTGTCGTCGTACGCGCACGCGCGTGACGCGGGGGCCGAGGCGTTCGTCACAGCGGGGATCGACGTGCGCGGCTGGGCCGCGTGGCCCGGTGAGGGCGCGGCGGGCGCCCCGGATCCCGGCACCGTCAACGTCGTGGTGGCCGTGCCGGCCGCGCTGTCCGACGCGGCCCTGGTGAACGCGGTGGCCACCGCCACGGAGGCGAAGGTCCAGGCGCTGGTGGAGAGCGGGTACGACTGCTCCGGAACCCCCACCGACGCGGTGTGCGTCGTCGCCGACGCCCCGGCCCCGCACCGGGAGGCGCACGCGTTCGCCGGGCCCCGGTCGCTGTGGGGGGCGCGGCTGGCGCGCGCCGTGCACCGGGCCGTACGGGACGCCGTGACCGCGGCCGACCGGGACCGTCCTGCCGTCCGCCGGACATGAAACACCTGTTCCGGGGTACGCGGCGTCGCATGGACGGCCTGGCCGAGCGGGCAGGTTGCTTCGCGGGCACAGATGGGGGACCGTTGCCGCCGTACCTGCTCACGCCGACGAGAAAGGGGGTGGGTGCGCGGCGCGCACCTCGTTCGTGATTCCTTCCCCCGGTTCCGGCGCCGGTCCGTGCGATACGCGCGACGGATCCGTTCCCACGTGGGACGACGCGCCCTGCCCCGTTCTGGTGCTGGACGCCCGCGGCCGGATCGTCGGCCGCAACCGCGCCGCCCGCCGCCTCACCGCCGCCTCCCCCGCCCCCGACACCCCGCCGTCCTGGCTGGCCGACGCGCACCGGCGCCAGGTCGCCGGAACCGACGTCCCGACGACGGACACGCCGGCCGGGACCTTCGGCGACCGCTCCTACGAGGCCCGGCCCTCCCCCACCGGCGACGGCCACGTGGCCTGGTGGCTGTTCGACCGTACCGACCTCGTGCGGGCTCAGGCGGCCGTACGGGAGACCCGTGAGCGGGCCGACGCCACCTCCGGCCTCTTCAGCACCCTGCTGTCCTCCCTCAACGTGCCGCGCTGCGCGGAGGTCGCCGCCCGGATGGCCACCGACCACCTCGCCGAGGCCGCCGTGCTGATCACCCCGCCGACCGGCCACCGGTACGCCGTCACCCACGCCCTGCGCGGGCAGCGGGTGGTGCGGGAGACCCGGCAGATCGACCCGCTCACCGTCCCCGGCCTCGACGAGGCCCTGCGCGGCTTCCCTCCGGTGCCGGCCCGCTGGATCAACCCGGACGCCGTACCGGACTGGGTGGTCCCCGAGGGCTTCTCCGGGCCGGTCGGCTCCGTGCTGGTCACGCCGCTGCCCGGGCACGGGGTGCCCGCCGGCGCTCTGATCCTGCTGCGCTCGGACACCGAGAAGGGGTTCTCGTCCGAGGAGGAGGTCTTCGCCCGGCTGTTCGCCTCACGCGCGGGCACCGCCCTGTCGGCGGCACGCCTGTACAGCGAGCAGACCGCCATCACCGGCACCCTGATGCGGGAGCTGCTGCCGCCGCCGCTGAGCCGCGTGCACGGCGTCGACTACGCGGGCCGCTACCGCACCGCCATGGACCACGAGCGGGTCGGCGGCGACTTCTACGACGTCCACCCCGGCCCGGACGAGTCCGCCGAGACGTTCGTCGCGCTGGGCGACGTGGCCGGCAAGGGACTGGACGCGGCGGTGCTCACCGGGAAGATCCGCAACACGCTGCACGCGCTGCTGCCGCTCGCCTCCGACCACCTCCGGGTGCTGCGCATGCTCAACAGCGCCCTGCTCACCTCCCACCACGCCCGGTTCGCCACCCTGGTGCTGGCCTCCGTGGACCGCCGGGACGACGGCTCGGTACGGCTGCGGCTCACCAGCGCCGGGCATCTGCCGCCGCTCGTGGTGCGCACGGACGGCCGGGTCGAGGAGATGCCCACGCAGGGCACCCTCGTGGGCGCGCTGCCCGAGGTGACCGCGCGCACCGTGGAGACCGTCCTCGCCCCCGGCGACACGTGCCTGCTCTACACCGACGGCATCACCGAGGCCCGCGGCGGGCCCCTGGGCGGCGAGCTGTTCGGCGAGGAGCGGCTGCGGCAGGCCCTCGGGGAATGCGGCGGCATGCCGGGCGAGGCGCTGGTGGAACATGTACAGATGCTGGCCGCGCAGTGGCTGGAGCCGGGCAGCCGGCACGACGACATGGCCGTCGTCGCCATCGGCGCCCCGCGCAACGGCCACCCGGCGGACGACGGCGCGCCGGCCGGTGGGGGCGGACGAGCACGGAGGAAGGCATGAGCGGGCCCCGGTCCTCGGCCGGTGAACTGGGCGAGGCGCTGTGGAAGGCGGTCATCGAGGGCGACGAGTACGACGCCGTCGACGTCGTCCGCGGCGCCCTGGCGGACGGCTGGCAGGAGGAGGACCTGCTGCTCGACGTGGTCGCGGCAGTACAGGCGAGGGTCGGTGTCGAGTGGGCGGCCGACCGCATCAGCGTCGCCCAGGAGCACGCCGCCACGGCGATCAACGAGCGGGTGATCACCGCCCTCGCGCATCTGTCCCCCGGCATCCGGCCGGCGGCCCGCCGGGGCCGGGTCACGGTGAGCTGTGTGGACGGCGAGTGGCACGCGTTCCCGGCGCGGCTGGTCGCCGAGACGCTGCGGCTGCGCGGCTGGCAGGTGGACTACCTCGGCGCGCAGACGCCGACGCCGCACCTGGTCGCCCACCAGCACCACACCGACTCCGACGCCGTGCTGCTGTCCGGGTCGATCCCCACCCATCTGCCGCGGGCGCACACCGCCATCACCGCCTGCCGGTCGGTCGGCGTGCCGGTGGTGGCGGGAGGCAGGGCGTTCGGCGTGGACGGGCGGTACGCGCGCGCCCTGGGCGCCGACGGATGGGCCCCGGACGCGCGGGGCGCCGCGGCCGTGCTGGAGGCCGGGCTGGACAGGCCCACGGGCGTCCGGCAGGCCGTCGACGACCTGCCGCACCTGGCCGACCAGGAGTACAGCGTGGTCGCCCAGTCGCGCGGCCGGCTGGTCAAGGAGACGCTGACGGAGCTGGAACGCCGCTTCCCGCCGATGCGGGAGTACAGCGAGGCACAGCGGGAGCGCACGGCGGAGGACCTGGCGCACGTCGTGGACTTCCTGGCCACCGCCCTCTACGTGGACGCCGTGGAGGTGTTCACCGACTTCCTGGGCTGGACGGCGGACGTGCTGTCCGCGCGCAACGTCCCGCCGCACTCCCTGGTGACCGGCCTGGACATCCTCGCCGACCACCTGTACGACTTCCCGCGCGCCCTCGCCATGGTCCGGGCCGGCGCCGCCCGCCTGACCGGCAGGACCGACCCGGCGGTCACGGACACGGTGGTCTGACGGGATGGGAGCGTGAGCGTCACGCTCCCCGGACATGAGCGGTCACGCTCCCCTCCCGTCACCTCCGGCGCCCCACCGCCCCCGCCAGCCCGCGCAGCACCGCGCTGCGGCCTCGGTCGGGGACCGTCCAGAGCGGCTGGCCCCGTACGCCCCAGCGTTCCAGCAGGGCGTTCGCGGCGAGGAAGCCGGTGGTCGCCGCGCGTTCCATCAGGGCGACCGGCAGGGACGTGCGGACCAGGTCGCCGGCCACCACCAGGCCCGGGTCGGGCGTGCGGACCGTGGGCCGGTCCTCGTGGCCGCCCACCGGGAAGAGGGGACAGTCGGTGCCCCACTCGTGGCGGGCGTCGACGATCGCCGCGTTACGGGTCTCCGGATAGACGCGGTGCAGCTGGTCGAGCAGCCGCTTCTGTTCGACCTCCGGGGACGACTCCGGGAGCAGGGCGTAGGCGTGCAGTTCGACGACGGATCCGCCGGTGCGGGCGGCCCAGCGGGCGGCCTCGTCCTCGTACCGTTCGAGGACGCTGACGTTGTCGAGGGTGCCGTAGCCGCTGGTGCCGAGGAAGCCGGGCCGGTCGGGGGCGACCGGGCGGTCCAGCCAGAGGCGGGAGACCAGGAACGGCGGGGCGTTGCGCAGCCGGGCGACCCGCTCCCGCCAGGGTGTGTCGCCGAGCCGGACGGAGCGGTCGACGAGGGCGCGCAGTCCGACGGCGTCCAGGGCGAGCACCACGGTGTCGTGACGCTGCTCGTCCCGGTCGGTGGCGACCGCGTACCCCCCGTCGTCCAGGGGTTCGACGTGCTCGACGGGGGTGGAGGTGCGCAGGTTCGCGCCGTGCCGGTCGAGCAGGGCGGCGAGCGGCTCCCACAGGGCCGCGGGGAAGGGCGCGGCCGGCACGTCGAACAGCAGGCCCTCGGAGGAGCCGAGGAAGTAGATGTGGAACATCAGCGCCATCTCCGCGGCCGACAGCAGCCGCGGGTCGGCGAAGAAGCTGCGCGAGAACACCTCGAACGCCAGGTGCCGGGCGCTCCGCGGGAAGCGGACCGCGTCGAGGAAGTCGTGCGCGCTGACGGAGTCGAGGCGCTCGTACACCTCGGGCACGCGGACGTCGAGCAGCGGCAGCGCGGCCGCCGCGTCCATCCGGGGCAGGTCGCGCAGCGGGAAGGACGGGCTGAGCGCGGCGAACCCGAGCGCGCTCCACGGCGGGGTGCGGGGCACGTGCCGGAAGCTGTCGCAGGTGCCGTCGCTGTGCCGCAGCGGGTAGTCGGGCAGCGGGGTGAGGCGTTCCAGGGCGGGGTCGGTGCGCCGGAGCAGGCCGCGCAGGTTGTAGTACTGGCGGAAGAAGGCGTGGAAGCCGCGGCTCATCGTCGCGGGCGTGCCGTCCTTCAGGTCGACGGGCCAGCCGCCGACGCGTCCGCCCAGGTAGGGGCGGGCTTCGTAGAGGGTGACGGCGACGCCGCGTTCGGCGAGGGCGGTGGCGGCGGCCAGTCCGGCGATGCCGCCGCCGACGACGGCGGTGCCGGGCCGGCGGTCGCCGTCGACGCGCGGCGCGCCGGGCGGGGGCATCAGCACGCGGGCGCGGCGGTCACGTCCGCGGCGGGCGGCGGCGGGGCGGTGCGGGCGGGTCATCGCGCGTCCTCCGGCACGGTGCAGGGCCGGCGCCCGGTGAAGGTGTGGGTGATGCCGGTCTGCCAGCCGGGCAGCGGCAGGCGGCGCACACGGTCGAAGCCGTTCGCCCGCAGCCGGTCCGCGAACCGGTCGGCGGTGTCGAACTCCACGACGCTGCGCCACAGATGGCGGTACAGGTCGCCGTCCCCGAGCAGGGTCGCCACGGGCTGGACGACGCCCCGGCAGACCAGGGTCCACACGGCACGGTCGGTGCGGCGTCCGCCGAGGGCGTACTCGTGCACCGCGAGGCGTCCGCCGGGCACGAGCAGTGCGCGCACGGTGCGCAGTACGGCGTCGGGGTCGGTGACGTTGCGGAACAGGTAGGCGGCGAAGACCGCGTCGAAGGGGCCGGTCACGCCGTCCTGCGCGAGCCGTTCGGCGGGCGCGTGGGTGAACGTCACGTTCGGCGGCCAGATCTTGGCGGCGGCCCGCTCCAGCATGCCCGCGGAGGCGTCCACGGCGGTGATGTCCGCGCCCGGCAGCACCTCGGCGAGCGCGGCGGTGGAGGCGCCGGTGCCGCAGCCGAGGTCGAGCACGCGCAGCCCCTCGCCGCCGCGGGGCAGGCCGAGCCGGCGTGCGGAGCGGCGCAGATGGGCGTGGTAGCCGGGGTTGGCGGCGACCAGGGTGTCGTAGCTGCGGGCGGCGTGGTCGAAGGCGGCGGCGAGGTTCTCGTCGCGCAGGAGGGTCATGGGGTCTCCGGGATGGCAGGGACTGGGCGTACCGGGGCGGTCAGGGGCCTTCGTAGGGGCGGCGGGGCAGGCCGGGCAGTTCGAGCGCGGAGCGGAGCATCGGGCCGACCGGTGCGTGCAGGCCGACGGCGAGGTCCTCGTGCAGGCGGGTGTCGCCGTCGAGGAACCGCAGCAGCCGGCGCATGGGGACGCGGTCGAAGAGCCGGCAGAACAGGGCGGGCCCGTCGGCGCGGCCGCCGGCCAGGGCGCGCAGCAGCACGGCGTCCATGGCCCGGGAGCGTGCCGAGTGGGCGGGCGGCGGCACCGGGCGGCGGCCCTCGCGCAGGGCGGCGGCGACGGCCCGGGTCTGCCGCTGGAGACCGGCGAAGGTGTAGCCGGTGGAGGGGCGGGTGGCGCCGCCCGCGGCCCCGATGCGGAACACGGACTGGCCGGTCTGCCGGGGCATCACCGCGTCGGTCATCGGGATGACGCCCGTCTCGGTGGACAGCACCTCGAGGTCGCCGAGCCGCAGCACGTCGTCCGTGTAGTGCCGTACGGCCGCCTCGTAGGCGTCGGGGGCGAGGGTCCGGGGGGAGAACTCGGTGTACTCCACCAGGGCGTCGTGCCGGCCGAGGGGCAGGACGTAGCCGAAGGACAGGCCGTCGGCGGGCTGCGGGGTGCGGAAGTCCATCAGTTCGGCGGTGCCGGGCTCGAAGGCGGGCCGGGCGGTGCGCACGAACCAGCCGTGGAAGTGCTGGAGCAGCGTGGTGCGGGCGGCCGGCAGGCTGCCCGGCGGACGGGAGTCGAACACCCAGCGGGCCCGGACGACGCGGACGTGGCCGTCGCCGTCGCGCAGCCGGACCAGCGCTCCCCGGGGCACGTCCTCCACGGTGTCGACGGTGCCCTCCACGCGCCGGACGTCCGCGCGGTCCGCCAGGTCGCGGGCGACAAGGTGCTCGAAGTCGTCGGAGCGGATCATCTTGTAGCGCAGCGGCGCGATGTCCCCGTCGATGCCGCGCCCGGCGGGGTCGCGGACCCGCAGGCGCCGCCAGGACGCGGTGACCGCGGCGTCGAAGCGGCCGGGGCCCGCCTCCCAGAAGCACCAGGTGCGGCGCGGCGGCCGCAGCGGTCCGGGCGGCGCGTCCAGCAGGGCGACGGACGGCGCCCGGTCCCCGCTGCCGGGCCCGGCCAGCCGGTGGGCCAGGGACAGCCCGGCCGCCCCCGCCCCGACGATCGCGACGTCCGCGTCCAGCACGCCGGCACCACCCTCCTCCGTACGACACGACTCCGTACGCATCCGCGTGACCAGTTGTTTCCGTCCGTGTGCCCGGTCGGATCCGGGTCACTCGGGCGTGAGACGACGGGCGCGACCGGGAAGGCATGCGCCGGTCGTCCGGCGTACCGGAGCGATGCGCATGCCGATGAGAGGAAGACACCGGATGCTCCCCACTGGGGCCAAGGAACACCGCGCGGCGTTCGGGCCGCGCGCGCCGCGCCCGGCTCACCCGCCGGGACCCACCGTCCGGGTGCCGTCCGTCCGCGTGACGGCGGGGCCCGCGGACGGCCGTACGGCAGGGCGCCGCGTGCCGTGCGGGCACGCGGCCGGAGCGGGGGCCGGGCGGTGACCCGTACCGTTCCGGGGCGCACGGACCATGTCGTCGTCGTGGGGGCCGGGCTGGCCGGTCTGTCGGCGGCGCTGCACCTGCTCGGCGCGGGCCGGCGCGTGACCGTCGTCGAGCGCGACGGACTGCCGGGCGGACGCGCCGGGCGGACGGAGCTGGACGGGTACCGGATCGACACCGGGCCCACCGTGCTGACCATGCCCGACCTGGCGGACGAGCCGTTCGCCGCGGTCGGGGACAGCCTGCGCAAGCGGGTGGAGCTGGTGGAGCTGCACCCCGCCTACCGGGCGCGGTTCGCCGACGGCAGCAGCCTCGACGTGCACACCGGGGGCGAGGCGATGGCCGCCGAGGTGGAGCGGTTCGCCGGGGCTCGGGAGGCGGCGGGCTACCTGCGGATGCGGGACTGGCTGGAGCGGCTGTACCGGGCGCAGATGCGCCGGTTCATCGACGCGAACTTCGACTCGCCGCTGGGCCTGCTCCACCCGGACCTGGTGCGGCTGGCGGCGCTCGGCGGCTTCGGACGGCTGGACACGCGCATCGGGAGCTTCCTGAAGGACGAGCGGCTGCGCCGGGTGTTCTCCTTCCAGGCGCTGTACGCGGGCGTCCCCCCGGCGCGGGCGCTGGCCGCGTACGCGGTGATCGCGTACATGGACACGGTCGCCGGCGTGTACTTCCCGCGCGGCGGCATGCACGCGCTGCCGCAGGCGATGGCGGACGCCGCCGCCGACGCGGGCGCCGACCTGCGGTTCGGCCGGGAGGTGACCCGGCTGGAGCGCTCCGGCGGCCGGGTCACGGCGGTGGTCGCGGGCGACGAGCGGATCCCCTGCGACGCGGTCGTCCTCACCCCCGACCTGCCCGTCGCCTACCGGCTGCTCGGCGGGGCGCCCCGGCGTCCGGTGCGGCTGCGGCACTCCCCCTCGGCGGTGGTGCTGCACCTCGGGACCGACCGGACCTGGCCCGAGCTGGCCCACCACACCCTCTCCTTCGGCAAGGCGTGGCGCGGCACCTTCGACGAGCTCACCCGTGCCGGGCGGCTGATGAGCGACCCGTCGCTGCTGATCACCCGGCCCACCGCCACCGACCCGTCGCTCGCGCCGCCGGGACGCCATCTGCACTACGTCCTCGCGCCGTGCCCGAACACCGACATCGGGCCGGGCGCGGCCGAGTGGACGGACCTGGCGCCGCGTTACCGCGACTCGGTGCTGCGGGAGCTGGAGGGGCGCGGTCTGACCGGGCTGGCGTCCGCCGTCGAGGCGGAGTGCGTGGTCACGCCCGCCGACTGGGCCGCGCAGGGGCACGCGGCCGGCACGCCGTTCGCCACCGCCCACACCTTCGCGCAGACGGGCCCGTTCCGGCCCAGGAACCTGGTGCGCTCCGCCGAGAACGCGGTGCTGGCCGGCTGCGGCACCACCCCCGGCGTCGGCGTGCCGACCGTGCTGCTGTCCGGGAAACTGGCCGCGGCACGCGTCACCGGCGCCCGCGGCCCCGCCGGACGCGCGTCCACCTCGCTTTCCGCACAGGAGGCCCCGCATGACCGAGCGTGAACTGGACGCGGCGGGCGTCACGGATCCGGCACTGCGCGAGGCGTACCGCCACTGCCGCCGGCTCAACGCCCGGCACGGCCGGACGTACTTCCTCGCCACCCGGCTGCTGCCCGTGGAGCGGCGGCCCGCCGTGCACGCCCTGTACGGCTTCGCCCGCTGGGCGGACGACATCGTCGACGCGCTCGGCACGGGCGCGGACACCGCCCGCCGGGACGCCGGACTGGCCGCGCTGGAGAGAGAGCTGGAGAAGGGGCTGCGGGACGGGCGGAGCGCCGAGCCGGTGGTGCGGGCCCTCGCCGACACGGCCCGGCGGTACCGCATCGACCACGCCCACTTCGCCGACTTCATGGCCGCCATGCGGTCCGACCTGGTGGTCACCGACTACGCCGACTACGCGGCCCTGCGCCGGTACATGCACGGGTCGGCCGCGGTGATCGGGCTGCAGATGCTGCCCGTCCTCGGCACGGTCACCGACCGCGGGACGGCGGCCCCGCACGCGGCGGCCCTCGGCGTCGCCTTCCAGCTGACCAACTTCCTGCGGGACGTGGGCGAGGACCTGGACCGGGGGCGGGTGTACCTGCCCGCCGACCTGCTCGCCGCGCACGGTGTGGACCGGGAGCTGTTGCGGTGGAGCCGCGACACCGGCCGCCGCGACCCGCGCATCACCTCGGCGCTGCGCGCCTTCGAGGGGCTGACGCGGGGCGTGTACCGGCAGGCGGCGCCGGGCCTCGCGATGCTCGAACCGGTGTCCCGCCCCTGCATCCGCACCGCGTTCGTCCTGTACGGCGGGATCCTGGACGCGGTGGCCGAGGACGGGTACGCCGTGCTGCACCGGCGGGCGGTGGTGCCGCGCAGGCGGCGGACGGCGGTCGCCGCGGACGGACTCGTCCGGGTGGCCGCCGCCAGACTGCGGTCCCGCGGCGCCGCCGTCCGCGTGCCCGACCGCCCTCCGCTGACGGCGGCGGAGCCGGCGGCCCCGCGGGTGGTCGGGGAGGTCGCGTGACGGCGGGCGACGGACGCGGACGCCGGCGGCTGCCGCTCTCCCTGCGCCGCAACGCGGTGGCGTGGGAACGGCAGCGTCCCACCTGGCGGGACGCCAGGCCCGCCCTGATCGCCGGCGCGCTGAAACGGGCGCAGGCACGCCCCTCGGGCAACTGGTACGTCGTGGGCGCCTCCCGCGACGTGGGCGGTGACCGCCCGCTGGGCCGGACGGTGGCGGGGCGGGAAGTGGTGGTCTGGCGGGACGCGGAGGGGCGCGTGGTCGCCGGACCGGGCGTCTGCCCCCACCTGGGCGCGCCGCTGCGGGACAGCCCGGTGCGCTGCGGCACGCTCGTCTGCCACTGGCACGGGCTCTCCCTGAACGGCGGGCCGTTCGCGGGCTGGGAGCCGTTCCCCGCGCACGACGACGGGGTGCTCGTGTGGGTACGGCTGGACGCGGTCGGCGGTGAGGAGCCGCTCGACGCGCCGGTCGTACCGCGCCGTCCGCTCCCGGCGCGCGCCCTGACGGCGGTGTACTCCGGGGTGGGCGTCTGCGAGCCCGAGGACGTCGTGGCGAACCGGCTGGACCCCTGGCACGGGGCCTGGTTCCACCCGTACTCGTTCGTCGACCTCACGGTGGCCGACGCGCCGGACGGTTCGAACCGCCCCGACGATCCGCACGGGGACGCGTTCGCCGTGGACGTGTCGTTCAAGGTGGCGGGTCGTCTGGTGGTGCCGGTGCGGGCGGTGTTCACGGCTCCCGAGCCGCGCACGGTCGTCATGCACATCACCGAGGGCGAGGGGGTCGGCTCCGTCGTCGAGACCCACGCCACCCCCCTGGGCCCGGACGCCTCGGGCCGGCCGCGCACGGCGGTGACCGAGGCGGTGGTGGCGGCCTCGGACCGCCGCGGCTTCGCCCTCGCCCGGACCGCCGCCCCCCTCCTCCGCCCCCTCGTCCGCACCGCCTCGGCCCGCCTCTGGCGGGACGACCTCGCCTACGCGGAACGCCGCTGGGCGCTGCGGTCGACGGGGAGGTTCCCGGGGGCGTAGCCCCCGGCCCGCCCGGTGGAGACACCGGGCGGGCCGGGACACGCGGCCGGGCACGCCCGGGGATGTCCTCCCCGTCCCGCCGGGCCCTCGGGGACCGGCCGACGTGCCCTCCGCTCACGGGACCACGCGTGCCCCGACGATCGAGTCCGCGCCCGCCCCGGACCGGGCGCCGTCCCGGGGCGGCCCCTCACCCGCCCCGTGCCGCCTCGTCCGCGCGTCCCCCTCCGCCCAGGAGCTCCGTGTGGGTCAAGGACGCACGGGATTCCAGGCGGGGCAGGTAATGGCGGGTCGCCCTGGTGACCACCGACGGCATCGCGGCCCGTACCGGCTGGCCCAGGCGGAGCCAGCGAGGGTAGTACACGGCTGTGCTGCGTCGTTCGACCGCCGTGGCGAGGCGGGCCGCGGCGCGGTCGACCGGGTACACGTTCCGCACCGGCCACGGCATGTGACCCCGTAGTTCCCGCATCACGGTGTGACGGTCGGCGTCCTGGATCAGGTCGGTGCCGATCCAGGTGAGGTAGCCGAGGCCGACGGCCACGCCGAGGTGGGCGACCTCCGCGCGCAGGGAGTGGGCGAAGGCCTCCACCCCCGCCTTGGAGGCGCAGTACGCGCTCATCATCGGGGCGGCGCCGATGGCGGCCAGCGAGGCGACCTGGAGGTGGTACCCCCTGGTCGCCGTCAGGTCCGGCAGGAACGCGCGGGCGGTGGCCGCGCTGCCGGTGAGGTTGACGTCGATGATGCGCCGCCACCGCGCGGGGTCGGAGTCGGCGAACAGTCCGCCGTCCGTCACGGCGGCGTTGGCGACGACGACCGAGGGGCGTCCGAGCCCGGTCCGGACCGCGTCCGCCGCCCGCGCCAGCGCCGCGTCGTCGGTGACGTCGACCTCGTGCGCGAGGGCGGGCCCGGGCAGCGCGCCGGCGAGTTCCCGCAGCCGCTCGCCCTCGTGGCCGAGCAGCGCCACCCGCATGCCGCGTCCGGCGAGGTCGCGGGCCAGGGCGGCGCCGATCCCGCGCGCGGCCCCGGTGATGACGGCGGTGCGTCCCCGCAGCGGGCCGCCGCTCATCCGCCGTCACCGCCCTTCCCGCCGGTCACCTGCGGGTCGGTGTCGGGGCGGGCGGTGTGGTGCGGGTGGCCCGCGGTCCTGCGGGCCTCCTTCATCTCCGCCTCGAAGAGGTGGTCGCGGCCGTCGGCCAGCTCCTCCACGGCGGCCTGCTCCAGCTCCCGGAACGGCCGGTAGTAGGTGCGGTCGTACGCCTCGACGATCTGGAACGTCCAGTGGCCGGGGATCACGTTGCGGCCCAGCACCTGGGTGCGCACGGTCTCCGCCCAGTCCGGGTGTCCGGCCTTGTGCAGCAGTTCCACGGCCCGGTCCAGTTCCAGGTCGGCGGTGCCGGTGAGCTGGTGGAAGCTGTAGAGGTGGCCGCGGGCCCGTTCGGTGGTCTCCAGTGCCTTCGACAGTGATCCCAGCGCCTCGACCGTCTCGTCGCTGACGCCCTCCGGGCGCCGGTGCGCGCGGTCGGGGCCGTCGTCGGGCTGTCCGTCGTGTCCGCTCATCGTCGCGCCTCTCCTCTGGAGTCGGTGTCCGGCCGGCGGCCGGCGGGGGTCATGCGGGCCGTCCGCCCCGGTCGGGCTGCCGGCGTCCGGTGCGGTCGCGGTGGGCCAGCAGCCGCTGGGCGCCGGTCAGGCCGGGCGCGAAGGACCGGCGCAGGGCCGCCCGCGCGGCGTTCGCGCCGGGCGCGCCGTGCACGCCGCCGCCCGGGTGGGCGCCGGCGGACGCCAGGTACAGGCCCTTGACGGGGGTCTCGGGCCGTCCGGTGCCGGGGGCCGGGCGGAAGAACAGCTGCTGGTGCATGGCGGTGGTGCCGCCGTTGATGGCGCCGCCGTGCAGGTTCCGGTCGAGGGACTGGAGCGTGGGCGGGGCGAGGATCCGCCGGGCCCGGATGCGGTCGCGGAAGCCGGGCGCGAACCGCTCCACGTGGCGTTCGACGCGGTCGGCCATGCGTTCCTGCTCGTCCTTGTCCCAGGAGCCGGTGAGGCCGTCGTCGCCCGCGTCCCCCACGACGCGGTGCGGGACGTGGGTGTAGGCCCAGGCCGACTCGGTGCCCTCCGGGGAGCGGGACGGGTCGGAGGTGGTCATCTGGCCGAACAGGGAGAACGGGCGGTCGGGGATCCGGCCGGTGGCGAGCTGGGCGGCGAAGCGGGTGAGTTCGTCGAGCCCGTCGGCGAGGTGGACGGTCCCGGCTCCGGCGGCGCCCTCGCACCGCCACGGGACGGGCCCGTCCAGCGCCCAGTCGACCTTGAAGGTGGCGAAGTCCCACTGGAAGCGCTCCAGGTCGGACAGCAGCTGCTGCGGCAGGTCCTCGGGGGCGACGAGTTCGCCGTAGAGGGAGGGCACGGACACGTCGGCGAGGACGGCGCGCCGGGCGGGGACGGTCTCCCCGTCGGCGAGGCGCACCGCGACCGCGCGCCCGTCGCGCACGACGACCCGCCGCACGTGCCGCCCGCACTGCACCACTCCCCCGCGTGCCTCGAGGCGCCGTACGAGGGCGTCGGTGAGGGCGCCCGCGCCGCCGGCGGGCACGGGGAAGCCGTACGTCTGTCCGAGCATGGACATCAGCCAGCCGAAGCCGCCGCTGCCGGCGGCCTCGGGCGCGAGGTCGGCGTGGAGGGCGTTGCCCGCCAGCAGCAGCCCTCCGCCCTCGCCGCGGAACTCCTCCTCCGCCATGCGGCGCACCGGCAGCACCAGGGTGCGCGCCATGCGCAGTCCTCCGGTGCCGCGCAGCCGCACGGCGAGCCGGAGGCCGGGGCGGACCGGCGGGAACGGGGTGAACAGGGCGTCCAGCAGGTCGGGGCGCAGACGCTCCCACATGGCGTGCAGCCGTCGCCAGGCGTCGCCGTCGCCGGGCGCGAAGGAGTCCAGGGAAGCGGCGGTGACGCTGACGCTGCGGTCCAGGACCGCGCAGCGGCCGTCGCTCAGCGGGTGGGCGACGACGTGCGGGGCGTGGCTCCAGCGCAGCCCGTGGTGCTCCAGGCCCAGTCCGGCCACCACCGGGGAGGCGGCGGCGAGCGGGTAGAAGGAACTGAACAGGTCGCTGGCGAAGTCGGGGTGGACGCCGTGGTCGTGGCGCACGGCGCCGCCGGGCTCGGGCTGTTCCTCCAGGACCTTCACGCTCCAGCCGGCGTCGGCGAGCAGGTTCGCCGCGACCAGGCCGTTGGGCCCGGCGCCGATGACGACGGCGTCAGCCACGGACGCCTCCCGTCCCGGGCTCCGGCTGCACGACCTGGCCGAGCGGCCGGCGTTCCTCCGCCTCGGCGGCTTCCGTCTCGACGAGGTGCGCCAGCCGGGCGAGCATGGCCCGGTGGCGGAGCTGGATGAGGGCCTCGACGGCCACGTTGTGCACGAGGCCGCCCGCACCGCGCAGGGGGTGCTCGTCCACCTTGACGAGGCACTGGTCGCCCCAGGGCTGCACCTCGATGGCGATGCGCGCGGTGCCCAGCGGCCCGGCCTTGGCCTCCAGTTCCAGCACCTCGCCGGGGATGCAGCGCCGGACGACGGTCTCGTTGTGCAGCTTCAGCGGGCCGATGCGCACCTCGTAGCCGATCGCGGAGCCGAGCTGCGGCCAGTGGCCGCGCACCGGCTTCGACGAGGACGCGCCCACCACCCAGTCCGCGTAGCGGGTGCCGTCCTCCAGCACGGCCCACACGGACCGCGGGTCCGTGCGGATCAAGCGATGACGAAGCGCCACTGTTGCCTCCTGTGTCCCTGAGCGCCACCGGTCAGCTTTGAGTGCCCCGCCTGACCGGCGTCAACCCGGGAGGGCCGCCGGACGGGTCAGGCCGCGGGGCGGGTGGGGGCCAGCGCCCAGCGGATGCCGGCGGTGACGGCGGTGCCGAGCGGGCGGACGCACAGGCCCTCGGCGGGCACGCGGGGCACCCGCAGCGCGCGGGACGCCCAGGGCGGCAGCAGGGACACGGCGTTCGCGGCGAGGACGCCGTACGGCAGCCGGGCGAGCAGCGGGACGGGCGGGTCGAGCAGCAGGAACCGCGCGGTGGCCAGGGCGTCCGGGGTGGCGTGCAGCTCGTCGCGGTAGGCGGCGAGCCGCTCGGCGAGCTGGGCGCGGTCCACGGGCGGGTCGGGGACGCCGAGGGCGGTGGCGATGCGCGCCATGTCGGCGACGTACGCGTCGCAGCCCGCGGCGTCCAGCGGGCGGGCGCCGTAGCGCTGGTGGGCGCGCAGGAACATGTCGACCTCGGCGACGTGCACCCAGCACAGCAGGTGCGGGTCGGACGCCCGGTACTCCCGGCCGTCGGGCGCGGTGCCGTGGACCGTCCCGTGGACGGCGCGCACCCGGTCGACGGCCTGCTGGGCGCTGTCGGCGGTGCCGTACGTGGTGACGGCGAGGAAGGTGCTGGTCCGCTGGAGCCGCCCCCAGGGGTCGCCGCGGAAACCGGAGTGGGCGGCGACGGCGGCCATGGCGAGCGGGTGGAGCGACTGGAGCAGCAGGGCGGACAGGCCGCCGATGAACATCGAGGCGTCGCCGTGCACCCGGCGGACCGGCCGCTCGGGGCCGAACCAGCGCGGGCCCGGGGTGCCGTGGATGCGGGCGCGGTTGTCGGGTCCGTCCGGTCCGGCCACCCGCGAGAAGATGGCGTGGCCGATGCGGCCGCGCAGTGCCGAGGCGGGTTCGGCGATCCGTTTCATGCCCGTCGGGCCTCCTCCCGTCGGCGAGGGCCGGCCGGTGTCCTACGGTTACGTCTGCCCCGGTCGCCGCTCCGTACCCGCGTGCGGGGCGGGCCCGGTCAGGGCACGTCGCCCCGCCACTCGTACACCCGGTCGCCGGCCGCGCGGGGCGCGTACACCGCGCGGCCGCCGGGGCCGTAGCGGCCTATCTCGGTGGGCAGGCCCACGCCGTGCCGCCGCTCCGCCGGACCGTGGCCGGTGACGTCCAGCAGCAGGCCGTCCAGCGGGCCTCCGGACAGCTCCGCGTACACCCGTCCCTCACGCGGGCCCGGGTCGTCGTGGTCCGCCCCGTACACCCTGCCGCGCATGAACTCCGTCTCGTCCATACCGGCAGGGTGGCATCCGGCACTGACAACGGCCCGCTACGCCGGCTCCTCGCGGGGGACCGCCGCCCACGGCGCGGCCGCGCGTCCCTGGCTCCAGGCGAGCAGCCCGTCGCCGTCGACGCAGACGATGCCGCACTGCTCGGCGTACTCCAGGGCCGGGACGGTGAACTCGCCGGTGGTGACGACGACGGCGACGTCGGCCTCGTGGACGGTGAAGCAGGTGCCGCCGAAGCGCTGGAGGTCCTGCGAGCCGACCTTGTTGTCCTCGCCGTAGCGCTTGCACTGGACGACGAGGCGGCGGCCGTCGGGGGTCAGCGCGGTCACGTCGGCCCCCAGGTCGCCCGCGCCGCCGACCACCCGCACCCGCGTGCAGCCGTCCCGGGCGCACAGCTCCGCGGTGGCGGCCTCGAACTCGTCGGGCGTGAGCGCCTCGTGGTCGATCCCCTGGGCCACGGGCAGCGGTGAGGTGACCTCCTCGGGCGGGCCGGCCTGGGCGGGGATGGTGAGCGGGGCCGGCGCCGGGGCGTCCAGGGCGTCGAGGGCGGTGGAGGTGCCCCGGGCCAGCGCCTCCCCGGCGTGCCGGGCGATCCGCGCCGCCGACAGCCGCCGCCTGCGGCGGCCGCGGGCCAGCGCGACGGCGACGACCAGGCAGAGCAGCACGACGGCCCACACCGGGCGGCGCTGCACCACCCCGGCCAGTGCCCGCACCGCCAGGCCCCCGACGACCAGCGCCGCGGCGAGCAGTCCGAAGAACATGGCGGTGGAGCGCAGGTCGAAGCGCCGGCCGGGGCGTGACACACGGGTACGACGCTCGGGCATGGTCACCGTGGTGACTCCTCTCTCTGACGGGCCGGACGCCGGCGTCCCCGGTGGCCGGGGCACGCCGGAGATCACGTAGGCCGTCTGCCCCCGATCGGCGCGCTCACCGGATGCGGGGACGGACGGCCTGTTTCGGTGCGAGGAGGGAAAGAGGCGACCCGTGGGGGAAGTCACGATGGCCGGGGAGGCACGGCCGGACGGAGGAGACGGACGGTGGACTGGCGGGTCTTCGCTCAGCGCATGGCATCGATGGCCCGGGATCTGCTCGCGGAGCACACGCTCGACGCGACGCTGGAGCAGATCTCGCGCTCGGCCGTGGAGCTCGTGGACGGCTGCGACGCCTCGGGCATCCTCGTCCTGGGCGAGGGACGGGTGCGCTCGCTGGCGCCGACGGAGGAGTTCGTGTCCGTCAGCGACCGGCTGCAGGGGGAGCTGTGCGAGGGACCGTGCTTCGACGCGGCCCGGCCCGACCGCCCGGAGCGGGTCTTCCGCATCCCCGACCTGACGGAGCCCCCGGAGCACTGGCCGCGCTTCGTGCCCCGGTGCCGGGAGCTGGGGGTGGGCAGCATGATGGGGTTCCTGCTGTACACGCGGGAGGAGGAGCTGGGCGCCCTCAACATGTACTCCCGCAAGCCGGGGATGTTCACCGAGGACAGCGAGACCGCGGGCTGGCTGCTGGCGTCGCACGCGGCGGTCGCCTTCGCCACCGCCCGCACCGGCGAGCAGCTGCGGGAGGCCATCGCCACCCGGCATCTGATCGGCGAGGCGATGGGCATCCTGATGGGCCGGCACCACCTCGCGGAGGACCAGGCGTTCGACCTGCTGCGCACCCGGTCGCAGCGCACCAACACCAAGCTGCGGGACGTGGCGCGGCAGGTCTGCGAGTCGGGCGGCGCGGAGCGCTGACCGCCCGGCTCGTCACACGGCGCGCGCTCAGCGGGCGGCGCCGGTCCAGGTGTGGGCGACGTCGATCACGAGACGCCCGTCGAACTGCAGCACGCGGAACGGCAGCCGTCCGCGCACCCCGAGGCCGATCTGGGTGTCGCCCTCGAAGCTGCCGGCGAACCGCGCGTCCCGGAAGGTGCGGTATCCGGTCAGGTCGACGCCCGGCAGGACGCCTCCGGCGCGCGCGGGCAGGGTGGCCGCGCCGGTCTCGGGGTCGTACGCCGGTGCGGTGACGCGCACCTCGAGGATCGCGCCGCCGGAGACGGGGACGTGCCGTCCCGATCCGTCCTGGTGGAGCCGGTCGACGTAGCGGACGAAGTGGCCGAGGTCGCCGCGCGCGGCGCCGGGCACGTCGACGACCATGCGGTCGTAGCAGTCGTGCCGGCCGGTGCGCACGTCCCGGACGGAGGCGGTCGTGGCGGCGGTGGCCGCCTTGTCGCCGCTGCCCCAGCCGGTGGAGCAGGCCGTCGCCGTGGCCGGCGCCGCCGACGGGGCGGCCACGGCCGGGGCCGCCGCCGTCACCAGCGTGGCGCCGAGCAGCACGACCGTCGCGCAGATTGTTCTTGATTGAAGCATTTTCGGCCCCCTGGGACGACAACGTTCTGGTATCCGGTGGGACGACCGGGATGCCCCGATGGTTGCGGTCCGTGCGGCCGGTCGCCGTACCGGCGCGCATGACACATGCTGGTGGGGAGCGGACGAACGTCCCGTTTCGTGTGCACCGGGAGGGCGCTACATGGGTGGTGCAGCCGCCGCACCGCGCGGGAAGCGGCCGGCGGGCCCGCCCGTACCCGGCGCGGGGAAGAGCCGGACCGGTTCCCCGGAGGCGCGTGTCGAGGACGCGCTCGCGGACGCCGTGGTGGCGGCCGTGCGGGGCACCGGGGGGTACGGCGGGGCGGTGTACCTGCGGTCGCCCGACCGCAGGTCGCTGGTGCTCTGCGTGGTGTCCGGCGTACCCCGCGGGCTGCTGAAGCCGTGGTGGCGGATCCCGGTGAGCGGCGCGCTGCCGATGTGCGAGGCGTTCCGCAGCGGCGAGACCCAGTACCTGCCCGACGACCGGGCGACGATGCTGCGCTTCCCGCAGTTCACGGCCGCGCTGCCGTACTCGTTCGCGCACGCCCACCACCCGGTGCGGGTCGGCGGCGAGGCGGTGGGCGTCCTCGCGGTGCTGCACTCCTCCGGCCGTGAGCCGGCCCGGGAGGAGCAGGTGCGCGAAGGGCTGCGCCGGGCCGGGCGGGACATGGAGGAGCGCCTCACCGCGTTCGCCCGCCGCCTGCCCGGCCGCACGGACGCGGACGCGCCGGCGTACGGCATCGAGTACGACGACCAGCCGGTCAGCGTGCGGCTGCCGACGCCGCCCGCCCAGGCGGTGGCGGTCGGCATGGTCGAGTGGAACCTGGACAGCGACACCTGGGCCGGGGACGACGACGCGCTGGCGCTGCTGGGCGTGGACCGCGACCGGTTCGGCGGCACCCTGGCCGCGGTCGAGGAGCGGGTGTCACCGGACGACCTGTACGAACTGCGGGCGGCCCGGCGGGAGGCGGAGGACACCGGGCAGATCCGGGGCCGGCACCTCCGGGTGCTGGAGGAGACGCGGGACGGCGCCGAGGCGGTCCACTACCGGCCGGTGGAGCTGTGGGGGCACGTGGTGCGGGCGGAGGGCACGGCCCGGCTGCTGGTGGGCGCCCTGGTCGACGTGGCGGGCGGGGTCACCGCCGCGGAGGCGGCCGAGCGGCTGCCCGACGGGCTGTTCTCCCTGGACCAGGACGGCAGGGTCATCTACGCCAACCGCCGCTGTCAGGACCTGCTCGGCTGCGATCTGGAGCGGCTGCTCGGCCACTATCCGTGGCGGGTCCTCACCTGGCTGCGCGACCCGGCGTACGAGGACCGCTACCGGGCGGCGATGCTGACGCAGCAGCCGGTGTCGTACCTGGTGCGCGACCCGGACGGGGTCTGGCTCGGCTTCGTGCTCTACCCGGGCGTACACGGGCTGACCGGACGGGTCTTCCGCACGGCCGCCCCGGCGGGCGCCGAGCCCGGAGGGACGCTGACGCCGTCCCCGGCGCCCCCGGCGGACCCGCCGACCGGGCTGGTCGCCACCGCCCGCGCGGGGGCGCTGTACCACGTGGTGCAGATGGCCAGCGTGCTCACCGAGGCCGTCACCGTCCGGGACGTGTGCCGCGCCGTCTCCGAACAGCTGCTCCCGGCCTTCGGGGCGCAGGAGGTCGCCCTGTACACGGTCCGCGACGGACGGATGTACCTGCTGTGGGAGGACGGCTACCCGCAGCACTTCCTCGACCCGTTCGAGGGGGTGCCGCTGGACGCCGACCTGCCCGGGGTGCACACGCTGACCACGCGCCTGCCGCTGTTCTTCGAGTCGCCGGAGGAACTCGTCGGCGCGTACCCGCATCTGGCGCTGGACCCCATGACCTCCTGGGCGTTCCTGCCGCTGATCGCCTCCGGTCACCCGATCGGCTCCTGCATCCTCGGCTGGAACACCCCGCACCGCTTCACCGCGGAGGAGCGCAGCGCGCTGACCGCGCTGGCCGGTCTGACCGCGCAGGCCATGGAGCGGGCCCGGCTCTACGACGCCGAGTCGGCCGTGGCGCGCGGGCTGCAGGAGGGCCTGCTGCCGCACCGGCTGCCGGCCGTCGACCGGCTGCGCACCACCGGCCGCTATCTGCCCGGCACCAAGGGCATGGACATCGGCGGCGACTGGTACGACGTCATCCCGACGGGGCGCGGGGTGGCGCTGGTCATCGGGGACGTGGAGGGGCACAGCGTGGGCGCCGCGGCCGTCATGGGGCAGCTGCGCAGCGCGGTGCACGCCTTCGCCTCGAGCGGGCGGCCGCCGCAGGAGGTCATCACGCACACCAACCGGCTGCTCGCCGATCTGGAGACGGACCTCTTCGCCACCTGCTGCTACGTCGAACTGGACCCGACGACCGGGCACGCCCGGGCCGTACGGGCGGGCCATCCCCCGCCGTTGCTGCGTCACCCCGACGGGAGCGCGGAGACGCTGGACCTGGAGGGCGGGGTGCTGCTGGGGGTGCAGCCGGACGCCGCCTACCCGGTCACCGCGCTCACCCTGGAGCCCGGCAGCGTGCTGGCGCTCTACACGGACGGGCTGGTCGAGGTGCCCGGCAGCGACATCGCGACCGGCATCGACACGGTCCGCCGGTGCCTGGCCGACAGCCGGACCGGATCCGTGGAGGAGCTGGCCGACCGGCTGATCGGCGCGGCCCGCCGCACGGAGGACCGGCCGGACGACGTGGCGCTGCTCCTCACGGCGTACGACCGGGCGGACACGGCCTGACGCCCGGGAGGCGGGCGGAGGCGCCGGCGCTCGGCCGCGGTAGCGGAGAGCGGCAGGACCCCGGGGGATCCTGCCGCCCGCCGCGTGCCGAACGTCAGGCGTTGCGCCGCACGCTGCGCAGAACGAGGAAACCGAAGATCACCAGCACTCCGCCGATGGCGGCCGGCCACAGCTGGGCGCCGGTCTCGGCGAGGCTGCCGCCGGCGCCCTGGGCCTGGGCGCCGCCCTCGAGCTCGGGGAGGCTGCCGGGCACCTGGGCTGCCTGGCCGCCGTCACCGTTGCCGCCGTCACCGGCGTCCGCGCCGCCCGTGGCGTCGTTCCGGTCACCGGCGTCGGCCGGGTCGGAGACCTTCACGTCGGGCTGCCCGGGCGCGGCCGTGGCCTCGCCGTCCGCGGGCTTCTCGGTCGCCGCGGGCTGCTCCTGGCCGTCGTCCTCGCCGCCCTGGTCGCCGCCCTGGTCGCCGCCCTGGCCGGCGTCGTCCTGCCCGCCGCCCTGGTCGCCGCCGCCGTCGCCCTGGCCCGGGTCGTCGGGCGTGGCGGTGGGCTGCTCGCCGCCGTTGTCGTCACCGTCGCCGCCCCCGTCGCCGTCGCCGCCGTCGCCGTTGTCACCACCGTTGCCGCCCCCGCCGCCGTTGCCGTCGTCGCCGCCGCCGTTGTCACCACCGTCGCCGCCGCCGTTGTCACCGCCGGCGCCGCAGGTGCGGCCCTCGTTGATGCAGTCGACCATCTCGTTCATCAGGTCCTCCTCGAAGACGTTGATGAAGTCGCCGTGGTCGGTGATCGGCTTGTGCAGCTGCTCGGGGAAGGAGTCCACCGCGAACAGCGGGACGGTCTTGCCGCCGTCCTCCAGGCTCGGCGCGTCGACGTCGTACACGATGCGCTGGACGAGCTGCGGAACGGGCTGGAAGCCGGCCGGGCAGTTGCCCTCGGCGTCCGTGAACGCCATGTGCGTACGGTGGTTGGCGCTGTCGATGTTGCGGCCGTCCCAGCAGCTCTGGAAGGCGAACGTGCGGACCACGTCACTGCCCTCCGGGCACAGCGGGTACTTGTCCTTCAGCTGCCGGTCCTCGAAACCGGTGCAGCTCCAGGAGGCGTTGGCGTTGGCCGGGCCGTTGACGAAGGACTTGGCGTCGCCGGTGATGATGCGCAGCAGCCGGGGCATGGCCGTGACCTTGCCCTTCGGGTTGCCGACGAAGGTCAGCGTGACGTCCTTCGGGGTGACGATCTCACCGACGTTGCCCTCGATGCCGCCGCCCGGGGACTGGGCGTCGCGCTCCTCGGTGCCGTTCTGCAGGCGCAGCACCGGCCAGTAGTAGGAGGACCTGTCGCGCTGGTCCTCGCAGCTGGTCTCCGCCCGCGCCAGCTCCTCGTCGCTGACGAAGGCGTCGGTGGCCTGGTTGCCGATGTAGTCGTGGAAGTGGTGGGCGCCGTTGCTCACGCCGGGGGCGGCGATGACGTTGTCCGAGTTGAACAGGCCGTTCTCGTTGACGCCGCACTCGCTGGTGAAGGTGCCGGTGGAGGCGTTCCCCGACGGCTGCGGGGTGTTGGCATCGGGCTGGACGCTCTCGATGGAGACGTAGTCGCCGGGCACCGGTCCGTTGCCGGCCTGACCGCCGTTGCCGCCGCCCTGCTGATCGCCACCGTCCTGGCCCTGACCATCCTGACCGTCTTGACCGTCCTGGCCGCCCTGCTGGTCGCCGTCGCCGTTCTGCTGGTCGCCGCCGTTCTGCTGGCCCTGGTCGTCGCCGGGCTGCTCGCCGCCGTCGCCGCCTTCCTCGGGAGCGGGGGCGTTGCCGGAGTCGCGCACGGCGCAGGCGGCGAGGTCGTCGAGGTTCTGCGGCCGCTCGCCGCCGGCCTTCTCGATGGCGGCCCCGATGCGGGCCAGCACCGCGGCGCGCTTGTCCTTCAGCGGTCCTGCGATGGCGTTCCCGGCGAAGCCGGGGTCCTGGCGGATCGCGTCGGCCGACTCGCCGAGCCGCTGGTAGGCCTCGGCGATCTGGGCATCGAGGCCCGCGAGTTCCCTGTCCACCTCCGCGCGGGCCCGGTCGGGCACCGCGGTCAGCTCGGTGGCCACATCGGGACAGTCGATGGTGGCGGCGCCCGACAGCACCTGCGCGTCCGCCGTCCCGCCGTCCGTCGCGGAAGCGTAGACATTGGCCGCCATCATGCCGCCGCCACCCAGGATCAAGGCGAAAGCGGCGAGCGTCGCGCGCTGTTTGGGGCGTCTGCGTGTGTTGCGTGCCAAGGCAGTACTCCTACGCTTCTGTCGCGGGGGGTCGGGCGTTCGATTCCCACGCTCCATACGCGGGCGGACCGCATCGCGTTCAACCGGCTCACGATTTCTTCCCGGAATCCCAGCGGGCACAGGCCACTCGGGACGCGCGGCCCCCGCCGGACGGGACGCGTCCGGCGGGGGCCGCGGGCGTCAGCGCACCCTGTCCTCCCCGCTCGGGTCCGCTCAGGTGATGTTCACGTCGCTGCACAGGAAGTACGTCTGGTCCGAGTGCGAGGCCTGCCAGATCGTGTAGACGACGTGGCGGCCGCTCAGGCCGGACGTGCTCACCGGGATCGCGTAGTGGTTGCCCGGGGCGTAGGAGCCGGTCCGGGTCACCAGTTGGAGGTCGTCCCAGCGCAGCCGCTGGGTGGTGGGGTCGAAGCCCTGCTTGGTGACGTAGACGAGGAAGTAGTCCGCGCCGTGGCTCGCCTGGTCGTACAGATCGACGGTGAAGCTGCTGCCCACGTCGGTGGTCTTCCAGGCGCCCGGCGTGTCGAGGGAGCGGTAGCGGCCGTTCTCGGTGTGGCCGCCGCTGCAGAGCCGGCCGTCGGGGACGACCGCCCGGAAGTTGCCGCCCGACCCGTCACGGTAGAGGCCGTTCCAGTTCCACATGGCGTTGGGGTTGTCCTGCCAGGCCTGCCAGCACATCGGGTCCTGCTGGGCCATCGCCGGGTTCTGGAAGTCGCTGCCCCACCGCTGCCAGCAGCCGTAGTTGCGGGACGCGGGGTCCACCACGGAGCCGTGGGCGTGGGCCGTGCCGCTCCAGGGGACCAGGCACAGCAGTGCGGCGACGACGGCGCTCAGGGCGAGGGCGAGCCGGGGCCGGCTCCTCGGCAGTCCACGCGGAAAAATGTGCTGCGCATGACAATCCATGGTTCTTCCTTCCGTCACGGGGTCGTGGAGTGCGGGCGCGCGCACCCGCCGCGCACGCCCTCTGGGAGCGCTCCCAGAGGGCAATCTGCGCCCGGGCGGCGGAAGGGGCAACCCTTCGTTCTCGCCACTTCCGTCACCCCGTGGCGTGTTCGACGCTTTCGACGGCGAAGGCCCGCGCAGACGTGCGGGAGGGCGCCCCTCAGAGCCGGTCGAGGTCCCGCGTGGAGCGGCCGAGGCAGACGACCGAGCCATCCGTCGGCGCGTCGATCTCCTCGAAGCCCATCCGGTCGTAGAAGGCGCGGGCGGGCTTGTTGGCGGCCGTCATCACGAGGTGCACGGCCGGGACGCCGCGCTCCGCGAGAGCGGTGAGCAGGGTGCGCATCAGGCGCCGCCCGTGGCCCCGGCCCTGCCACTCGGGCAGCAGGTCGATGTGCAGATGGGCGGGCCAGGCGGCCAGCTCCGGCACGACCATGCGCTCGGGGTGGTGCAGCAGCCGGGCGATCTCCTCGTCCGGGGTGGCCGGCGGGCCGGACGGCGCGGGATGGCGCTCGGCCACCAGAGGGAGCCACTCGGTGCGGAACCGCTCGGCGAACCGGGCGGTGTCGGCGGCGCCGACGACATAGCCGACCGCGCGCCCCCGTCCGTCGTCCAGCACGAAGGCCAGCTCCGGCTCCAGGTGGGCGTAGGGGGCGGCGAAGGCGGCGGTGAAGACGGAGGGGTCGGCGTAGTGGGGGCGGCTGTCCCGGCCGTTGTGCGCGGTGCGGACACAGATGTCGTCGAGGGCCTCACGGTCCTCGGGGCGGTACGGACGGACAGCGGGAGACTCGGTCATGGCAGGCATCCTGCCCTTATGGGAGCGCTCCCACAAGGTGTTCCCCGCAGGGCCGCCCCGCCCGCGCGTCCGGGCGTGACATGGCGTCGCGGGGGCACCCGGTCGCCATGAAGCTGCATATCCCGGGCCGGGACCACCGGCCGGCACACCAAGACGCGTCGGACGGGTCCGCGTCCTCGCGGCGGGCCGGACAGCCGGCGCAGGAGCCGGGCCCGAGCGACGCGGTGGAACGGGCGGCGCCGGACACCCCGACGAAGCTGCCCAAGGGCGCCTGGAAGGCGGCGCTGAAGGGCAGTGTGCGCGAGTTCAAGGACGACGAGCTCACCGACCGCGCCGCCGCCCTGACGTACTACGGAGTCCTGGCGCTGTTCCCGGCGCTGCTGGCCCTGGTGTCGCTCCTCGGCCTCACCGGGAGGTCGACGACGGACAAGGTCCTGGAGAACGTCCAGGAGCTCACCGCCCCCGGCGCGGCACGGGACATCATCACCCAGGCGATCCAGCAGTTGCAGGGCAACGCGGGCGTCGGGTCGCTGGTGGCCATCGTCGGTCTGCTGCTGGCCGTCTGGTCGGCGTCGGGCTACGTGGCGGCGTTCATGCGCTCCTCGAACGCGGTCTACGACATGCCCGAGGGCCGCCCGATGTGGAAGGTGCTGCCGGTCCGTGTGGGCGTGACGGTCGCACTGCTGCTGATGGCCACGGTCAGCGCGCTGATCGTGGTCTTCACCGGCGGGATGGCCCGGCAGGCGGGCGATCTGCTCGGGCTGGGCGACACGGCCCTCACGGTGTGGTCGATCGCCAAGTGGCCGGTGCTGGTCCTGCTGGTCACCGTCATGATCGCGCTGCTGTACTGGGCCGCGCCGAACGCCAAGGTGAAGGGGTTCCGGTGGATCACCCCGGGCAGCTTCGTGGCGCTGCTGATCTGGCTGGCCGCGTCCGCCGGGTTCGCCCTCTACGTCGCCAACTTCGGTTCGTACAACAAGACGTACGGCACGATGGCCGGTGTCATCATCTTCCTGATCTGGCTGTGGATCACCAATCTGGCGATCCTGCTGGGACTGGAGTTCGACGCGGAGATCGCCCGGCAGCGGGCCATCGCCGGGGGGCATCCTCCGGAGGAGGAGCCGTACACGCAGCCGCGCGACACCCGCGCCTGGGACGAGCAGGACCGGCAGAGGATGGACGGCGCCTGACCCCGGCGGGACCCGGCGGGCGTCAGTCCGCCAGTCCCGCCGCGAGGGTGGCGCCCAGGTCCCAGCAGCGCTGCAGGGCGGCCTTGTCGGGCTCGCCCGTGACGGTCACGGCCTCGGCGGCGCGACGCCAGCCGAGGCCGGTGGTGACCGACTCGATCCCCCGCACGGCGCCGGTGACGTCGTTGCCGCCGTGCACGTAGTACCCGAAGGAGCGACCGCGGGTGGAGTCCAGACAGGGGTAGTAGACCTGGTCGAAGAAGTGTTTGAGCGCGCCCGACATGTAGCCGAGGTTGGCGGGCGTGCCCAGGAGGCAGCCGTCGGCGTCCAGGACGTCGGCGGCGGTCGCGGACAGCGCGGCGCGCCGCACCACCCGGACGCCCTCGATCTCCGGGGCGGTCGCGCCGGAGACGACGGCTTCGAACATCGCCTGGCAGTTCGGCGAGGGCGTGTGGTGGACGATCAGCAGGGTCGGCACGTCCACGACACTGCCGTGCCGGCCGCCGCGTCCGCAAGCCGGACCCGGCGAGGCGCCGTTGTGACGGCGGGGCACGAGTGGCACGATGCCCGGCATCGGCGACTGGGAAGCGGGGTGTGTCGTGGGCGGCGAGGAACACGGATCACCGGCGGCGGCGTTGTTCGACGCGCTGGGCAGCGACTACGAGAAGGCGTTCGCGTCCTCCTCGGCCCACCGGGCCTCGCTGACCTGGCTGCTCGCACGGCTCTCCCCCGGCAGCACGGTGCTGGACGTGGGCAGCGGCACCGGACGGCCCACGGCCGCCACGCTGGCCGGCGCCGGACACCGGGTGCTGGGCGTCGACGTGTCACCCGTGATGGTGGAGATCGCCTCCCGGCAGGTGCCGGAGGCGGAGTTCCGGTGCGACGACGTCCGGCGGATGCCGCTCCCGGAGGGCTCCTGCGACGCGGTCTGCGTGTACTTCGCGCTGCTGCAGATGACCCGGGCGGAGCAGCGGGAGCTGGTCCACCGGCTGGCGGCCGCGCTCAAGCCGGGCGGCCTGCTGGTGCTGGCCACCGTGCCGCTGGACGTGGAGGAGTTCGACGGGGTGTTCATGGGGCGTCCCGCTCGCGTCACCAGCTTCGCGGCGCAGGACGTCATCGCCCTCGTACGGGAGGCGGGGCTGTCGGTGGAGTGGGAGGAGAGCACGATGTTCACCCCGAGTCACCCGGAGGCCCGCCCGGAGCCGCATCTGTTCCTGCACTGCCGGCGGGGCGACGCCTGACGCCCCGCCGCCCGCGCCGTCACGGCACGGTCCTGGTCCCCCCTGTGCGGCCCGGCGGTCCGCGAGGAGTCCGGCCGGCCGGCGAGGACGCCGGAGAGGATGGTGCGCGCCACCCGCGGCAGCTCCGCCACGTGGGGGCCGGTCAGCGGGTGGTGGACGGCCGAGCCCTCTTTGCGGCCGACGATCAGGTCCGCCCGGCGCAGCACGGCGAGCTGCTGGGAGAGGTGCGCGGGCTCGATGCCCCCGTGCGGGAGCGTCTCCCCCGCCGAGTGCTCGCGTTCGCTGGGCAGTTCCAGCACCCTGATCCGGGCGGGATGGCCCAGCGTCCTGAAGAACTCGGCCTTCAGCTGGTACAGCGGCGTGGTCATCGCGCCGTCCCCTTTCCGGCGCGGCGGCGGGAGAGCTGGAGGCGGGAGCCGCCGAACACGGCCGTGAGGGCGCCGGCGACCACGGCGGCGGCCGGTCCGGCCTCCGCGCCGAGGCCGGAGGACACGCCGAAGCCGAGGGCGAGCGGCAGCGCGACGACCGCGACGGTCAGTCCGGCCGGCAGGTCCCGGCGGGGGTGGCGGCGGGCCTGGGCGAGGCCGGCGCGGGTGGGGAGCAGGGAGGCGACCCGGGACCGGATCCCGGCCGACGGCCGCGGTACGGACACGGCCCCTCTGCTTCGTTCGCGACGGCAGGACGAGGCAAGCATGTAGTGACTTGCGAAGACTTGCGATCCATCAGGTCGCCACGTCGGATCACCGTGCTGTCACGGGCGCGGCGGGATCAGCCGGTCATCCGCTTGCGCCACATCGGTTCGACCTGGCGCCACTCGGTCTCCCACCGGTCCAGGCGCCGCAGCCGCAGCCGGGCCCGGGCGGCCCACCCGGCGAGCAGGACCGCGCCGCCGGCGAGGAGGGAGACCGTGATGCCGGCCATGGCGATCTGGAAGTCCGCCTCGGCGCCCTCGGGCGGCGCGGACACGAGCCGGCCGGACGCGTCGTTGTACACGGTGACCTCGGCGCCCTCCTTGCTGCCGGCGGGCACCTCGGCCCGTCCGGTGTGTCGGGCGCCGTCGGGGGCGGTCCAGCGCACCTCGGCCCACACGCCGCCGTCGCCGTTCTCGGACACGGGGGCCGCGTCGCGCGCGTCCTCGACCAGCACGGCCGGGACCGGGCGGGTGCGCTCCCGGCGGTCGTCGAGCGACGCGTCCACCGCGCCCGCCGTCGCCAGCCCGGCGAACCCCGAGAGGACCAGGGTGAGGACGGCCGTCGCGATCAGCAGCCAGGCCTCGGCGACGTCGCTGCGGCGGCACAGCGGGTTACGCCGCCAGCGCCACCAGGGCACCGTGGGCCTCGCACCACGCGTCCTCGCCATGGGAGGTCACCTCCTCGCACGGGTGCCGACCGCGCCCCCCTCCAGGGTCGCGCGTCGTCCCCCGGCCCGCACGGGCGGAACGTGTCTTTCCGCGGACCTGCGCGACGGAGCGGCGGGACGGCCGGGCCCCGCCGCCGTGCCGGATCCCGCCGTGCGGTGCCATGCCGTCAGACGGTCGGGGGCACGGCCACCACCTCGTGCTGCGGGACGCCGAGGACGACCTTGAGCGCCCCCGTGCCGGCCGCGTCGGCGAAGACGTCGTACGCCTCCTGCATCTGGTCGAGGGGGAAGGTGTGGGAGACCAGGCGGCGGGTGGGCAGCCGGCCGGCCGCGGCCATCCGCAGCAGCGTGGGCGTGGAGTGCGTGTCGACGAGGCCGGTGGTGATGGTGACGTTCTTGATCCAGAGGTCCTCGAGGTGCAGGGTGGCGGGCGCGCCGTGCATGCCGACGTTGGCGACGTGCCCGCCGGGGCGCACCACCCGGGTGCACAGTTCGAAGGTCTCCGGGGCGCCCACCGCCTCGATCACCACGTCCGCGCCGAGTTCCCCGGTGAGGTCCTCGACGAGCTGTTCCGGGCCCTCGCTCGCGTCGGCCACCGCGTCGGCGCCGAACTCCTTCGCCGCCTGGAGCCGGGCCGCCGCCAGGTCCACGGCGACCACCCGTTCCGGCCCGAACAGCCGGGCGGTGGCGATGGCGGCCAGCCCGACCGGTCCCGCGCCGACCACGACGACGGTGTCCCCGGGCCGCACCCGCCCGTTGAGGACGCCCACTTCGTAGGCGGTGGGGAAGATGTCCGCCAGCAGCACCGCGTCCTCGCCGGCGAGGGCGCCGGGCAGCGGGTACACCGACAGGTCGGCGAACGGCACCCGTACGTACTCGGCCTGGGTGCCGTCGACGAGGTGCCCGAGGATCCAGCCCCCGCCGCCCCGGCACTGCCCGTACATGCCCTCGCGGCAGAAGCGGCAGCGCCCGCACGCGGTCACGCAGGAGACGAGCACCCGGTCGCCGGGCCGTACGGTGCGGACGTCGGCGCCCGTCTCGACGACCTCGCCGACCGCCTCGTGACCGAGGACGGTCCCCGGGCGCACCTCGGGCACGTCGCCCTTGAGGATGTGCAGGTCCGTCCCGCAGACGGTGACGGCGTCGACGCGGACGATGACGTCGCCGGGCTCCCGGATCTCCGGATCGGGAACCTCCTCCCAGGCGGACTGTCCGGGGCCGTGGAAGACGTAACCCTTCATGCCGATCCTCGCCCTTCTCGCTGAGCGGCGGGCCTCGGCGCCGGGCGCACGCGCCCGCCTGCGGCGGCGGAGCCGGGGTGTCCGGAACCACCCTGCCCTTCCAGTGTGTGCGCCGTCCGCCGGTTGTGCCGACACGGGCGGACAGGGGCCGTGCCCGCGGGCTCAGGCGACCGGGCGGGCGATGCCGCTGTGCAGCAGGTGGCGGGTCCGCCGCGCGAAGTCGCCGAGGCGCAGGGCGAGGCGGGTGGCGAGGTCGTACAGGCGGCGTACCGCGGCGAGGCGTTCCAGGCGCGGGGCGAGGGCGGACAGGGTGATGGCGAGGGCGACGCCGGTCCAGGCGACCGGGCCCAGCGGGACGCAGCCGAAGAAGTGGCTGACGCCGGGCGTCTGCACCAGGGCGGCGAGCACGGCGGCGGAGCCCAGCGCCGTCACCCACACGAGCGTGCTGTGGCGGCGCCCGGAAAGGGTCTGCACCAGCTGCGCGCCGACCACCCCGCACAGGGCCATGGTGGTGGAGCGGCGCTCGGTGCCGGGGGTGAGCCGGCCGATCAGGTACGCCGTGACCGCGCCCAGGCAGGTCGTGACGCCGCGCCGCCGGATGGAGCGCAGCAGCGGCGCGCCGAGCACGTCGAGGCTCATCGGGCCGGTGGCGGCGTGCGCCGCCGTCGACGGGTCGGCGCTCGGCGTCACCGCCACCGCCATGGCGGGGAACATGTCGGTGAGCAGGTTGACCAGGAGCAGCTGGCGGGTCGACAGCGGCGAGGAGCCGGCGAGCAGGGTGCCGAGCACGCTGAAGCCGACCTCGCCGGCGTTGCCGCCGATGAGGATGCTCACCGCGTCGGCCACGCTGCGCCACAGCGCCCGGCCCTCGGCGAAGGCGTCCACCAGGACGGACAGGTCGCCGCCGGTGAGCACGATGTCGGCGGCGTTGCGGGCGGCCGCGGAGCCGCGGGTCTCGATGCCGACGCCCACGTCGGCGGCGCGGATGGCGGCGGCGTCGTTGGCGCCGTCGCCGGCCATCGCCACCACCCGGCCGGCCTGCTGCAGGGCCTCCACGACGTGCAGCTTCTGCTCGGGCGCGACGCGGGCGACGACCCCGGCGCCGTGCAGGGCGCGGACCCTCTCGGCGCGGCCCATGGCGACCAGGTCGTCCCCGGTGACCACCTGCGTCTCCTCGGGCCAGCCCAGTTGCAGCGCGATGGCGCGGGCGGTCTCCGGGTGGTCGCCGGTGAGCATGACGGGCAGGATGCCGGACTCCCGCAGCGCGGCGAGGAGTTCGCGCGAGGTGTCGCGCGGTACGTCCGCCAGGGCGACGAACCCGACGAGCTCCAGGCCGGAGAGGCCGGCCTGCAGCTCCGCCTCCGGATCGGAGCCCTCGCACGGGCGCCGGGCGACGGCCAGGACGCGCAGTCCCCGCCCGGCGAGGGTGTGGGCGGCGCCGGCCGCCTCGTCGGGCAGGTCCGCGCAGGCGGGCAGCACGGTCTCGGGGGCGCCCTTGACGACGAGGTACGCGCCGTCCTCGCCGTCCCGGCCGACGGCCGCCGCGTAGCCGCGGCTGGCCTCGAAGGCCAGCTCGCCGTCCGCCGTCCAGTCCTCGTCCGGCGGTGCGGCGTCCAGCACGGCCTCGTCGGTGGCGTGCGCGACCTTGCGTCCCTCGGCGGTCTCCTCCTGCGGACAGGCCCGCGCGGCCAGCCGCACGACCGGTACGGCCCGCTCGTCGTCCGGGGCCGGCAGGGCGCCGTCGGCGGTGGCCACCCGCACCAGGCGGAGGCGGTTCTCGGTGAGGGTGCCGGTCTTGTCGAAGCACACGGTGTCGACCCGGCCGAGGGCCTCCAGGGTGCGCGGGGTGCGCACCAGCACGCCCCGGCGGGAGAGGCGGCGGGCGGCGGCCATCTGGGCGACGGTCGCGACCAGCGGCAGCCCCTCGGGCACGGCGGCCACGGCCACCGCGACTCCCCCGCTGACGGCACGCCGCAGCGGGCTGCCGCGCAGCAGGGACAAGCCGGTCACCAGCGCGCCGCCGGTGAGGGTGACGGGCAGGGCCTTGCGGGTCAGCTCCTGCAGCCGGGCCTGCACGCCGGCGGGGGGCGGGGTGCGGGAGGCGAGGGCGACGGCGCGGCCCGCCTCGGTGCGGTCGCCGGTGTCCACCACCAGCGCCTCGGCCCGGCCGGCCACCACGGTGGTGCCCTCGAAGACCATGCAGGTGCGCTGCGCCACGGGCGCGCCCGGCGTCGGGGCGACGTTCTTGGCCACGGGCAGCGACTCGCCGGTGAGCGACGACTCGTCGACCTCCAGCCCGTCGGCGCTCAGCAGCCGGGCGTCCGCCGGCACGACGTCGCCGGCCGCGAGGTCGATCCGGTCGCCCGGCCGCAGCCGCGCGGCGTCGACGGTGACCGTGCGCTGGCGGGTGACGCGGCGGCGCGCGCGGGGCTGCTGACGGGCGGCCAGCCGGGCGAGGGCGCGTTCGGCGCGCAGCCGCTGCAGGCCCCCCGCGACCGCGTTGAGGTCCATGGCGCCGACCACGAGCAGCGCGTCCACCAGGGAGCCGAGCAGCGCCGACGCCACCGCTCCGGTGGCCAGGACGGGGGTGAGCGGGTCGTCCAGCTCGCGGCGGATCGCACCGGCCGCCTCCCATGTCCAGCGGGCGGGCGCGGCGGCGCCGGTCCCGGCCAGGCGCGCGGTCCGCTGCCTCACGCGGGCGCCGAGCAGGGCGAGTCCGACGGGTTCGGCCTCGGTGCGGGTGTCCCGCAGGAGGCTGTGCGCCTCGTCCGGTTCCAGGGCGTGCCAGGGCACGTGCAGCCGCAGCTCGGGCGGGGTGGCGCGGGCCACGCGGACGGCCGCGGTCCAGCCGGTGAGCAGGGCGCCGGCGGCGGCCACGTTCACCGGGGCGTGGCGGGTGAGCCGCTGCCACACGCGGCCGCCGGGGGTGCCGCCGCGGGCCACCAGCAGCCCGGAGAGGGCGGCGCCCGCGCGGGCCAGGGTCTGCGAGCGGCGGCCGACCCGGCGGGCCGCCGGGATGGCGGTGAGCAGCCGCCAGACGTCCGCGAGTCCGCCGGGGGCGAGGGCGTCGGCGCCCCACGGGACCGCCGAACGGCCGTCGGTGAGGGCGATCGCCACGTCGCCGGCGGGCAGCCCGTCCGCGACGTCCCGGTCCCCGCCGTCGGGCACGCGGGCCACGCTGACGACGATGTGCCCGTCCTGCTGGAGGGCGCGGACGATGTCGCCGAACGGCAGGCCGGCGGGGGCCACCTCGTCGGCGAGGCGGGTGATGTCCTTCAGCTCGGAGCCGCCGGTGACGACGACGTGCAGCCCGGCCCGGCGCGCCGCGTCGAGCACCGCCTCCGCCTGCGGGTGCACGGGGTCGTGGTACGGCGCGGGCTCCTCGTCCTCGGCCGGGGGGAGGCCGCGGAGCGCGTCGGCGTGCAGGACCAGCGAGTCGGCGATCTCCAGCTGGCGCAGCCGGTCCCTGCCGCGCACCAGTACGCCGGTGCGGGCGAGCTGGGTGCCGAGCACGGAGTTGAAGGCGGCGGGGCCGTAGCGCGCGGCCTTGGGCGATCCGGCGAGCACGGCCTCGGCGGCCTCACCGGTGTCGTGGGTGACGAGGAGGGTGGCGGCGGCCCCGGCCACGCTGCCGGTGCCCGCGCCCGCCGCGTACGCCTGCGCCGGGGTCACGCGCAGGGGCGGGCGGACGCCCTGCGGGGGCGGGACGCTGGTGCGCCGCTCACGGCACACGTCGTCGTGGAGCGCCTCGAAGGCCGCCGCGCGGGCGGTCGCCTCGGTGAGCTGTCCGGTGCGCAGCAGCGCGTCGAGCAGCAGCGACACCGGGGACTGGGCGGCGCCGTGCGCGGCGGCGTTGGCGGCGGCGAGCAGCAGTTCCATGCCGCTGCCGCCGAACCGCTCGCGCAGCCGGGCGCGGAAGCGGGGGTTCTCGCGCAGCAGGGTCACCAGGGCGGTGACGGCCTTGGGGCTGCGAGGCAGGCGCAGCGACCGGCCGGCGAGGGCGCCGGCCGCACCGGCGGCGTCCAGCAGCAGCGCGGCGGCGGCGACCCGGACCTCGCGCGGGTCGCCGGGGTGCGCGGTGCCGTCGTCCGCCTCGGGGGCGGTGTCCTCGGCGAGCCCGAGGCGCGCGGCGGCCGCGACGGCCCGCTCGGTCACGCGGTCGCCGGCCGCGTCGTCCACGGCGGTCACCACGAGCCGGGCCAGCCCCTCGTCCCAGTACGCGGCGACGACGTCGGGGTGGTCGAGCAGCTCGGCGGCGACCCGGCGGGCGAGGGGGCCGACGGCGGCGTCGGGGTGGCGCAGCGCCAGGTGCACGCGGTGGCCGGCCCGCCAGTGGCGGTCGCCGCCGAGGGCGTTGCGGGCGACGTGCGTCACGCGGCGCGTGGTGACCTGGACGGAGGCCACGCCGTGGGCCGTCCCGCGGACCGCCCCGGCGGCGGCCCCGGCCACGGCTCCGGCGAACGGGGCGACATCGAACAGTGCGAGCATTCCGGATCCCCTGCCCGTGCCTCAGCCGGAACGCCGGCCGTGTCCCGGCCGCCCGGGAGCGTCGTCGTGCCCGGTCGCCGCGGCCACCTTCCGCAACGCGGACGCGGTCCCTTCGTCCCCCACCTTGGCGGGCTGCACGTGCGGTGCCGGTTCACCGCCGGGGCGGTGCCTGGTGGGGGTGAGACGGTCGCCGGGGCCGGCGGGGGGACGGTGGTCACCGGAGGCGCCGGCGGGGGTGCGGCGGGCCGCGTCGGCTTCCGCGCCCGCCGCGGCGGGGGCCCCGCCCTCGCGCGTCGCGGCGGCCCACGCCTCCTCGCCGTCACCCTCACCGCCGCCGTCGCCGGCAGGCGCCTCCGGCGTGTCCTCGGCGGCGGCCTCCCGCTCGTCGCGGGGCCGGGTCAGCCAGGCGACCGCCGCTCCGGTCACGGCGACGGGCCACTCCACCAGGCCGGCGACGCCGAGGACGCCCGCACCGGTGTAGACGGCGATGCGGCGGCCGCGGGGGGACACCGCGCCGAGGGTGTCGAGTGCGGTGCCGGCCGCCTTGCCGACCTGTCCGGCGCCCGGCAGCCGCCGCAGGTGCGAGGCGACGGCCCGCAAGGGCTGCGGAAGCTCCGACGCACGCGACGTGTCCTGCTCCATGTCGACCTCCACCACCGGACACCCGGGCCCGTTTCGACGGTTCTCGACCCATCGTCGGTCCGGATCGGCCGGCGCGCCGCCCGGGTACGCCCGAAGCGGTCCCCCCGCTGCCGGCGCGGGCCTGCGCCCCGTGTCGGAACGGGCGCTCCGGGTACCAGGAACAGGCACACACGGCGTGCGCCCGCGACGGGCACGGAGACAGCGGCCGTCCACACGGTCCGGCCGCGAAAGGAGTGGTCATGACGGAGAACGGCGAGGACGTCGTCGGGACACGGCGCCCGGGGACACCGGATCTCCGCCTGGCCTCCGACGTCCCCGAAGAGGCGCCGCCGCTCGACCCGCGGGCCGAGCCGCCGCTCGCAGGCGCCGACGACTCCGGCCTCCCCCGCGACCGCAACCAGGCCATCCTGGAGGCGGCCAAGCAGGTCGGCGCGGTGCTGAAGCGGGGCGGGCACCTCTTCGCGCTGGCGGGCAGCGTCGCCGTGCACGCCCACGGCGGCAGCGGCAACCTCCAGCACGACGTGGACTTTTGCGTCCGCCCGGAGGACGCGGGCCCGGTCGCGGCCACGCTGCGGGACGCCGGGCTGACCGTCTACAGCCCGCCCGAGGACTGGCTGATCAAGGCGACCTGCTTCGGGCAGGACGTCGACGTCATCTTCGAGCTGGCGCACCGCCCGGTCTCCGAGGAGATGCTGCGCCGCGCGCAGGAACTGCCCGTCGACTCGGTCCGGATGCCGGTCCTCGCGCCGACCGACCTGCTCACCGGCCTGATCGCCGCGTTCTCCGAGCACCACTGCGACTTCGGCGCCGTCCTGCCCATCGCCCGCGCCCTGCGCGAGAAGGTCGACTGGGAGCAGGTGCGGCGCGACTGCGGCGACGCGCCCATGCCCGCCGCCTTCTTCTTCCTGCTGGAACGCATGAACGTCATCCGACCCGCCCGTGGAGGGAACCCATGAACATCCACGACGCCGGTCCGGCGGGCGGTATCCCGCCCGCGGGCCCCGAGTACCGCGTCGCCCATCTCCAGGACCGTCTCGCCTCCGGCGAGCTGGGCGAGCTCGGCGTGCGGGTCCAGGTCCGCGGCGGGGCCGTCCTGGTCACCGGGACCGTGCCCTCGGCCCGCTGCCGGGACGACGTCCTGGACGTCGTGCGCGAGGAGCTCGGCGGGCTCGACGTGCACTGCGACATCGTCGTGAACGAACCCTCGTCCCCCGACCACGCGGAGGAGCTGTCATGATCCGGGTCGCCGCCGTCGGGGACATCCACATGGGGCCCGACACCCGGGGCGTGCTGCGTCCCGCCTTCGACACCCTGCCCGACTGCGCCGACCTGCTGCTGCTGGCCGGCGACCTCACCCGGCACGGCACGACGGACGAGGCCCGGGTGGTCGCCGACGAGATCCGCGGCCTCGGGGTGCCGGTGGTCGCGGTGCTGGGCAACCACGACCATCACGACGACCGGCAGGACGAGGTGTCCGGCCTGCTGCGGGACGCGGGCGCGCACGTCCTGGAGGGCGAGGCGGCGGTCCTGCGGATCGGGGACGCCCGGGTCGGGGTGGCCGGCACCAAGGGTTTCGGCGGCGGATTCGTCGGGGCGAGCGCCGGGGAGTTCGGCGAGCCGGTGATGAAGGAGTTCGTCCGGGTCTCCCGCCGCTGCGCCGACGGGCTGCGGACCGCGCTGGAGCGGCTGGCGCAGGAGGACTGCGACGTGCGGATCGCCCTCACCCACTACTCCCCCGTGCCGGAGACGCTGGCCGGTGAGCCGCCGGAGATCTACCCGTTCCTGGGCAGCTATCTGCTGGCGGAGGCGATCGACACCGTCGGGGCCGACCTCGCCGTGCACGGGCACGCGCACGCCGGCAGTGAGCACGGCATGACCACCGGCGGCGTCAAGGTGCGCAACGTCGCCCAGCCGGTCATCGGCCGGGCCTTCCACGTCTACCACCTGCCGCTGCGCGAGCGGGTCGGCGCCGACGCGCGGGCGTCGGCGGGCTGATCCGCCCCTCGGTCCTTCGAGCGCCGCCGGCCCTGCCGGCGGCGCTCTCCCGTGTGCCGTCCCCCGTACCGCCTGTGGTGTGAACGCCCCGCACGGCATGCCTGTGACGAGCATGTCGTCTGCTTAGCATGCAGCTCCGTGTCCGCGGCCCCGCCGGCCCGCGGCCGCCGTCCACCCCGCATCCGTACGAGAGGACACCCGATGGCGCTGCCGGGCCGTACCGGACGACCTGCCCCCGCGCTCGCCCGCACCCCGCACGACGCCGAACTGCGCACCGCCGCCCGCCAGGTGTCACGCCGTCGCTTCCTGACCGCCACCGCCGCGGCCGCCGCCCTGGCCTTCTCCACCGGCCTCCCCGCGCGCGGCGCGTTCGCCGCGCCCCGCCTCGACGCGGCCCGCGTCACCGAGGACCCGTTCACCCTCGGAGTCGCCTCCGGTGACCCGCTGCCGGACTCGGTGCTCATCTGGACCCGGCTGGCCCCGGCGCCCTTCACCCCGGACGGCGGGCTGGGGCAGCGGCAGGTCGAGGTGGCCTGGGAGGTCGCGCTCGACGCGTCCTTCGTGCTGGTCGTGCGCAGCGGCACCGTCCTGGCCCACCCGGAGTACGCGCACAGCGTCCGCGTGGACGTGCGGGGCCTGGACCCGGCGACCTCCTACCACTACCGCTTCCGCACCGGCTCCTGGATCAGCCCGGCGGGCCGCACCCGGACCGCCCCCGCCGCCGGCGAGGACGTCTCGCGGCTGCGGCTGGCCGCGGTGGCCTGCCAGGCGTACCACGACGGCTACTACACGGCGCACCGGCACCTGGCGCAGGAGGACGTCGACGTGGTGTTCCACCTCGGCGACTACCTCTACGAGTACGCCGTCGACTCCGCGGGCGGCGCCCGGGGTTACACGGACCAGGTGCTGCCGGCGGTGTTCGCCCGGGAGACGACGACCCTCGCGGACTACCGGATGCGGTACGCGCTCTACAAGAGCGACCCGGATCTGCGGGCGGCGCACGCCGCGCACCCGTTCGTCGTCACCTGGGACGACCACGAGACGGAGAACAACTACGCGGCGGACATCGACGAGAACGGCAGCGACCCGGCGCTGTTCCTGGTCCGGCGGGCCGCCGCCTACCGCGCCTACTGGGAGAACCAGCCGCTGCGCGCGGACCAGCTCCCCGACGGGCCCGACGCCCGGCTCTTCCGCCGGCTGCACTGGGGCACGCTCGCCCAGTTCGACGTCCTCGACACCCGTCAGTACCGCTCCGACCAGGCGTACGGCGACGTCCCGCACGTGCCGGGACCCGAGTCGGACGACCCGGCGCGCACCCTCACCGGGGACGCCCAGGAGCGCTGGCTGCTCGACGGGTGGGCGTCCTCCGGCGCGCTGTGGAACGTGATGCCCCAGCAGGTGTGCTTCTCCCAGCGCAGGCTGGACCTCAACGCCCGGGCCAAGCTGTCCATGGACGCCTGGGACGGCTACCGCGCGAACCGCGGCCGGCTCGTCGCCGGGGCGAAGGCGGCCGGCGTCGACAACTGGCTGGTGCTCACCGGCGACGTCCACGTGGCGTACGCCTTCGACATCAAGGACGACTTCGACGACCCCGCCTCCGCCACCGTGGGCACGGAACTCACCTGCACCTCCGTGGCCAGCGGCCGCGACGGCGTGGAGCGCCCGGCCAACTGGGAGACCTACCTGCGGGCCAACCCGCACCTGCGCTTCTACGACGGCCGGCGCGGCTACCTCCGGGTGGAGCTGAACCGGGAGAACGCCCGCGCCGACTTCCGGACCGTGCCCGTCGTGACGAGGCCCGGCGCGGCCGTCTCCACCGCCGCCTCCTTCGTCACGGAGGCCGGCGCGCCCGGTCTGACGCCCGTGTGACGTCACCCGTCCGCCCCGCCCGCCTACTGCACACGGGGCCCGGCCCCGTCCCGTACGTGCGAATTCCGGCGTGTCCTGACATTCCGTCGGGCGTGCCGGGCAAGGACTCAGTCTCCGCGACGGCATCGCCGCCCGAACGAACGGAGACGTACCGAATGGTCCTCAGACACGTCCGAGCCGCGCGCCGCCCGGCGCTCGTGGCGCTCGGCGCCCTCGTCCTCGCCGGACTCCCCCACGCCTCGGCGGCGGACGCCTCCCCCACGACGGGCCCCGCGCCCGGGGCGGCCCAGACCCTCGGCGCCGACCGGCCCTCCCCGCACCTGCTCAGCGCCCTCCAGCGCGATCTGGACCTGGACGCGGAGCAGGCGGCCACGCGTCTGGTCCACGAGGCCGAGGCGGGCACCCGCGCCGGCCGGCTGCGCAACTCCCTGGGCGAGCGGTACGCGGGCGCCTGGCTGCGCGGCGCGACCGCCGACGAGCTGACGGTGGCGACCACCGACGCCAGGGACGTGCCGGCGATCGAGGCCGAGGGCGCCACCGCCCAGGTGGTCGAGCGGTCCCTGGCCGCACTGCGGGCGGCGAAGGAGAAGCTGGACGCGGCGGCCGGCCGCGTCTCCACGCTCGACACACCCGTCTGGTACGTCGACGTGGTGAGGAACCGGGTCGTGGTGCAGGCCGTCGACCAGGCGGCGGGCGCCGCCTTCGTGGAGGCCGCGGGGGTGGAGGGCGAGGACGTCGGCATCCGCCTGACGGCCGAACGGCCCCGGCTGCTCCAGGACATCACCGGCGGCGACGCGTACTACATCAACGACTCGGCCCGCTGCTCCGTCGGCTTCTCCGTCACCGAGGGCGGCCGGGGCGGCTTCGTGACGGCCGGCCACTGCGGCCGGGCGGGCGCGACCACCACCGGCTACGACCGCACCCCGCAGGGCGCCTTCCAGGCGTCGGTGTTCCCCGGCCGGGACATGGCGTGGGTGGCCGCCCGGAGCCAGTGGACGCCGACGCCCGACGTGAAGGCGCAGGACGGCCAGGAGGTGCGGGTCACCGGCTCGGCGCAGGCGCTCGTCGGGGCGTCGGTGTGCCGGTCCGGTTCCACCACCGGCTGGCACTGCGGCGTGATCGAGCAGCACGACACGAGCGTGCGCTACCCGGAGGGCCGGGTCGACGGGCTGACCCGGACGACGGTGTGCGCCGAACCGGGCGACTCCGGCGGTCCGTACGTCGCGGGCGCGCAGGCACAGGGGGTCACCTCCGGCGGCTCGGGCGACTGCGCCGGCGGCGGCACGACGTTCTACCAGCCGGTCAACCCGATCCTCTCCGAGTACGGGCTGACCCTGACCACGGCGGCCGCGGCGGCCGCGTCCGGGCAGCAGGAGACCGGCGCCCGGGCGTGGACCGCGGGCCGGGTCTACGAGGCGGGCGCCACCGTCACCCGTGACGGGGTGACGTACCAGTGCCTGCAGTCCCACCAGGCGCAGGACGCGTGGGCGCCCGCCGGGACCCCGGCGCTCTGGCAGCGGGTCTGACGCGTCGCACGGCACGCCGGCGCCGGCGTGCCGTGCGGGTTCAGCGCTGTTCGGCGAGCAGCGCGTACGCGGTGGCCAGGAACGGGTCGTGTGCGCGGAAGCGGCGGGTGCAGACGGCGGCCAGCGCGGTGCCCGTGTCGGGCCGGAAGCCGAGGAACGCCTGCTGGCCGAGGGTGGCCCCGCTGTGGAAGTACAGCGGGCCGCCGTCCGTGGGGTGCCGGAACCAGGCGACGGTGTGCACGTGCCGGTGCCCGGGTCCCCGGCGCAGCACGGGTGTGCGGACGGCGTGGAGCGCGCCCGTCAGCGGCGGACACCGGGCGGGGTCCAGGTGGGCCTCGAGGAAGGTGAGCAGGTCGTGCGGGGTGGCGCGGACCGCTCCGGCCGCCCGGAAGCCGCCCGCGTCGAAGGCGGGCAGCGTCCCCGTGCCGTCCTTGCCGTGACCCACGGCGTCGAGGCCGTCGGCGCCGGCGTGCGGGGCGGTGTCGTGGAGGCCGAGCGGGGCGAGCAGGTGCTCGGCGAGCAGGTCCTGCCAGTCGGTGCCGGTGGCCGCGCCGAGGGCGTGGCCGAGGACGGCGACCCCGAAGTTGGAGTAGCGCCAGCGGGTGCCGGGGCGGTGGCGGGGGCGGTGCCGCAGGAAGGCGTCGACGACGCGGGCGTCGGGGTAGCGGCCGTAGGGGTTGCTGCGCCAGGCGGGCAGCGCGCGGGGGTAGAAGCCGGCGGGGAGCGCGGGCAGTCCGGCCGTGTGGGTCACGAGATGGGCCAGTGTGACGGGGTCACGGCCGGGCGGGCGGCGGGCGCCGAGGAGGGCGGCGGCGGGTTCGCCGCCGGTGAGCCGGCCGCTGTCCACCAGGTGTGCCAGCAGCAGTCCGGTGAACGCCTTGGTGGCCGAGCCGATCTCGTAGCGCAGCCGGTCGCGGGGGCGTCCGGGCGCGGTGCCGGTGCCGCCGGTGACGACCGTGCGGCGGCCGTGGCGGGAGAGCGCGAAGACGGTGTCGGGGGCGTCGGCCGCGGTGACGGCCTCGGCCAGCCGCTCCGGCCAGCCGCCGTCGTCGTGGGCGCCGTTCACGGGTGGCCGGTCCTCCTGGCCGGCCGGCGGGCCCGGCCAGGAGGTGCGGTCCGCCGTCGTCATGAGGCGCTGGCCAGCTCGGTCAGGGCGCGGGAGGTGGCCAGGACCGAGGCGAACGCGGCGACCAGGGTGGAGTGGTAGACGACGTCGAAGACGGCCTCCTCGTCGCCCTCGGGCATGTCACGGACGGCGGGCATGGCGCCGTCGGGCCGCTGGGCGGCGGCGAACGCCCGCCAGGCCGTCTCGTCGAGGGTGGGGCGGGGCAGGCAGGCGTCCACCACGAGGAGTTCGCCGAGCAGGTCCCAGCGGCGCAGGTCCAGCCAGTCGTCGATCCACACGGGCAGCCAGGTCGCCAGGTAGCCGGCGATGTCCGGGGGCAGGCCGTCGGGGTTCTCGCCCCAGTCGGTCAGGTGGAACACGCAGTGCGTGATGTCGTAGGCGATGTGGCCCTCGACGGTCCAGGGTTCGGGGGTGCGGGCCAGCCAGGTGGAGCGCAGGGCCTCGGCCTCGGACGGGCGGGGGGTGAGGCCGAAGCGCCGCTGGAACGCGGACAGCCCGAGCCGCCGGGTGGGGGTGGTCTCGAAGGCAAACCAGCTGTCCAGGCGGTTGTTCAGCACCGCGTGACGCTCGATCTCCGGCTGGCTGTACCCGAGTTCACGGAACGGCAGGTACACCTCGAAGGGGATCGGGGAGGCCGGTTCGGTGCGCTGGCCGCGGACCAGCATGGTGCCGCCGTCCAGGGTCTCGCGCCAGATGTGGTCGAGCAGTCTGCGGGCCAGCTCGGCCTGCCGGGAGCCGGCGACGCCCTCGCGGAACAGCACCTTGCAGACCAGGGCGAGTTCGCCGACCGGCTTGAAGCGTTCCAGGAAGCCCACTTCGGGGTCCACGTCGGGTTCGAGGCGGAAGCCGTCGCGGTGCGCCCAGAGCCATTCCATGGCGCCGACGCCGACGGTGTGGACGAGACGGGGGTCGGTCATGCCGGCGCTCCTTGTCCGCCGGACCGCCGTCCCGCCGCGGCCGGGGCGGGCCGCTCGGCCGTGCGGGCGCCGGCCAGGACCGCCGCGAAGGCGGCCATGAGGGTGGAGTGGTAGTGGTGCAGGAAGTAGCGGTCGCCGTCCGTGCCGGGTCCGGCCGCGATCTCGTCCAGGTCCCGGTCGTCCAGGGGGACTTCGCCGGCCGGACCGCGGGCCGCCAGAAGCCGCCGCCAGTCGTCGGCGGGCGCGTCCTCGCCGGTCGTGCGGGCCACGATCGCGGCCACGGCGAGCAGTTCGCCGCCGAGGTCCCACAGGCCGGCCTCCAGACAGGTGTCGAGCCAGGGCGGCAGCCAGTCGCTCAGATAGGCGACGAGGTCCGGCGGCAGGGCGCGGGCGTCGCGTCCCCAGTCGCTGAGGTGGAACACGACGTGGGTGAGGGCGTATCCGGCGTCGCGGCCGAAGGTCCACGGCTCGGGCAGTCCGCCGAGCCAGGTCCGCGGCAGCTCCGGCGGCGCCTGGCCTAAGCGGTGGATGCCGCAGCGTTCCTCGGCGCGCAGCACGCCGAGCCGCCGTGTGGGGTCCTGTTCGGTGAACCGCCAGCCGCGGGTGCGCGCCACGACCGCCGCCGCCTGCTCGAAGGCGGGGTGGCGCAGCCCCGCGGAGGCCAGGGCGGCGTACACCTCCAGCGGGTAGGTCGCGAAGGGCTCGAGGCGCTGCAGCCGCAGGAACAGCTCGCCCTCGCGCGTCTCCCGCCAGGCGAAGTCGAGCAGTGAGCGGGCGCGGGCGTGCAGCGGGTCGGCCGGTCCGGTGAGCCGGGTGACGGTCGCGCAGACCTGGGCGAGTTCGCCGAGGGGTTTCCAGCTGCGGTCGACCTCGCCGTCGGCGGCCAGCGCGTCCTCGCCCAGGGCGAAGTCGGGGCGCCGGGAGTCCGCCCAGGCGAGGGCGTCCCCGGCGGCGGCGCGGAGGTCGTCGGCGGGCGGGGTCACACGCGTGCTCCGGTCCGCATCCGGCGGGCGGCCTGCACCTGGAGGGCGACGAGCGGGTCCGTTCCGCCCATCAGTTCCACGAAGTCCAGTCCGGACTCCAGGCCGACGGTGTCCGGCACGCCCGGCAGCAGGGTCAGCCAGCGGCCCGCGCCGGCGGCCTGCCGCCAGTCCCTGCGGCGCACCGCGCGGACGAAGCCGCGGGCGACGTCCACGGGCCGGCGCTCCGCGAGGCGGCTCACCGCGCAGTCCTCCCCGGGCAGCGCGAGGGGTGCCAGGACGGCGAGTTGGTGGGTGAGGACCTGCCAGGCCGCGCCGTCCAGCCACGCGGTGTCCGGCTCGTCCGGCGGTTCCGCGCAGGACGGGTCGGCGCGGCGCAGGGTGCGGGCCATCGCCCAGTGGCTCCATCGCACGGTGGGCGCGGCGTCCGCACGGGGCGGGTACGCCTCGACCGCCTTGCGGAAGACGGCCAGCTCCGCCGGGTCGGGCGGAGTGCGCGACAGGAGGCCCGGCAGCAACGCGTCCGCTCCCAGGACGCGCACGGCGGCCAGTGCGAGGTCCCCCGCTTCCCCGTCGGTCCCCGCCGCGGGGACCACGTGAGCGTGGTCCCCGCCCCTGAGGGCGGAGACCACGCCGGAAGCGAGGTCCTGCACCGCGGCCTGCAAGCGGGTCGAGGTGCCTGACTGCTCCATTCGACTGCTCCCGTCGGTCCGTTCAGCCCTTCTTCGGGCGCGGGGTCGGAGGCGACAGCAGCAGCTTGGTCGCGCCGGAGAGGAGCGCCAGGGCGGCGCACTCCCGGCTGTCGCGGTAGACACCGTCGGCCTCGGCCGGGTCGAGTGCCGCCTCGATGTCGGCTGCCTGGATTCCGGTGACTTCCTCGATGACCTTTTCGTCGGGACGCATGACACCATCTCCCTGAGGCGTAGCGAAGTACCTGACACATCCAGAATCACCCGAATCAGACAAATCGCGCCACTTTTCCCTTCCTTGCTTTTGTCACTTCTTCAACATGCAGGGGGGAGACGGGCGCAGGCCGCAGGGGCCGCTAGACGGCGGCCCGCCCCACTCCCGCAAGGACCACACCGCTGTGCGGGAGGGTGGGGACGCGGTGCAGGGAGATGGCCAGATTCTGGTCCGGAACCGTGTACTCCATACGGGCCAGCCGCGCCGCGAGGGTCTCCAGCACACCGACGGTGAGACTCTCTCCGGGACAGCGGTGGCCCGTCGCCGGGTCGCCCCCGCCCTGCGGGATCAACGCGTCGTGCGCCACGGCCCGTTCGAGGAAGCGCCGCGGCCGGAAGGCGTACGGGTCGCCCCACAGCGTCTCGTCGTGGTTCTGGCCGTACACGTCGAGCACCACCAGGCCGCCCTCGGGCACCCAGGCGCCCCGCCAGAACAGGTCGCGGACCGCGAGGCCGCCGAGGAACGGCACGAACGGGTAGAAGCGGCGGACCTCGTGCGCGAACGCCGTCTGGAACGCCGCGTCCCCGGCCGCGAGCGGCGCGCGGTTCTCCGGCCAGCGGTGCAGGGCGTGCGCGGAGAAGGCGACGAACCAGGCGAGGGCGGTGGTCGGGCGCAGCACGTTGAGCAGTTCGACGGCGGCCGTCTTCTCGTCGAGCGGCTCCCCGTCCGCGTCGCGGTGCCCGCAGACCCGCCCCAGCACCGAGCCGTCGGGCGCGGTGACCTGTCCGGTGCGGACGTCGCGGACCAGACGGGCCAGCCGCTCCTCCTGGCGGCCGCGGGCGCGCCGGGCCCGCAGGTGGCGCGGTCCGGCGGTGGCGAAGCCGTCCACCATCGCGGTCATGTCCCGCGCGGTCGCCCCCGCCTCGGCGTCGTCCAGCGGTACGCCGGCCCAGCGGTGGACGCCGCGGGTGAGCACCGTGGCCGCCTCGTCGAACAGCACGATCGACGCGCGCCGGCACCACTGCGGCACGGCCTCGTCCCAGGCGGCGGAGACGTGCTCGGCGAGTCCGGCCACGGCGGCGGGCTCCAGCAGCGGGAGGAACAGTTCCTTGCGGGCGCGGTGGGCGGCGCCGTCGAGGGTGTGCACGGCCTCGTGGCCGAAGAGGGTGCCGAGAACGGGTTCGGGGATGGCGCGGTGCCGGTGCACGTTCCGTTCGTCGTAGAAGAAGCGGACCGCCTCCGGTCCGCGCAGGGCGAGGGCGGGGCGGCCCATGATGCGGGTGCGGACCACGGAGCCGGACGCGTCACGCATCCGGTTGGGGAGCCAGGCGTAGCCTTCGGCGAGGAGCGGCAGGGTGCGGTCGAGCAAGGGGCGGCTGAGTACGTCCATGACAGCCGGGTGCCCGCGGTGCCTGCCCGGACACTCCGCGGCACGGGCACCGCCGCTCTCCGGGCGTGGCGCAGACCACGCCGGGATCGAGACCCGGGTCACGTCGGCGGGTGCGGGACGAGGACTACGGTGCTGGCGTCCTCATCCTTCTCCCCCAGGTTCGGACGGACCGCAGTGCCAGCCCACCTCTCCCCCGTGATAGCGGCCACCACGCAGTGGCTGACCCGTTCCTTCCCCGCGCCCGGCGGCGCGCTGTCCGACGCCCTGTGCGAGATCCAGGCCCGTCAGGCGGTCACCGTCGCGGCCCGCCTCCGCTACCCCACGGCGATGGACGCGGAGCTGGTGGGTCTCGCGGGCCCCGGAGGCGCGGCCCGCCTCGACCGGGTCACCGGCGCGGACGGCCTCGACGCGGAGCCCTGGCGCACCTGGGTCGACGAGGTCGTGACGAGCTGGGCGGCGTGCCTGCTGTCCGACCCGGGGCTGGCCGCCCGGGCGGTGGCCGCGCTCGGCGCCGGTGCCGGCGAGTTCCGCCGTCTGCTGTCCCCCGACGCGACGGACACGAGGGCAGCGGCCCTCCTGCGCCACCCGGACCTCCTTTCCCCGGTGGCCGTCCTCCACCACGCGTCCTTGCTGGCCCGTCTGGGCCCGGAGCCGGCACTCGCGGCGTGACCGCCCGAGCCGCCGCGAAGCGGCCGCGGACACCCGGCACGGACCGGAGGGTCACCCTCCGTGATTCACTCGATCGCACCAGGCGACCGTGCCGACGCCCTCCGTGCGGGTGAGGGTGTGGGGCATGAGCAGTCCCATATCCCGGAAGTGGGAGCACGCCGTCGTGACCGGCGGCGCCGGGTTCGTCGGCTCCCATCTGTGCAAGGCCCTGCTCGACGCGGGCGCGGCCGTGACCTGCGTGGACGACCTGAGCACCGGCCGTCCCGAGAACATCGCCCCGCTGCTCGACCGGCCGGGGTTCACCCTCGTGCGGGCCGACGTGTCGAAGGAGCTGCCGGTGAGCCGGCGCCCCGACCTGGTCCTGCACTTCGCCTCCCCCGCGTCCCCCGCGGACTACCTGCGGCTGCCGCTGCACACCATGGAGACGGGCAGCCTCGGCACCCGCAACGCCCTGACCCTCGCCCACGAGTCGGAGGCCCGGTTCGTGCTGGCGTCGACGTCCGAGGTGTACGGCGACCCGCAGCAGCACCCGCAGGACGAGCGGTACTGGGGCAACGTCAACCCGGTCGGCCCCCGCAGCGTGTACGACGAGGCCAAGCGCTTCGGCGAGGCGCTGACCACCGCGCACGCGGAGACCTACGGCACGGACACCTGCATCGTGCGGCTGTTCAACACGTACGGCCCCGGCATGCGCGGCCACGACGGCCGGGCGGTGCCCACCTTCGTGCGGCAGGCGCTGGCCGGCGAGCCGCTCACCGTGACCGGGGACGGCCGGCAGACCCGCTCGCTGTGCTACGTCGACGACACCGTGGCCGGCATCCTCGCGGCGGCCGCCCACGGTCTGCGCGGCCCCGTCAACATCGGCAACCCCGCCGAGATCAGCATGCTCGCCCTGGCCCGCCTGGTGGTTGCCCTCGCCGGCTCCTCCTCCGAGGTGCGCTACATCGAGCGCCCGGTGGACGACCCGGCGGTGCGCTGCCCCGACATCACGCTGGCCCGCGACAAGCTCGGCTGGGAGCCCCGGGTGGGCGCCGAGGAGGGCCTGCGCCGCACGATCGACTGGTTCCGCGCCGAAGCGGCCCGCGGCTGAGCGGCCCGCCCCCGCCGGCCCCCAGGACCAGGCGGCCGTCCCGGCCGCAGCCCCGACGCGAAAGGTCCGTCCGCCATGCGCATCCTCGGCATCAACGCCCTGTTCCACGACCCCGCGGCCGCCCTGGTGATCGACGGCCGTACCGTCGCCGCCGCGGAGGAGGAGCGGTTCTCCCGGCGCAAGCACGGCAAGCGGCCGCTGCCCTTCTCCGCCTGGGAGCTGCCCGAGAAGGCCGCCGCCTGGTGCCTGACCCGGGCCGGGCTGCGTCCCCGGGACCTCGACGCGGTCGCGTACTCCTTCGACCCCTCGCTCGCCCGCCCCGCCGACGCGATGGGCCTCGACGACCCGTGGGACCACCTGCGCCTCACCTACGCGCGGGAGGCTCCGAACTTCCTGCGGACCGCGCTGCCCGGCCTCGACCCGGAGACCGTGCGTTTCGTCCCGCACCACATGGCGCACGCCGCGTCCGGCGCGTACGCCGCCCCCGACGCCGGCAGCAGCTCCGTCCTGGTGCTGGACGGCCGCGGCGAACGCGCCTCCCACCTGGCCGCGCGCCGCGTCGGCGACCGGCTCGAACCGCTGCGCGCCCAGGACCTCCCGCACTCGCTCGGCCTGGTCTACGAGGAACTCACCGAGCACCTCGGCTTCCTGCGCTCGTCCGACGAGTTCAAGGTGATGGCCCTCGCCTCCCACGGCACCCCGCGCATGCTGCCCGAGCTGCGCCGGTACGTGTATCCGACCGGCGACGGCGGCTTCCACGCCACCGGGGTGCCCTGGGCGGAGCTGTGCGCGCCGCGCGGCCCGGACGAGCCGTGGACGCAGGACCACGCCGACGTCGCCGCGAGCGCGCAGGCCGTGCTGGAGGAGACGCTGCTGGACCTGGTGCGCTGGCTGCACGGCCGGACCCACGACCCGGTGCTCACCCTCGCCGGGGGCGTGGCGCTGAACTGCGTCGCCAACTCCCGCATCGCCCGCGAGGGCCCGTTCTCCCGGGTGTGGGTACAGCCCGCGGCCGGTGACGCGGGGACCGCGCTCGGCGGCGCCCTGCTGCTGTCCGCCGGCGCCGGGGACACGCCCGAGCCGATGACCGGCGCCGACCTGGGCCGGGACTGGTCCGACGCGGAGCTGGGCGCGTGGCTGAAGACGGCCGCCGTGCCCTGCGAGAAACCCGGGGACATCGCCGTCACCGTGGCCCGGACGCTGGCCGACAACGGCATCGTGGCCTGGTTCCAGGGACGCAGCGAGTACGGCCCGCGGGCGCTGGGCCACCGTTCGCTGCTCGCCCACCCCGGGCACGCGGGGAACCTGGAGCGGCTCAACGACGTGAAGGGGCGCGAGCAGTTCCGGCCGGTCGCGCCGATGGTGCTGGCCGACCGGGCGGCCGAGATCTTCGACGGGCCGCTGCCCAGCCCGTACATGCTGTTCGTGCACGACGTGGCGCCCGCCTGGCGGGACCGGGTGCCCGCCGTGGTGCACGTCGACGGCACCGCCCGCATCCAGACGGTCGACCCGGCGCGCGAGCCGCTGCTGGCGCGGATGCTGCGCGAGTTCGAGCGGCTGACCGGGCTGCCCGTCGTCGTCAACACCAGCCTCAACACGGCGGGCCGGCCCATGGTGGACGACCCGCGCGACGCCCTGGAGTGCTTCGGCTCCTCCCCGGTGGACCTGCTGGCCATCGGCCCGTACGCGGTGCGGCGCGGCGCGCTCTTCCGCACCTCCGTCCCCGACGAGGGGGTGGCGTGATGACCGGGCCGGCCGCCCCCGCCGGGGAGTACGCGGTGGTGGTGCCGACCCTGGGCCGCCCGTCGCTGGCGGCGTGCCTGGGGGCGCTGGCCGAGGCGGAGGGGCCCCGCCCGGCGCGGGTCGTGCTGGTGGACGACCGCCGGGACCCGGCCGTACCGCTCACCGCCTCCGTGCCGCCGGCCCTGCGCTCCCGCACCGTCGTGGTGCCCGGCGGGGCGCGCGGCCCGGCCGCCGCCCGCAACGCCGGGTGGCGGGCCGCCGGGGACGCGCCGTGGATCGTGTTCCTCGACGACGACGTGGTGCCCGGCCCCTCCTGGGCCGACGACCTCGCGCTGGACCTGGCCGGGGCGAGCGTCGCGACCGCCGGGATCGCCGCGCGCATCGAGGTGCCGCTGCCGGCGGACCGGGCGCCCACCGACTGGGAACGCAATGTCGCGGGGCTGGCCGGGGCGTGCTGGATCACCGCCGACATGGCGTACCGGCGCAAGGCGCTGGAGGCCGTCGGAGGCTTCGACGAACGGTTCCGCCGCGCCTTCCGGGAGGACGCGGACCTGGCGCTGCGGGTGCTCGACGCCGGCTGGACGCTGGCGGAGGGGCGCCGTACGACCACGCATCCGGTGCGGCCGGCGGACCGGTGGGTCTCGGTGCGGCTGCAGGCGGGCAACGCGGACGACGTGCTGATGACCCGGCTGCACGGACGCGACTGGTGGCGCCGGGCCGGCGCGCCCCGGGGCCGGCTGCCGGCGCACCTGGCGGTGACCTCGGCCGGACTCGCGGCGGTGGTGTGCGCGCTGACCGGACGCCCGCGCGCCGCGTCGGCGTGCGCCGCCGGGTGGCTCGCCGGGACCGCCGAGTTCGCCACGGCCCGGACACGCCCGGGTCCGCGCACCCGGGACGAGATCGTCACCATGGTCCTCACCAGCGCGCTCGTCCCGCCGGCGGCGGCCTGGCACTGGTTGCGCGGGCAGGTCCTGCACCGCGCCGCGCCCGCCCGCCGCCGCGCCTCCCCCCGGTCCCCCGCGCCCGCGGCGCCGGCCGGCGAACGGCTGCCGACATGACCCGCCGGCCGTCCCCGCCCCGGCCCGCGCCGGCCCCGGCGGGCGGCGCGCGCACGCTCCCGGCCGCGGCCGCGGCCGGAACCCGTATCCGCGGACGGCGGTGTCCGCACCCCGGCCGCGACCGATCACGGAGGTGAGCCCATGACCGCGGACTACGCCCCTGTCCCCCCGGGCGTGCTGTCGATCGCGCTCGTCTCGGAACACGCGAGCCCTCTCGCCGCGCTCGGCGGGGTGGACGCCGGCGGCCAGAACGTCCACGTCGCCGCTCTGGCCGCGGCGCTCGCCGACCGCGGGCACCGGGTCACGGTGCACACCCGCCGGGACGCGCCCGACCTGCCGGACCGGGTGCGGCTGAGCGAGCGCGTGGAGGTGCACCACGTCGGCGCCGGGCCCGCCGAGCCCGTGCCCAAGGACCGGCTGCTGCCGTACATGGACGAGTTCGCGCGCCGGCTGGTCCGGGAGTGGCGGGCCCGCACCCCGGACGTGGTGCACTCCCACTACTGGATGTCGGGGCTGGCCTCGCTGGGCGCGACCCGGGAGCTGGGCCTGCCGCTGCTGCACACCTTCCACGCGCTGGGCACGGTGAAGCGGCGTCACCAGGGGGACGCCGACACCAGTCCGCCGGAGCGGATCGGCTGCGAGATCGAGGTGGGGACCGGCTGCGACCGGATCGTCGCCACCTGCCGTGACGAGGTCACCGAGCTGGTCCGGATGGGCGTGCCCGCGGACCGGATCGGCGTCGTGCCGTGCGGTGTCGACACCGAGCGGTTCACCCCGGTGGGCGCCCGCTGGGCGCGCGGCCCGTACCGCCACCGGCTGGTGCAACTGGGGCGGCTGGTGCCGCGCAAGGGCGCGGCCGTGTCGGTGGCGGCGCTGGCCCTGCTGCCCGGGACCGAGCTGCTGGTGGCCGGCGGGCCCCCGGCGGAGCGGCTGGACGACGACCCGGAGGTGCGCCGGCTGCGCGCGATCGCACGCGACGCCGGGGTCGCCGACCGGGTGCGGTTCCTGGGCGGGGTGGACGCCGGGCGGGTGCCCGCGCTGCTGCGCTCCGCCGACGTGGTGCTCTGCCCCGCCGACTACGAGCCCTTCGGGATCGTCCCGCTGGAGGCCATGGCCTGCGGCCGGCCCGTGGTGGCCAGCGCGGTCGGCGGCCAGCTCGACACGGTCGCCGATCCGGCCACCGGACGGCTGGTGCCGCCGGGCGACCACGAGGCGCTGGCCGGGGCCGTGGCGAGCCTGCTCGCCGACCCGGCCGGCCGCGAGGCCTGCGGGGTGGCCGGTCGCCGCCGGGTGCTCAGCCGTTACGGGTGGGCGCGGGTCGCCGCGGCCACGGAGGCGGCGTACTGCGAGGTCCTCGACACCGAGCCGGCCGTGACCAGGGCCGGCTGAACCGCCGGCCGGACCGGCCCGCCGACGTCCGACGTTGGAAGGAGGTGCGGGTGCCGTCGCCGTCCCCGGAGGGCGGCGCGCCCGACACGCCATGACCGAACACCCCGCGCTCGACGCCGCCCATCTGCACTGCCGGTCCCTCCAGGACGCCCTCGACGGGCTCCGCCGGCACGGTCTGCCCCGGATCGCCGACTGGGGCGGCCGGCTCGCCGCCGTCCTCGCCGGCGGCGGCCGGCTGCTGGCCGCCGGGAACGGCGGCAGCGCCGCCCAGGCCCAGCACCTCACCGCCGAGCTGGTCGGCCGCTACCGCAGCGAGCGGCCCGCCTACTCGGCGCTCGCCCTGCACGCGGAGACCTCCAGCGTCACCGCCATCGGCAACGACTACGGCTTCGACCACGTCTACGCCCGCCAGGTCGCCGCGCACGGGCGCCCCGGCGACGTGCTGATGCTGCTGTCCACCTCGGGGCGCAGCGCCAATCTGGTCGCCGCCGCGGCGGCGGCCCGGCGGGCAGGTCTCGAGGTGTGGGCGCTGACCGGGCCCGGCCCCAACCCGCTGACGGAGGCGGCCGACGAGGCGCTGTGCGTGGCGGCGGCCGCCACGGCGACCGTGCAGGAGGCCCATCTGGTCGCCGTGCACCTGCTCTGCGAGTGTTTCGACGCCGCCGTGGCCGCACCCCCGGCGCGGACTGCGGCGGCCGTTCCCGGGAGGCTGACATGACCGGTCCCAAGCCGCTGGTGGTGGTGGGCGACGTCCTGCTGGACGAGGACATCGAGGGGGTCGCGACCCGGCTGGCCCCGGACGCGCCCGCCCCGGTCGTCGACGTCACCGGGGACCGCAGGCACCCGGGCGGCGCCGGGCTGGCCGCCGCGCTCGCCGCGCGCGGCGGGCGGGACGTGGTCCTGGTGACCGCGCTCGGCGACGACCCGGCGAGCGAGGCCGTACGGCAGCAGCTCAGCGGGCGGGTGCGGCTGCTGGAGCTGCCGCTGCACGGCACGCTGCCGGTGAAGACGCGCGTCCTGGCGGACGGGCGGCCCCTGGTGCGCATCGACCGGGGCGGCGGGACGCCCGGCGAACCGGACGAGGCGGTGCGGGAGGCGCTCGCGGACGCGCACGCCGTCCTCGTCGCCGACTACGGCCGGCACACCGCCGGCGCGGTCCGCCCCCACCTGGAGGAAGCCGCGCGGCGCACCCCTCTGGTGTGGGACCCGCACCCGCGCGGCGAGGACCCGGTGCCGGGGGCGCGGCTGGTCACGCCCAACGCGGGCGAGGCGGTCGCGCTGTGCGCGGGCACGCCCGGCGTGGCGGGCGCGTCGCTGGGCGCCTTCGCCGAGCGCGGCACGGAACTCGCGGAGCGCTGGCGGGCGGCGGGCGTCGCCGTGACGCTCGGCGAGCGCGGGGTGCTGCTGACCCGGCCGGGCGGCGGCACACCCATGCTGATCCCGGCGCCGTTCCACGCGGACGGCGACCCGTGCGGCGCGGGCGACTGCTTCGCCGCGACGACGGTCGCCGCGCTGGCGGACGGGCTGCTCCCGGAGGAGGCGCTGCAGCGGGCGGTCGCCGAGGCCGCCGCGTTCGTGGCGGCGGGCGGCGCGGGCAATCCGGGCCTGTGGCACACGCCGGTCGTCCCGGCGCCCGCCGAGGACCCGGCCGCCGACGCGTTCGAGCTGGCGCGGGCGGTACGGGCGCGCGGCGGGACCGTGGTGGCCACGGGCGGCTGCTTCGACCTGGTGCACGCCGGTCACGTGGGGCTGCTGGAGAGCGCCCGGCGGATCGGCGACTGCCTGATCGTCTGCCTGAACTCCGACGACTCCGTCACCCGCCGCAAGGGCCCCGGCCGCCCCCTCACCCCGGCCGCGGACCGCGCGAAGGTGCTGGCCGCACTGGGCAGCGTGGACGCGGTGGTGGTCTTCGAGGAGGACACCCCCGAGGAGGTCCTGGGGCGTCTGCGCCCCGACGTGTGGGTGAAGGGCGGTGACTACTCCGTCCAGGACCTCCCGGAGGCGGAGGTCCTGCGCACCTGGGGCGGCCAGGCGGTGGTCCTGCCGTACCTGGACGGCCGCTCGACCACGCTGCTCGCACGGCGGGCTGCCGACGCGGTGGCGGTGGCTCTGAAGCCGACGGAGGGGTGACGCCCTGCGGGGGCGCGGGGAGCTGCGCGACGGAGGTCCGGGGGCGCAGCCCCCGGACCGCCGGCGCCGGCCGGCTGGGAAGGGGCGTCCGGACCACCGCGTCTCCCGGAGGCCGTGTCCCTCGAGCTCCCGTTTGCCCGGTTCCCCGCGCCCCTGTGGGACGTTCGGGAAGGGGCCCGGGATCACGCCGCCGTTTGCAGGGCCGGCTGGGGCACCGTGTCCTTCGGGGGGAGGGCGACCGGGGGCGCGAGCTTGCGGTGGCGGTGGAGGAGGTGGCCGGAGGCCATCGACGCGGCGATGATCACGCCGCCGGCGACCAGGGCGCCGCGCGGGCCGGCCAGTTCCATGAGGAGGCCGAGGACCGGCGGGCCGCCCAGGCTCCACACCGTGCCGATGCCGCCCCACACGCCCAGTACGCGTCCGCGCAGGTGGGCGGGCGGGTCGGTCTGCAGGACGGCCGTGCCCGCGGTGTCGGAGACGGACTCCACGACGGCCATGGGGAGCACCAGCGCCAGGAGCACCGCCAGCGAGGGCGACAGCCCCGCCACCACCTGCAGCAGCGCCCCGGTCGCCGCGAGCGCGCCGACCAGCCGTACGGACGGGCGGCGCAGCCGCGCCCCCAGCACCGCGCCGATGATGCCGCCGGCCGCGAGGACGGTGGACACGGTGCCGAAGGCGCCCGCCCCGCCCGCGAGCGGGCCGGTGACGAGGACGGCGAGGGTGAGACCGTAGTTGCGGCCGAAGACCGCGCTGATGCCGGTGACCCCGGCGAGCGCGAGCAGCCGCGGGCGGCGGGCGAAGAAGGCCAGCCCCTCCCGGACGCTCATGCCGGACTTCGCGTGCCGGGCGGCGCGTCCGGTGACCTGCCGTACCGCGCCCGCCGCCGGGCGCAGGAACGGGATGACCGCCGTCACGAACAAGAAGGAGAAGCCGTTGGCGAAGTAGGCCGCGGCCGTGCCGAGGGAGCCGACCGTCACGCCGGCCAGGGCCGCGCCCGTGAGCCGGCCCGCGTTGAAGACCAGCGCGCCCACGCCGATGGCGGAGGGCACGTCCTCGGCGGGGACGAGGTCGTTGCCGAGCAGGGCGCAGGCCGGGTTGTCGACGGTGGCGACCGTGCCGGTGACGGCGGCCAGCACCATGAGGGTGGTCATGTCGAGCCGGTCCAGCGCCACCAGGGTGGCCGTGGTGAACGCGATGACGGCGAGCAGGGCCTGGCTGACGGCGGCGGTCGGCTTGCGCGGCCAGCGGTCGACGGCCGCGCCGCCGAGGACGCTCATCAGCAGGGCCGGGGCCGCCTGGACGGACATGGACAGGCCGGTGGCCGCGGCGGAACCGGTGATCTGGAGGACCAGCAGGTTCTGCACGGTCAGCTGCATCCACGTGCCGGCGTTGGACACGAAGTTCGCGACGGACCACCAGCGCATGCTGCGGTGACGCAGGGAACGCCAGGGCGACCTGGACCCGGCCGGGGCAGGGGTGGGTGAGGAGGACACGGTGCGCTACTCGGGGAGGAGCCCGTCGGGGCTCGGGTGAGTGGGCGCGGGAAGAAGGACGCCGGCTGCGCTGCGCGGCGTTTCCCGTCGCCGGGATCGGGCGCGCACCATCGTGGCAGAAGGGACCCCCGAGTCATGTCCAGGCAGCGGGTACCGTGCGGGGGCGAAGGGGTCAAACACGCGCACTCGCGCGGCACTTGGCCACGCGAGTGCGGTTGCTCACAAGGGGTTTGAAGGAGCTGAGGCGCGGGAAGGGGGCCCGCTCCCGGTCAGCCGGGGAGCTTGGCGCGGGCACGTCCCGCCGCCGCGCCGGGGCCGACGCCGGCCTTGAAGGCCCGCCGGGCGATGCGGGCCTCGCGGCGCAGGTCGTGGGCGGTGTGCCGGCTGCGCCACAGCAGCGAGGGTGCGGACCCGGTGTCGTCCGCCGCGATCAACAGCCCGCCCAGCATGGAGAGGTTCTTCAGGAAGTGGATCCGCTGCTGGGACTTCGTGTCGGGGTCCTCCTCCTCCCAGAAACGGTGCGCGGCGAGCGTGGTGGGCACCAGGGTGAGGGCGACCGCGAGGGCGGCCGGGCGGGACAGCCGTCCGGTGGCCAGCAGCAGGCCCCCGACCACCTGGACGGCACCGTTGAGGCGCACGGAGTCCTCGGTGCGGTCCGGCAGCATGGGGACGCGGCCGGTGACGGACCGGACCACGGGCTCGGCCATGGGGGCGACCCTCTGCGGGTGCCGTACGGAGTCCAGTCCGCCCGCGATGAACATCGAAGCCAGCATCGGCCGGCCGAGGACGCGCAACAGGCTCATTCCTACTCCTGGAGTGTGGAGGGTGCGGTGCGCCGGGTTCCCCGCCGGGCGGGGAGCATGCGGCGGGCCGTCACCAGAACCGGGTGGTGAGGGCGGGCCGGCGGACCGCCTCGACGGCGTCGCGCAGGCTGAGGGCGACACCGATGACGGCGCGCAGCGCCGAGGGCCGGACGCTCTGCGCGGTCTCGGTGGCCAGGACCAGCAGGCAGCCCGCCGCCTGTTCGACCACGGAGACCGGGAGGGTGCAGTCGCCGTCGGCGGCCGCGCGGAACGCCTTCAGCGGGACCCCCGCTCCGTCGACCGTCCGCCGGGCGGCCTGCTCCAGGTACGGGACGGCCTGTTCGCAGAGGGTGGCGGGCAGGGTGAGGGTGCGCTGGAACGATGAACTGGTCATATTCACAGTGGTCCCCCGGCGTGGCGCGCTCGCATCGGACGGAGCGGGTTTTTCACCGTCCCGCGTGAGCGCCCGCCGCCCGCGCCGGGCCCGTACGCTGGGCGGGCCGTCAAGCCGAGGAGACCGTGAGCCGAGGAGGCCGCCGATGACCGTGTCGTCCCCCGTGTCCGGCGAGGAGGGGCCCGGCGCCGTGGCGGCGCGGCTGACCGGGAGGGCGGTGACCGGGGTGCGGCCGCTGTCCGGCTCGCTCGCCGAGGCCGCCCTGGACGACGGCCGGACGGTGGTCGTGAAGCGCGCGGAGGACGCGGAGGCGGCGCGCGCCGAGATGGCCGGGCTGCGCTGGCTGGCCGAGGCGGGCGCGCCCCCGGTGCCGCGGGTGCACGGCCGGGAGGGGGCGTGGCTGGTGCTCGACCGGGTGGCGGAGGGACGGCCCGGCCGGGAGGCGGCGCTGCGGTTCGGGCGTGAGCTGGCGGGTCTGCACGCGGCCGGCGCCCCCGCGTTCGGGTCGCCGCCGCCGGGCGGGCCGGTGGAGGCGTTCATCGGGCGTGCCCCCCTGCGCAACGTCACCGGCGACGACTGGCCCGGCTGGTACGCGGAGCACCGGGTGCTGCCGTATCTGCGCCGGGCGGTCGACGCGGGCACGGTGGACGCCGGGGAGGCGGCGGTGGTCGAGCGGGTGTGCGCGCGGCTGCCGGATCTCGCGGGACCCGCCGAGCCGCCCGCGCGGCTGCACGGCGACCTGTGGAACGGCAACGTGCTGTGGGGCGCGGACGGCAGGGTCCGTGTGATCGACCCGGCCGCGCACGGCGGGCACCGGGAGACCGACCTGGCGATGCTGGCGCTGTTCGGGTGCCCCCTGCTGGACGTCGTCCTCGAGGGCTGTCAGGACGTGGCGCCGCTCGCCGAGGGGTGGCGGGCACGCGTCGGCGTGCACCAGCTGTTCCCGCTGCTGGTGCACGCCGTGCTGTTCGGCCGGGGCTACGCCGAGCGGGCACTCGGCGTGGCCCGGTCCGCGCTGTCCCTGTGATCCCTCAGCGGGTGACCACGTGCCGCTCGTCGGGGACGCAGTGGGTCATGGTGAGCCCCTCCACGTCGCGCGGCGGGTTGTCGCCCAGGTTGGCGAGCCGCTTGCGGTCCTCCTCGGTGAGGGTCTGGCTGGCCAGCGGCTCCAGGTGGGCGACGTCCTCCGGCATGATGCCGAGGCCCTCGCCGACCCGGCGGCCCAGGTCGTTCTCCACCAGCAGGAAGTGCCACACCATGCGCTCCTGCACCGGGCGGTCGCACTGGGAGAGCAGGTCGATGAAGTTCTTCACCAGGTCGTCGCGCTCCCAGTCCTCCATCAGCAGGTAGCGCTGGCCGGCCTGCATGTAGTCGTTGGTGCGCTCGATCCTCGCGCGGGTGAGCCGGCCGCGGATCTCCGGGCCCTGCACGTCGTGCGTCGGGTACTGGGCCTCGCGCAGCCCGCCGGTGATCGACGGCTCGTAGTTCACGTGCGGGTTCTCCCCGCCGCCGTCCTGGTAGTAGGCCATGAGGCCGTCGCGCTGGTTGGTGTGGACCTCGGCGTTCTTCGCCTGGTTGACCGGGAGCTGGAGGTAGTTCGGGCCGACCCGGTAGCGCTGGGTGTCGCTGTAGGAGAAGGTCCGGCCGACGAGCATCTTGTCGTCGGAGAAGTCCAGGCCGTCGACGAGGACGCCGGTGCCGAAGGAGATCTGCTCGTTCTCGGCGAAGAAGTTGTCCGGCATCCGGTTGAGCACCATCCGGCCCACGGGCTTCGGCGGGAACTCCTGCTCGGGCCAGGTCTTGGTGTCGTCCAGCGGGTCGAAGTCCAGCTCCGGGTGCTCGTGGTCGTCCATCATCTGGACGAGCAGCTCCCACTCGGGGTGGTCACCGCGCTCGACGGCCTCGTAGAGGTCCTTGGTGGCGTGGCCGAGGCCCTGCGCCTGGACGTTCGCCGCGTCCTCCTCGGTCATGGAGCGCACGCCCTGCTTGGGCATCCAGTGGTACTTGACCAGCTTGGTCTCGCCCTCGGCGTTGACCCACTTGTAGGTGTTCACGCCGAAGCCCTGCATGTGGCGGTAGTCCGCCGGGATGCCGCGCGGGCTGAACAGGTTGACCAGCATGTGCATGCACTCGGGCGTCTGCGACATGAAGTCGAAGATGCGGCGCGGCTGCTGCTCGAAGGTCACCGGGTCGGGCTTGAGGGCGTGGATGACGTCGGGGAACTTGATGGCGTCCCGGATGAAGAAGACCCCCAGGTTGTTGCCGACGAGGTCCCAGTTGCCGTCCTCGGTGTAGAACTTCACGGCGAAGCCGCGCGGGTCACGGGCCGCCTCGGAGGAGTCACGGCCGCCGATGACGGTGGAGAAGCGGACGGCGAGGTCGGTGCGCTTGCCCTCCTCCTGGAAGAGCTTGGCGCGGGTGTAGCGGGAGATCGGCTCGTCGCCCCACTTGCCGTACGCCTCGAAGTAGCCGTACGCGGTGACGCCGCGGGCGTGCACGACGCGCTCGGGGATGCGCTCCCGGTCGAAGTGGCTGATCTTCTCGAGGAACTGGTAGTTCTCCAGCGTGGCCGGGCCCCGGGAGCCGACGGTGCGCTGGTTCTGGTTGTCGTAGACCGGGTGGCCCTGCCGGTTGGTGAGTACCTTGCGGTCGTCGCCGGGAGCGGGGCCCTGGCTCGAAACGTCCGTCATGATCGTTCGGCTCCTTGCGCTGCTGCTCTTGGCCGGTGGCGCGCCGGGGCGTGGCGGGCCCCGGGCCGTCGGCCGGTTTTCGGCGGGCGGCCCGGGTACCCGGTGCCGCGACGTCATGCACGCGGACGCGGCCCGTTCGCGGAGAAGACCGGGCGAACGGGCGCCCGGCCGCGCTCACGTCCCGCCGGCGGCGTGCGTACGAGGGCCATGCTGCCCCCGATCGGGACGGTCGGCGACCGGAGCGCCGCGGAGCGCGACGGCCCGGGCGGTGCGGCGGACCGTCCGGCCGCGCCGGGGGGTTCCCGCGGAACGGACACGCGCGAGGCCCGGTCCACCGCGTCCCTGTGCGGTGGACCGGGCCTCGCGGCGCGCGGTGCTCAGCCGCCGTTCAGACGGGTGCGCAGCAGCTCCTTACCGAGTTCGGCGCCCTTGCGGCTGTCCGCCTGGGCCTTGCGGAACAGGTCGGCGACCTCGGTGTCCCCGGCCCGCTCCGCGTCCTGGATGTAGTCCTCCAGCCGCAGCGCGTTGCTGAGGCACGCCTCGACGTACCAGAGGAGGTTGTAGTCCTTGTCCTTCGTGCCGGTGACGCCGCCGGTCTCCGTCTCGCTGGTCATGCGGGTCTCCCCTCGCGGTGCTCGTCCACCGCCCGCCCCGGACCGCCGTGCGGGGGGCGGGCTCACAGCGGCGGCCGGGTACCCGGCCCGGAGGCGGGCACACCAGGAGGCGGAGGCCGACCGGTCCCCCGTTCCGGTCGCGCCCCCGCCATGGCTCGAAACTATGCACGTCGGGGCTTGTCTGTGTATCGCGCCGGTGCCCGCCGTGCGGGTCCGCGGGACTCACCTGTGCACAGGTGCGTCCGAATCGCCCGGTTCACTCCCCCGCGAGGAGCGGCTGCTCCAGGTCCCCGACCGCCAGATGGGCCAGGACGACCTCGTAGAGATCGCTCCCGCCGGCCAGCAGCTGCCGCTCCAGGGCCGGTTCGGCGCTGCGTACGTGTTCGCGCACGGTCTGGGCGTGCACGCCGAGCGCCTGCGCGGCCCGCTCGGCGTTGGCCCCGGCGGCGATCCAGGTGCGCAGGGTGCGGCGCACGTCGCGCGGGTCGTCGTCGAGGCGGCCCAGCAGCTCCCGCGCCCAGGCGGAGACGGCCGGTCCGGACAGCAGCTCGGCCAGGCGCCGCGCGCTCGCCCGGGAGCCGGCGGGCTCCTGACCGTCCAGCAGGTCGATCTGGGTGTGCAGCGCCAGGTGCACCGCGGCCCGCACGGTCACGTCGCCGAAGTCGACGCCGAGCATGGACTCCACGCGGTCCATGCGGGCGCGCACGGTGTTGCGGCTGACGCCGAGGATCTTGGCGGTGGCGACGGCGGTGAACTCCAGGCCGAGCCGGGTGGTGGCGAGCAGCTCGGCGCGGGTGTGGTGGGGCAGCGCGTCGAGCGGGCGCAGCACCCGCGCCGCCCAGGTGCGCAGGGCCGCCGGGTCCGTCAGCAGCCCGGGGTGGGTGCGCTCGGCGTACACGGCCGTCCTGTCCGGCCGGAACCGGGCCACGGCCAGCGCGCTGACGGCCTGTCCGTAGGCGGTGGCGGTGCGCGCCAGGCTCTGCCGGACGCTGCCGCCGACGAAGGTGTCGGGATGGTGCTCGACCAGGGACCGCAGGTCGCCGGCGGTGGCCTCGCGCGGACTGAGGACGATCACATGGCCGTCCACGGCCGGGCAGCGCACCACCAGCGCCTGCTCCCGGGTGCGGTCGATGCACTCGGCGGCCAGCCGGTCGCGTACGGCGGGGTCGGACTCCAGGACGTAGACGCAGGCGGTGTCGGCGTCGAGCAGGCCCGGCCAGAGGCCGGCGGCGACCCGGCGCGCGGAGACGGTGTCCTCGACCATCAGCAGCTGGAGGATCGCCAGCCGCAGGTCGGCTGTGGCCCGCCGGAGCCGGACGCCGGCCGCCCGCGTCTCGTGGGCGGTGAGCAGCAGTTCGATCACCTGGGCGGTGTGCGTGACCACGTCCGAGGCGTCCCGGTCGAAGGGCGTCGCGCGGGAGACGGCCAGTACGCAGGCGCCCGAGGGATGTCCGACCCGCACCAGACGCAGATGGCGTCCGTCCCCGTCCCACGCGGCGGACGCGATCCGGCCGGAGGCGACGTCCGCGGCGAGGGGCTCGTCCAGCGGCAGCGGGGTCCCGGCGAGCAGGTCGCCGGCGCCGTCGCGGAGGGCCGCCTCCGCCCGCACCGCACCGGCCAGCCAGTCCACGACCCGGCGGACGTCACGCCCGGCCGGCCGCAGGTGCTCGAGCAGTTCACGCGCCCAGCCCGGACGTCCGGCCGCCCCCGTCGCCGTACCTCGCACCGCGTCCTGTCCGCCTGTCACCTCGGCCTTCCCCTCGTCCCCTCGCCGCCTCGGCCCGGACGGGGGACGTTACCCCACGGGTGGGGGCGGCTCGTCCCGGCGCGAGGGGCCCGGCCCTCCCCCGCGGGTGACGCGGGGCAGGTGTGCCGCGGCGCGGGGCGCGGACGGCATAAGCTCGGTGAATGGCCAAGTACTTCGACGTGCACCCCGACAACCCCCAACCGCGCACCATCGGCCAGATCGCCGCCGCCGTCCGCGACGACGCACTGATCGCGTACCCCACGGACTCCTGCTACGCGCTCGGCTGCCGCCTGGGCAGCCGGACCGGCATCGACCGGATCCGCACCATCCGCAAGCTGGACGACCGGCACCACTTCACCCTGGTGTGCCGCGACTTCGCGCAGCTCGGCCAGTTCGTACGGATCGACAACGACGTCTTCCGCGCGGTGAAGGCGTCGACCCCGGGCCGCTACACGTTCATCCTGCCCGCGACGAAGGAGGTGCCGCGCATGCTGCAGCACCCCAGGAAGAAGACCGTCGGCGTGCGCATCCCGGACCATGTGGTCACCCAGGCGCTGCTGGCGGAGCTGGGCGAGCCGCTGCTGTCCAGCACCCTGCTGCTGCCCGGCGAGGACGAGCCGATGACCCAGGGCTGGGAGATCAAGGACCGGCTCGACCACGCGGTGGACGCGGTGCTCGACTCCGGCGACTGCGGCACCGAGCCGACCACGGTGGTCGACTTCTCCGGCGGCGAGGCGGAGATCGTGCGGGCGGGCGCGGGCGACGTCTCGCGCTTCGAGTGACGGGAGAGGACCCGGAGGTGACGGAGGCGGAGGAGACCGAGGTCCGCGCCCCTTGACCCCCGCCTTCCGGCCCGTCGCGCAACTCGGCGACACCGGAACGGGGTTGGCTCCGGGCGGCGGGGCGTTCACGCACGCCGCCCGCACCCTCCCCCGGGTGGACGTCGCCGGGGTCACCGAGGCGGACTTCCGCTGCGGTCCGCTGCGCGGCGACTCCCTCGCCTTCCACGGCGTGCTCCACGGGCGGCGGACGCGGCTGCGCCGGTTCTTCTCGCTGACCGAGGCGGGGGCGGCGGCGGTGATCGCCGAGCGCCTCGGCACCGGACCCACCCGCGCGCCGGGCGCCCCGGCCCGGGTGACCCGCCGGATGCGGCTGGTCGCGGGGCCGCTCGGCACCGGACGGCGGCCGGACCGGGGCAAGCGGTTCCGGCTCCCGGTGCGCAAGGCGTACCGGTCGCTGTTCTCGCCCGGTTCGGCCGCCTGCGGCCCGCCGTTCCTCAGGTCCTCCCTGCGGGATCGACGTGACCCCGGAGGCGCTCCGGCTGCGCCGTGTCGCGGCGACCGGGCGGCGGGCGCAGGAGGTCGCCCCGCCCGTGGAGCGCGCCGTGGAAGGCGAGGTGACCGTTCCGCTGACGCAGGGACGGCTACCAGCGGCCCGGCGCGGTGCCGGTGAGCGGCCGGGAGGGCGTGCCGTCCACGCCGGCCGGGACGTCACCGGCGAGCATCACGCGGTGCATGATCCGCGGGTGGTCGAGGTGGGCCGTGTCCGCGGGGGCGAGGTGGATGGTGGCCCGGTTGTCCCAGAACGCCACGGTGCCCGGCTCCCAGCGCAGCCGCACGGTGTACTCGGGCCGGGTGGCCTGCTCCAGCAGCATGTCCAGGACGGCCCGGCTCTCGGGGCGGGACAGGCCGGCGATCTGCTCGACGTAGTAGCCGTTGACGAACAGGACGCGCTCCCCCGTCTCGGGGTGGACGCGCACCAGCGGGTGCTCGGTGGCGGTCTGGTGGTCCAGCAGGTGGCGCACATAGGCGTCGTCGCCGGGCCGGGGCTGGTAGCCCACGCCCAGCCGGTGCTCGGCGCGCAGCCGGTCGGCGAACTCCCGCACCGGGGCGGACAGTCCGGCGTAGGCGGCGGCCAGGTTCGCCCAGGTGGTGTCGCCGCCGTAGGGCGGGACGGTCTCGGCGCGCAGGATGGTCGCGGCGGGCGGGTCGACGCGGGCGCCGTGGTCGCAGTGCCAGCCGCGCAGCAGGGTGTGGCGGCGGCGCCGCAGCCATTCGTCGTGGTCCATGCCGAAGCGGCCGCCGAGTTCCAGGCGGTCGGCGGTCGTCTCGATCTCGGGGAAGTCCGCCGGGGAGGCCGAGCCCCGGCGGGGCAGGACGACCGGTTCGCCGAACCGGCGGGCCAGCGCCACGTGCCCGGCGTGGTCCAGGCGCTGGCCGCGGAAGAAGACCACCTTCCAGCGCAGCACCGCCGCCCGGATCAAGGCGGCCGTCTCCTCGTCGAGGTCCCCGGCGAGGTCCACCCCGGTGATGTCGGCCCCGATGTGCCCGGCCACGGGGTGCACCTCCGGCTTCCCCGGGTGCTCGCGGTCCGTCCCGGCGCGGCTGTCCGTCGTCATGCGTCCCACTCCGTCGCTCGTCCCCGCCGGTCCCGGACGGACCGGCTCCCGGGACGATCGTGGCAGCGGAAGCGTGCCCTGGCGACAGGGCCCCGGACGGCACGCCGGGCCCGTCCGGTTGATCACCGCCCCCGCCGTGACCGACGCTGGGAGGACGACACCGCGACCGGAGGGGCCCTCCCGTGACGAGCATCCCGCAGCACACCCTCAACGACGGCACCACGCTCCCCGCCCTGGGCCTGGGCACCTGGCCGATGGACGACGCCGAGGCGGAGCGGGCGGTGACGTCCGCCCTCGAGGCCGGCTACCGCCTGATCGACACGGCCGCCAACTACCGCAACGAGACCGGGGTGGGGCGGGCCGTGGCGGGCGCCGGCGTCCCGCGCGAGGAGATCGTCGTGACGACGAAGCTCCCCGGCCGTCACCACGGCTACGAGGAGACCCTCGCCTCCTTCGAGGAGTCCCGCGCCCGCCTCGGCCTGGAGTACGTCGACCTGTACCTGATCCACTGGCCGCTCCCCCGCGTCGACCGGTACGTCGACTCCTGGAAGGCGATGATCAAGCTCCGGGAGGACGGTCTGGTCCGCTCCATCGGCGTCTCCAACTTCACGCCCGCCCACATCGGACGGCTGGAGAGGGAGACCGGGGTGCTGCCCTCGGTCAACCAGGTCGAACTGCACCCGTTCTTCCCGCAGCGGGAGCTGCGCGCCCACCACGCGGACAAGGGCGTGCTCACCGAGAGCTGGAGCCCGCTGGGCCGCGGTTCGCGGCTGCTGGACGACCTCGCGGTGGCCGCCGTCGCCGACGCGCACGGCGTCACCCCGGCGCAGGCGGTGCTGCGCTGGCACGTCCAGCTCGGCGCGCTGCCGGTGCCGAAGTCGTCCGACCCCGCGCGGCAGCGCGCCAACCTGGACGTGTTCGGCTTCGAGCTGGACGACGCCCAGATGCGGACCCTCTCGGACCGGGCGCACCGGCGGATCGGCGGTGACCCGGAGGTGCACGAGGAGTTCTGACCGGGTGCCCGGGGGCCGCTCGTACGGACGGACCGGCGAAGGGAGCGGCGCGTACGCCCTGACCCGCTTCCGCGGCGGGGACGACGGCGAGGAGGCGTGGCTGCCGGCGCGGGCGGCCGGGGGCGGCGGCCGGGGCGCGCCCGGTCCCCGCCGGCGCGTTCCGCCCGTACGGGCCGCACGCTCGCGCAGGCCGCCGGGGAGGACGGCCGAGCCGTGGCGTTCGGCGGGTCAGCGGCGCGGGAGGGCCTGTTCCGCCCAGATGGTCTTGCCGCCGTCCGCCTGCCGGCTCCCCCAGCGCTGGGTGAGCTGGGCCACCAGCAGCAGTCCCCGGCCGCCCTCGTCGAAGGCGTGCGCCCGGCGCAGATGGGGCGAGGTGGGGCTGGCATCGGTGACCTCGCAGATGAGGGTGCGGTCGCGGATCAGCCGCAGCCGGATCGGGGGCTCCCCGTAGCGGATGGCATTGGTGACCAGCTCGCTGACCACGAGTTCGGTGACGAAGGCGATGTCGTCCAGCTCCCAGGCGGACAGCAGGTCGACCGCCCACTGCCGCACGGCCTGCACCGCGCCGGGGTCCGGGGAGACGTCCCGTGCGGCGACCTGTCCGGCGCCCAGGGCGCGGGTGCGGGCGAGCAGCAGGGCGACGTCGTCGCCGGGCTCCTCGGGCAGCACCGCCTTGAGCACGACGTCGCACAGGGCGTCCAGCGACTCGGCGGGCGCCGCGAGGGCACGGCACAGCTCCCGGGTGGCGTGGTCGAGGTCGCGGCCCCGGCCCTGGACGAGCCCGTCGGTGTAGAAGGCGACGACGCAGCCCTCCGGCAGCTCCAGTTCGGTCGCCTCGAACGGCAGCCCGCCCACGCCCAGTGGCGGCCCCGGGTTCAGCGGCACGAGCCGGCAGGCGCCGTCGGGCATCAGCAGGGCGGGCGCGGGGTGTCCGGCGGCGGCCACCGTCAGACGGCGGGAGACCGGGTCGTAGACGGCGTACAGGCAGGTGGCGCCGAGTTCCGGCACGTCCTCGCGGTCGTCCGCGGCGAGGTGGGTGACCAGGTCGTCCAGGTGGGTGAGCAGTTCCTCGGGCGGCAGGTCGACGTCCGCGAGGGTGCGCACGGCCGTGCAGAGCCGGCCCATGGTGGCCGTGGAGGGGATGCCGTGTCCGACGACGTCCCCGACGACCAGGGCGACCCGGGTGCCGGACAGCGGGATGACGTCGAACCAGTCGCCGCCGATGCCGGCCGCGGACGCGGAGGGCAGGTAGCGGTGGGCGATCTCGACGGCGGCCTGCCCGGGCAGCACCCCCGGCAGCAGGCTGTGCTGCAGGGTCAGCGCGGTGGCGCGTTCCCGGGCGAAGCGTCGGGCGTTGTCGACGCTGACGGCGGCCCTGCTGGCGATCTCCTCGGCCAGCAGGGCGTCGTCGGCGGCGAACCCGTCGCGGCGGACGTTGCGGACGGCGAGCGCCACGCCGAGCGTGGTGCCGCGGGCGCGCAGCGGCACGGCGAGCTCCGCGTGGATACCGGGGGGCCTCGTGGTGCGCGTGCGCAGCGCCTCGGCGCCGCGTTCGGCCATCCACCGGTCGAAGTCCGGTTCGCCGGTCCGGGCGATGACCGCTCTGCCCTCGCGCAGCGCCCGGGCGGGCGGTGAGTAGGGCGGGTGGACGTCGGCGCGGCCGAGGGGGACGACGGTGTCGGGCGCACCCGGTCCCGACGAGGCGTGCGCCGCACGGCGCAGGACGGCCTCGGCGTCGCCCCTGAGCGGGGGCGCCTCCGCGTCGAGCACCCAGTCGAGCAGGTCGACGGCGGCGAAGTCGGCGAAGTCCGGCACCAGGAGTTCCACGAGTTCCTCGGCGGTGCGGATCACGTCGAGGGTGGTGCCGAGGGCCGCGGCGGCCTCGTCGAGCAGCACCAGCCGGCGCCGTGCGCGGTGCTGTTCGGTGCTGTCCAGGCCGGCCAGCGCGGTGGCGGCCAGCCGGCCGGCGGCGTCGCGCACGGGCCACATCTCCACGTCCCACGCCTGCTGGTCCGGGTCGGCGGCGGCGGCCTGGCTGTAGGTCTCGTCGCGCAGGGGACGGCCGGTCTCGGCGACCGTGCGCATGTGCCGGTCGATACTGCGGGCGCCTTCCTCCGCACCGGCGACGTCGAGGAAGGGCCGGCCGAGCAGGTCCTGCTCGGACCCGCCCAGCTCCTCACAGGCGGCGGCGTTGATCCGGACGAAGCGGTGCTCGGTGTCGAGCACCGAGATCGGCAGGGACGACTGTTCGAAGACCTGGCCGGCCAGCGTCGTCTCCTCCGCTCCGGCGGGCACGGCGGTGACCACGTACCCGGCGTCCGCGTCCCCGGGACCACGGACGGGGCAGACCGTCAGCCGGAGCGTCACCGGGTGTCCGTCGCGGTGACGCACCGTGACGACTTCCACGGGCACAGCGGGACGGCCGGGCGGGTCGTGCCGGCCGCCCGGTCCCCCGGCGAGCAGGTCCCGTACGGGGCGTCCCACGGCCTCGTCGGCGGAGAACCCGGTCAGCCGCCGGGCTCCCTCGCTCCACCCCGTCACGACGCCGCGGGCATCGACGACCAGCGCGGCGGAGGCGTCGTCCATTGGTCCAGCATCGACCCGCGGCCGTCTCCTCTCAACCGCGGCGGGTGCGTCCGGGGCGGGGGCGGTGTCAGCCCCGGTGGGCGCGCAGGGCGGCGAGCGCCTTGTCCGCGTGCGCGTTCATGCGCAGTTCGCTGCGTACGACCTCCAGGACGGTCCGGTCCTGGCCGATGACGAAGGTGGCCCGCTTGGTGGGGGCCACGGAGATGCCCCGCTTGACGCCGAACAGCTCGCGGACCGCCCCGTCGGCGTCGGACAGCAGGGGCATGCCGAGGGTGTGCCGGCCGGCGAACTCGGCCTGCCGTTCGACCGGGTCCGCGCTGACGCCGACCGGGCGGGCGCCCGCCTCGGCGAACTCGGCGGCGAGGTCACGGAAGCGGCAGGCCTGCGCGGTGCAGCCGGGGCTCAGGGCGGCGGGGTAGAAGAACAGCACCACCGGGCCGTCGGCGAGCAGCTCGGACAGCCGGCGGACGGTGCCGGTCTCGTCCGGGGCGGCGAAGTCCTCGACCGTGTCGCCCCTCTCCACGCGCGCGCTCATGCCCTGCCCTCCGCACCCCTGGCGACGCCGCGCGCCCACAGCACCAGCGGCACCTGCAGCGGCAGCCGGCCGTACGCGACGGCCCGCTGCGGGGCGGGGCGGTGGCGCCAGTCGACGGCCATCTTCACGTTGGCGGGGAACACTCCGGCGAAGAACGCCGCCGCGGCCAGGGCGGCGGCCTTGCGGGTGCGGGGCAGCGCCACCCCGGCGGCCAGTGCCAGTTCGGCGGCGCCGCTGGCGTACGTCCAGGAGCGGGGCGAGCCGGGCAGGGAGCGCGAGACGATGGGGTCGAACCGCCGGGGCGCGGCGAAGTGCGCGGTGCCCGCGGCGGCCAGCAGGCCGGCGAGCAGCAGGGGCGAGCGTACGGACCGTGACACGGTTCCTCCTCCGGTGACTGCCGCGCACGTTACCGGACGGTAAGGCAGCGGCGGCGCGGGAGAGCCGGAGTTCAGTCCGTGGCCGTGGACGGCGCGTCCGCGTTCTCCGCGTGGGTGAGGAAGTCGTCGACCATGCGGTGGAAGAGGGTGGCGAGCTGCCGCAGGTCGTCCGGGGACCAGTGGGCCAGGGCGGCCTGCACGCCGCGGACCCCGGTCTCGCGGATCCGGAGGACGGCCTCCCGGCCGGCGTCGGTGAGCTCGATGCGCTGGGCGCGGCGGTCGTCCGGGTCGGGGACGCGGACGACGTGGCCGGACTTCTCCAGGTGCTGCACCGTGCGCGTGACGTGCGACGCCTCCACACCCAGCCGCGCCGCCAACTCCCCCGGCCGCATCGGCCGGGCGTCGGCCATCTTCCGCAGCAGCGCCGCTCCGGGCCGGTCGAGCGGCACGCCCGCCGCGGCCATCAGCCGCTCGTGCTGCCGGGCGCGCGACGTGAGGTACGTGATGCGGTACAGCGCGCGCTCGATGTCGACCACCTCCGGGGAGGCGGGGACGTCGGAAGGCGAGGGTGTGGACATGACCGCACCGTACCATCTCGTTGCGTAACTCAATCAACCGAACGGCACGGAACGGACCGCTCCGTTCACGCTCCGTCCGGACGGAACGGCGAGGCCGGACGCGTGGAGCCGGGCGGCGGCGTCCCCACCTCGCCCGGGGCCCTGCCGCCGCCCCCGGCGGCGGACGCACGCCGGGGGCGCGAGACCGAGCAGGACGGGCAGCGGGTGGCGGTCCGCCTCCCGGACGACGGCGGCATCGTGCCGCGCGCCCGGTCCGGCCGGGGCGTCACCGGCGGGCACCCCCGAGCCGCGTCCGCCGGCCGCCGTGCCGGGCGCGCGGCGGGTGGCGCCCCGGCCGGCCGGTGAAGTGCGTCACAGCGCCCGGACCCGGCAGGGCGGGCCGTCCCGGCTGCGGCTCGGGCCGGGCCTCCCGCCCGAGGACGCGGCGGCCGGTCCCCCGACGACCCGAGGTGATCCGGGAGCGGCCCCCCGTCACACCCGGGACGCGCCCCTCTCGGCCCACACCCCCTCTTGGCATGGGCACGTCCGACCGGAATGCTGTGAACTCCCCAGCTTCCAAAAGCCGTTGGGCCGCGCCTGGCCACGAGGAGGACGCAGTGTCACCGAACACGCCCCGTACGCACGCCAGGAGATGGCTGACCGGCCTGGCCGCCGCCGTCGCCCTGGTCGTCGCCTTCCCCGCCACGGCCTTCGCTGCTCCCCCGCCCGCGCTCCCCGCGAACGCCGACGACCTGGAGCGGACCTACCAGCCGGCCTACGACTACGACACCGACGGCTGCTACTCCTCCCCGGCGATCGGCCCCGACGGCTCGGTCAACACGGGCCTGAGACCGACCGGCGCCCTGAACGGCGACTGCCGTGACGCGTCCGACCTGGACAACACCAACAGCTATGCGCGCGCCACGTGCAACAACGGCTGGTGCGCCGTGGTCTACGCGCTGTACTTCGAGAAGGACCAGGCGCTGCCGGGCGTCGGCCTCGGCGGGCACCGCCACGACTGGGAGCACGTCGTGGTGTGGGTGCGGAACGACACCGTGCAGTACGTGGCGACGTCCCGGCACGGCTCGTTCGCGATCCACCCCCGCTCGTCGGTCCGCTTCGAGGGCACCCACCCGAAGGTCGTCTACCACAAGGACGGCATCGGCACCCACTGCTTCCGCCCGGCGAGCGCGGGCGACGAACCGCCGGAGAACCACCGGGGCACCTGGCAGTACCCGCCGCTGGTCGGCTGGAACGGCTACCCGCCGGGGCTGCGCGAGAAGCTCGCCGCCCACGACTTCGGCAGCGCCCACTTCGGCCTCAAGGACGGCAGCTTCGCCTCGCACCTCGCCGCGGCCAAGCCGTCCGGCATCCCCTTCGACCCGAACGGATGACATTGATGGACGAGTTGACGCCCGGGGGCGCGACGCCGTGCCCCCGGCGCCGGGGGGCGACCGGGGTCTGCCGTGACGCCAGGGCCCTCCCGGAACCGATCCGTGTCGTCTCCCGCGACTCGCCCATGGCACTCGCCCAGGTGGAGCGCGTGCGGGCGGAGTTGGCCGCGGCCCGCCCCGGAACGCGCACCGAGGTCGTCCCGGTGCGCACGACCGGGGACAAGTGGCTGGGCGACCTGTCGCAGGTGGAGGGCAAGGGCGCGTTCACCAAGGAGGTGGACGCCGCGCTGCTGGCCGGGGAGGCGGACCTCGCGGTGCACTGCGTGAAGGACGTGCCCGCCGACCGGCCGCTCCCCGCGGGCACGGTGTTCGCGGCGTTCCTGAAACGGGACGACGTCCGCGACGCGCTGGTGCACCCGGACGGCCTCACCCTGGACGAGCTGCCGCCCGGCACCCGGATCGGGACCTCGTCGGTGCGCCGGGTCGCCCAGCTCGCCGCCACCCATCCGCAGCTGCGGTGCGTGCCGCTGCGCGGGAACGCCAACCGGAGGCTCGCGAAGCTCGCGGAGGGCGAGGTGGACGCGCTGCTGCTCGCGGCCGCCGGCCTGGAGCGGATCGGCCGGAGCGACGTGATCAGCGAGGTGCTGTCCCCCGACATGATGCTGCCGCCGGTCGGAGCGGGCGTCCTCGCGCTGCAGTGCCGGGAGGGCGACACCGGCCTGATCGAGGCGGCCGCCGTGCTCGACGACCCCGGCACCCACCGCGAGACCACCGCCGAGCGGATGCTGCTGCATGTGCTGCAGGGACACTGCAACAGCCCGATCGCGGGCCTCGCCCGGGTGGACCGGAGCGGTGAACTGTCCCTGCGCGCCTGCGTCTTCACCCCGGACGGCAAGACCCGGCTGAACGCCCACGAGTGGGCGGGGCGGCTGGACCCGGCGACGCTCGGCACCTCGGTCGCCGTGGCGCTGCTGCGTCAGGGCGCCCGTGAGGTCATCGACGGCATCCCGCACTGAACACCCCGGGCGGCGGCGTCAGGCGGTGCCCTCCTCCGCCTGCTCCTGGAGGAACAGGCTCACCTGCTGGGCGAGGCTCTCCCGGACCGCCCCGGCCGTCGCGCCCGGCGCGGGTTCGAGCACGCCGACGCCGCCCGTCCACAGCCGGCGTCCGGCCCACTCCTCGTCGGCGCGCACCTGCACCTGGACGTCGACCTGCCCCAGGAACCGCTCGGGCGCGGCCGCGTGGAGCACGGCGGTGGCGCGGCGCAGCGGATAGACGTCGAATCCCTCGATGAATTGCGAGTTGCGCCAGTCGATGAACGCGCTCTCGCCGTCGGGGCCGGTGCGCACATCGATCTGACCGTCCTCGAGATGAATGCACACGGGGCGGTCGCCCCGGTTTTCCACGGTCACCCGGACCCGGAAGTACGACAGCCCTTCGGCGGCCTCGTCCCGCCCGCGCGGCGGTTCGCCCGCCTCCAGACGATGGACGCGGACCCGCAGACCGGCATGCTCGTCGTACTCCTGCCAGTCCCCGACCACGTTCGGCTCGTCCACAGTGCACCTCTCGACTTCTGTCCGCTGCTTCCTATCTGGGGGCTCGGCGCACTGTCAAACGAGCGGAATGCGCTGTGGTCAGGCGGTTCGCCCGATCTGATCGCCGATCAAGCGCTGCGCAGGAGGAATCGCCCGGCCGGACCACCGGCGTGCCGCCCGGGCGTGCCGTACATCACGTCCGCCGCGGTGATCGCCCGCCCGCCGGCGGCGCACCGCGCCCCTCCCCCGCCGGGCCGGTCCCGCACCCGCGCGCCAGCGCCCCGTCATGCACGCCCCGAATTCCCTCGATTCCGCAGCGTGCACCATTCCCGAATTTCCCGCGACGCGCCCGCGACGTATTTCCCGGAGCCGTTTTGAAATCGCGGCGCACCGGGAAAGGAATGCTCAGTGCTTCGGACAGGAGGCACGTGTGTTCTGTCCATCCGGCACCCGCTCAGGGAGGTGCGCGCGTGATGCGTACCGTCGGTCCCAGGAAGCCCCGCTCCCATGACGACGCCCCCGAGACGACCCGTGACTTCGAGCGTCTGGCCTCGCTGCCCGACGGACCGGAGCGCCGGAGGCTGCGCGACGAGCTGGTCACGGCGTGGCTGCCGATGGCCGAGCGCATCGCCGTCCGGTTCCGCGGCCGGGGAGAGGCCCTGGAGGACCTGTACCAGGTGGCGGCCCTGGGTCTGGTGAAGGCCGTCGACCACTACGATCCGGCGCGCGGGAACGCCTTCGAGGCGTACGCGGTGCCGACCGTCACGGGCGAGATCAAGCGTCACTTCCGCGACCACATGTGGACCCTGCACGTGCCGCGCCGGGTGCAGGACCTGCGCAACCGGGTGCGCGCCGCGGTGAAGGAGCTGTCGCAGACGACGCCGGGGCGGACGCCCACGGTCGCCGAGATCGCCGCGCACGCCCGGCTGACGGAGGACGAGGTGCGTACCGGGACGGAGGCGCTGGAGTGCTTCTCCGCGCTCTCGCTGGAGGCGGAGATGCCGGGCACCGACGGGTACGCGCTGGGCGACTCCATCGGCGGCCCGGACCCGGCCTACGACGCCGTCGTGGACCGGGTGGCGGTGCGGCCCTGTCTGGAGGCGCTGCCGGAGCGGGAGCGGCTCATCCTCTATCTGCGCTTCTTCAAGGGGATGACGCAGAGCGGCATCGCCGACCAGCTGGGCATCTCCCAGATGCACGTCTCCCGGCTGCTGAGCAGCTGTTTCGCCCAGGTGCGCGAGGAGCTGTCGTCGTCCGACGCCGGCTGACCGGGACGCGAGGGCCCCGGCCGCACCCGGCGCCGGGGCTCAGGACTCCGGGGGGACGTCCGGGAGGCGGGTGGGGCCGAGGCGGTCGAGGACCTCCTCGAGGACCGTGCGGACCTCGGTCGGCAGCGCGCCCGTGCGTCCCCAGACGAGGATCATGTCGGCGATGCTGCGGAGCTTGATGTTGGTCCGCTGGGACACCTCCTTCAGCACCGTCCAGCCCTGGTCGGGCGAGACCCGCCCGAGTGCGACGATCATTCCGATGGCCTGGTCCACCACCGCGTGCGAGACGACCGCGTCCTTCAGCTGCCGAACTTCTCTCTCCAGCTGGAGGATCCGGTCCGCGCCCCCGTCCGTGGGCATGGTCACCTCCGGTTCCGGTGTGCCGCTCTCGTGGTGCCTTCGTTCGGTGCTTGAGTGCCTTCACCCAGTGTCCGGTCCCTCCATGGTCGCCACTCGGTCCGCCCCCTGCCACCGGGGTGGCCCGCGGGTGGCCGGGGGTCACCGTTTCGCGGCCGCCGCCGGGGTACTCGGCAGGCGCCCGGGCGGTGCCCCGCGGACACTGGTGCCATCCGGGTGGCTGCCGGGCCGACGAAGATCAGGACGCGACCGCTATGAACCACGACACGACCTCCCCCTCCGGCGCGACGGGCGTCGTCTCGGCGCACACCGTCTACGGGGCGCCCTGCTGGGTGAGTCTGACCAGCCACGACCTCAGGACGACCGAGGACTTCTACGGCGCCGTCCTGGGCTGGGAGTGGCGTCCGATGCGGCTGGGCGACCGGTTCCGGGTCGCCCTGGCGGACGGCCGGCCGGTGGCGGGCGTCGCCGCGGTCGCCGGAATGTGGCAGACGGCGGTGGCGTGGACGCCGTACTTCGCGGTGCGCAGCGCCGACGAGGCGGCGGCGCGGGTGCAGGAGCGCGGCGGGACCGCCGCGGTCGGCCCCATCTCCCTGCCGCCGGGGCGCGCGGCGCTGCTCGCGGACCGGGACGGGGCGACGTTCGGCGTGTGGGAGGGCGAGCTGTTCTCCGACTGGCACACCTGGCGCCAGGCGCAGCTGGCGTTCATCCGGCTGCACACCCGTGACGCGTTCGACGCGGCGATCTTCTACGGCGAGGTCTTCGACTGGGCGTCCGGCGGTCCCGGCGGCTGCGAGGTGAACTACGAGGGCGAGGAAGTGGTGCTGCGCAGCGGCGGGGCCGTGGTGGCGCTCATCACCTCGGGTGCGCTGGGGTCGGCGCCCGACCCGCGGATCCGGCCGCACTGGCAGGTCCACTTCACCGTGCCGGACGTGGCCGCCTGCGCCCGCGCCGCCGCGGAGCACGGGGGCGGCGTGCTGTCCCTGGACCCCGAGGAGGCGGTGCTGAGCGACAACGAGGGCGCCCGGTTCACGGTCACCTCGCGCCGCGGGCACTGACACCTCCCCGGGGCCGCCCGGTCACCGCGCGGTGTGCGAGGGGCGGGACAGCAGCACCAGGCTGCGCGCGTCCACGGTCAGCCGGGTGCCCGCCTTGCGTTCCGCCTCGTCGGGGACGCCGTCCGGGTCGGCGGTGTCGATCAGCGCCGTCCACCGTTCACCGTAGGAGGCGTCCGGCAGCCGGAAGCCGACCGGCTCCCAGTGGCTGTTGAACAGCAGCAGGAACGAGTCGTCGATGACGGGCCGGCCGCGCGGGTCCGGTTCGGCGATGGCGTCGCCGTTGAGGAACACGCCGACCGAGTGGGCGTCGGGGCGCATCCAGTCGTCGTCGGTCATCTCCCGCGCGTCGGGCGCCAGCCACACCAGGTCGGGCAGCGGCTGGTCCGCGTGGCGCACGGTCTCGCCCAGGAAGAAGCGGCGCCGGCGCAGCACCGGGTGGTCGCGGCGCAGGGCGATCAGCCGGCGGGTGAAGGCGAGCAGGGCGCGCTGCTCGTCGCCCTGCCGCCAGTCGATCCAGCTGACCTCGTTGTCCTGGCAGTAGGCGTTGTTGTTGCCGCGCTGGGTGCGGCCCACCTCGTCGCCGTGCGAGAGCATCGGGATGCCCTGCGACAGCAGCAGCGTGGCCAGGAAGTTGCGCTGCTGCCGGGCGCGCAGTTCCCGCACGGCCGGGTCGCGGGTGGGGCCCTCCGCGCCGCAGTTCCAGGAGCGGTTGTCGTTCTCGCCGTCCTGGTTGTCCTCGCCGTTGGCCTCGTTGTGCTTGGCGTTGTACGAGACCAGGTCGCACAGGGTGAAACCGTCGTGCGCGGTGACGAAGTTGACGCTGGCGCGGGGCCGGCGCCGGTGGTGGGCGTACAGGTCGGAGGAGCCGGTCAGCCGGGAGGCGAACTCGCCGAGGGTGTGGTCCTCGCCGCGCCAGAAGTCCCTGACCGCGTCGCGGTACTTGCCGTTCCACTCCGACCACAGCGGGGGGAAGTTGCCGACCTGATAGCCGCCCTCGCCGACGTCCCAGGGCTCCGCGATGAGCTTGACGCGGCTGATCACCGGGTCCTGCTGGATCAGGTCGAAGAACGCCGAGAGCCGGTCCACCTCGTGGAACTGCCGGGCCAGCGTGGCCGCGAGGTCGAAGCGGAACCCGTCGACGTGCATCTCGGTGACCCAGTACCGCAGCGAGTCCATGATGAGCTGCAGCACGTAGGGGTGGCGCATCAGCAGGCTGTTGCCGGTTCCGGTGGTGTCGTAGTAGTGCCGCCAGTCGCCGTCCACCAGCCGGTAGTACGAGGAGTTGTCGATGCCCCGGAAGGAGAGGGTGGGGCCCTTCTCGTTGCCCTCGGCGGTGTGGTTGTAGACGACGTCCAGGATCACCTCGAGCCCGGCCGCGTGCAGCGCCTTGACCATCTCCTTGAACTCCGTGACCTGCTGGCCGCGGGTGCCGCGGGCGGAGTAGGCGTTGTGCGGGGCGAAGAAGCCGATGGTGTTGTAGCCCCAGTAGTTGGCCAGGCCCCGCCCCTGGAGCACGCCGTCCTGGACGAACTGGTGCACCGGCATCAGCTCCACCGCGGTGACGCCGAGCGAGGTGAGGTGCCCGATCACCGAGGGGTGCGCCAGACCGGCGTAGGTGCCGCGCAGTTCCGGCGGGACGTCGGGGTGGGTGCGGGTGAGCCCCTTGACGTGGGTCTCGTAGATCACGGTGTCGGAGTACGGGCGGCCGGGGCGTCTGTCGTCGCCCCAGTCGAAGGCCGGGTCGGTCACCACGCCGAGCATGGTGTGGCCCGCGCTGTCCGCCGGGTCGGGTCCGTGGGGGTTCCGCTCGTACAGCGAGGGGTGGTTGTCGATCTGGCCGTCGACCGCGGTGGCGTACGGGTCGAGGAGCAGTTTCGCCGGATTGCAGCGGTGGCCGGCGGCCGGGGCCCAGGGGCCGTGCACCCGGTAGCCGTAGCGCCGGCCGGGTCCGACCCCGGGCAGGTAGCCGTGCCAGACGAAGCCGTCGACCTCGGTGAGCCGTACCGTGCGGTGCCGGCCGTCGTCGTCCACCAGGATCAGGTCGACGCGTTCGGCGACCTCGCTGAACAGCGCGAAGTTGGTGCCCTCGCCGTCGTAGGTCGCACCCAGCGGGTAGGGGCGCCCGCTCCAGGCGGGCGCCCCTTTCCGGTCGTGTCGCCGGGTCACCGGACCTCCTCCAGGAGGCCGCCGGGCGTTCGCACCCGTGCGGTGACCGTGGTGACGTTCACCTCGCGGGGCAGGTCCAGGCCCTCGCTCTCGCGCGGGTCGGGCGCGGTGGGCACGAGGGGCACGCGTTCGCCGGCGCGGGCGCGCTGCGAGAACCAGATGACCTTGCTGCCGGTCTCGGTGGCGCAGCAGCCCCAGCCGTCGCTGCTGGCGGCGAGGTGCTCGAGGCAGCCGCGCAGTTCCTGGTCGGGGCGCAGCGCGCGGTCGTTGTCCGCGATGGCCGTGATGAGGTGCTGGCCGTTCCACCACATCTCGATCGAGATGTTCTTGTCGGTGGCGTGCTCGTCGATGGCGCGCAGCAGCATCTCGGTGCCGCCGCAGACGGGCTCCATGAGGTTCTCCAGATCCCAGAACCGGAGGTGAGCGGCCAGTATCCGGCTGACCTGTCCCACCCTCTCCGGGCTGACTTCCACGTCGAGGTGGTAGTAGCAGGGCACTGCGGTCTTCATCGTCGTCGGCTCCTCACCGCGAAGCTCGCACTCCTCCCGTCCGACGGACGGGCCCCCGGACACGGAACGTGAGCGGGTGTCGCTTCTGAGTCACCTTCAGACTGAGGGGGTTGGTCCATTCGTGCAACACGAGCGCACGAGTGAGGCGCGTGGGGCCACATCTGAGCACGCCGGAGCCGCACCGGCCCGCCCGGTCACCGCGGCTTGATGGTTGAAATTCCAACAAGACGTCGGGTCACTGTCCGTGCACCATGAGTGAAGACCTCGATCGCCGTTACGGGTCCGTGCACCGGTGCGCACGGCTCCGCCCGACCGTCGGGACAACGCGCACCCATCGAGCCCCGGAGAGGTGAACGGCGCATGCTGCTCCCCGCAAAAGCCGAAGTCGCCCGGCAGTTGCGTCGTTACCGGGCCTGGGAACGCGTGATGCTGGCCGCCCCCACCGACCACACGGTGCGGGCGACCTTCGAGGACTCCGGCTACACCCTCTGCGTGCTGATGGGGAAGCGCTGCGCGCGGGAGGCGGCCGACGCCGCGGAACGGTACCTGCGCACGACGCTCGTCACCTATCTGCAGGAACAGAACGACCGGCCCCGTCCGGCCGCCACGGTCCGACGCGGTCCGCCGGCCGTCGAGCGGCGCTCCCCGGCGGGAAGGCGATGACCTTCCCGCCTCCATGTGGTCCCACGCCCGGGCGCCTGCCCGGGCATCGCGAGCGGCGGAGGTGCACAGGCCCATGAAGACGACCCCGACCATCGGTCGTGTCCCGGTGCGGGACGTCCGGCCGTCCGTCGACCGCGGCAGACGTCCGGCGAAGGCCGTCGTCGGCGAGGCGTTCGAGGTGACGGCGACCGTGTTCCGCGAAGGGCACGACGCGGTCGCGGCCAACGTGGTGCTGAAGGACCCGGAAGGGCGTCCGGGGCCGTTCACGCCGATGCGGGAGCTGGCGCCGGGCACGGACCGGTGGGGCGCGGAGGTGGTCGCGGACGCGCCCGGCCACTGGACCTACCGCGTCGAGGCCTGGGGCGACCCCGTGACGACCTGGCGGAACGTCGCCACCGTCAAGGTCCCGGCGGGCATCGACACCGGGCTGGTCCTGGAGGAGGGCGCCGGCCTCTTCGCGCGCGCCGCGGCCGGGGTGCCGCGCGACGCCGGACAGGACGTGATCCTCGCGGCCGCCGCGGCCCTGCGCGACGACACCCTCCCCTGCGCCACGCGCCTGGCGGCGGCGTTGACGCCGGAGGTGGACGCGGTGCTGGCCCGGCATCCGCTGCGGGAGCTGGTCACCAGCAGCGACCCGATGCCGCTCCTGGTGGAGCGGGAGCGGGCGCTGTACGGCTCCTGGTACGAGTTCTTCCCCCGCTCGGAGGGCACGCCCGAGCAGCCGCACGGCACCTTCGACACGGCCGCGCGGCGGCTGCCGGCGATCGCGGCGATGGGGTTCGACGTGGTCTACCTGCCGCCGATCCACCCGATCGGGACGACCTTCCGCAAGGGCCCGAACAACACCCTGGACGCCGGTCCGGACGACGTGGGGGTGCCGTGGGCGATCGGGTCCCCCGAGGGCGGCCACGACGCGGTGCACCCGCGCCTGGGCACGCTGGAGGACTTCACCCGGTTCGTGGCCCGCGCCCGCGACCTGGGCATGGAGGTCGCCCTGGACTTCGCCCTGCAGTGCTCCCCCGACCACCCCTGGGTGCACAAGCACCCCGAGTGGTTCCACCACCGCCCCGACGGCTCCATCGCCCACGCGGAGAACCCGCCGAAGAAGTACCAGGACATCTACCCCATCGCCTTCGACGCCGACATGGACGGGCTGGTCGCGGAGACCTGCCGGGTCCTGCGGCACTGGATGGACGCCGGGGTGCGGATCTTCCGCGTGGACAACCCGCACACCAAGCCGGTGGTGTTCTGGGAGCGGGTGATCGCCGGGATCAACCGCACCGACCCCGACGTGATCTTCCTGGCGGAGGCCTTCACCCGCCCGGCGATGATGCACACCCTGGCCCAGATCGGCTTCCAGCAGTCGTACACGTACTTCACCTGGCGCACCACCAAGCAGGAGCTGACGGAGTACCTGACCGAACTGACGGGGGAGGCCGCCTCCTACATGCGGCCCAACTTCTTCGCCAACACCCCCGACATCCTGCACGCCTACCTCCAGCACGGCGGCCGGCCCGCCTTCGAGGTCCGCGCCGTCCTCGCCGCCACCCTCTCCCCCACGTGGGGCATCTACAGCGGCTACGAACTGTGCGAGAACACCCCGCTGCGCGAGGGCAGCGAGGAGTACCTCGACAGCGAGAAGTACCAGCTCAAACCCCGCGACTGGGAAGCCGCCGCACGCGAGGGACGCACCATCGCCCCCCTCATCACCCGCCTCAACACCATCCGGCGGGAGAACCCGGCCCTGCGGCAGCTGCGCGACCTCCACTTCCACCAGGCGGACAAGGAGGAGGTCATCGCGTACTCGAAGCGGCGGGGCTCCGACGCCGTGCTCGTGGTCGTCAACCTCGACCCCCATCACGCCCAGGAGGCGACGGTCTCGCTGGACATGCCGCAACTCGGCCTGGACCGGCACGAGACGGTGCCGGTGCGCGACGAGCTCACCGGCGAGACCTACCACTGGGGCAGCACCAACTACGTGCGGCTGGAGCCGGGGCGGGCTCCCGCGCACGTCCTGCACGTCCAGCGACCGCCCGCCGCACAGCGAAACGGAGGGCCAGGAACGCCATGACCGTCAACGAGCCGGTGCCGGACACGTTCGAGGACACACCGGTCAGGGACCGTGACCCCGACTGGTTCAAACGCGCCGTCTTCTACGAGGTCCTCGTCCGTTCCTTCCAGGACAGCGACGGCGACGGCGTCGGCGACCTGAAGGGCCTGACCGCCAAGCTGGACTACCTGCAGTGGCTGGGCGTCGACTGCCTGTGGCTGCCGCCCTTCTTCAAGTCGCCGCTGCGCGACGGCGGGTACGACGTCGCCGACTACACCGCCGTGCTCCCCGAGTTCGGCGACCTCGCCGACTTCGTGGAGTTCGTCGACTCCGCCCACCAGCGGGGCATGCGCGTGATCATCGACTTCGTCATGAACCACACCAGCGACCAGCACCCGTGGTTCCAGGAGTCGAGGCGCGACCCCGACGGGCCGTACGGCGACTACTACGTGTGGGCCGACGACGACAAGCAGTTCCAGGACGCGCGGATCATCTTCGTCGACACCGAGGCGTCCAACTGGACGTACGACCCGGTGCGCAAGCAGTACTACTGGCACCGCTTCTTCTCGCACCAGCCGGATCTGAACTACGAGAACCCGGCCGTGCAGGAGGAGATGATCTCCGCGCTGAAGTTCTGGCTGGACCTCGGGATCGACGGGTTCCGGCTGGACGCGGTGCCGTACCTGTACCAGGAGGAGGGGACGAACTGCGAGAACCTGCCGGCGACGCACGCGTTCCTGAAGCGGGTCCGCAAGGAGATCGACACCCAGTACCCCGACACCGTCCTGCTCGCCGAGGCCAACCAGTGGCCCGAGGACGTCGTCGACTACTTCGGCGACTACGCCGCCGGCGGCGACGAATGCCACATGGCCTTCCACTTCCCGGTCATGCCCCGCATCTTCATGGCCGTCCGCCGCGAGTCGCGCTACCCCGTCTCCGAGATCCTCGCCAAGACCCCCGCCATCCCCTCCGGCTGCCAGTGGGGCATCTTCCTGCGCAACCACGACGAGCTGACCCTGGAGATGGTCACCGACGAGGAACGCGACTACATGTGGGCCGAGTACGCCAAGGACCCCCGCATGCGCGCCAACATCGGCATCCGCCGCCGCCTCGCCCCCCTGCTGGACAACGACCGCAACCAGATCGAGCTGTTCAACGCCCTGCTGCTGTCCCTGCCCGGCTCGCCGATCATCTACTACGGCGACGAGATCGGCATGGGCGACAACATCTGGCTCGGCGACCGCGACGCCGTCCGCACCCCCATGCAGTGGACCCCCGACCGCAACGCCGGCTTCTCCTCCTCCGACCCCGGCCGCCTCTACCTCCCCACCATCATGGACCCGGTCTACGGCTACCAGGTCACCAACGTCGAGGCCTCCATGGCCTCCCCCTCCTCCCTGCTGCACTGGACCCGGCGGATGATCGAGATCCGCAAGCAGAACCCGGCGTTCGGCCTCGGCTCCTACACCGAACTGCCCTCCTCCAACCCCGCCGTCCTCGCCTTCCTGCGCGAGTACGAGGACGACCTGGTCCTGTGCGTCAACAACTTCTCCCGCTTCTCCCAGCCCACCGAGCTCGACCTGCGCGAGTTCAGCGGCCGGCATCCGGTGGAGCTGTTCGGCGGGGTGCGCTTCCCGGCCATCGGCGAACTGCCGTACCTGCTGACCCTCGGGGGCCACGGCTTCTACTGGTTCCGGCTCACCCGAGTCGCATCCCGCATCGGCCGACGCCTGTGAGCGTGTGCCGGCGAGAGGAGGCGTCACGATGACGAAGACCGCATTCCTGCGCCCGCGGAGCGCGCCCGCCGAGTCCTTGGAGTCGCTCGCCGGGCTGCTGCGCGAGTGGCTGCCGCTGCAGCGCTGGTTCGCGGGCAAGGACCGTCCCGTCACCGATCTCGGCGTGCTGTCCACGACCGAGCTGTTCCCGGGCTGTCTGCACGTGCTCGTGCACGCCGCGCACGGCGGCGTGCCCGCCCCCGGCGGCACCCCTCCCGCCGGCGACTGCTACCAGCTCCTGCTCGGGGTGCGGGAGCGGCCCTCGCCCCGTCTGGGCAAGGCGCTCATCGGCACCGTGCGGGACGGCCGACTGGCCGGCCTGACGGTCTACGACGCCCTCCAGGACCCGCGCGCCGCCCAACTGCTCCTGGAACGGCTGCGCCGGCCGGGCACGGTGGGCCCGCTGCACTTCGAGGGCGACCCGGGCCATGAGGTGCCGTCGGGTCTGGTACCGCGGGTGCTGAACGCCGAGCAGTCCAACTCCTCGCTGGTGTACAGCGACGAGTACATCCTGAAGGTCTTCCGGCGCATCCAGCCCGGCGTCAACCCCGACCTGGAGGTGCCCGGGGCGCTGGCCCGGCAGGGCTGCCACCGGGTGCCCGCGCCGGTGGCCTGGCTGCGCACCACCCACCCGTTCAAGGCGACGCTCGGGGTGCTCCAGCCGTATCTGCGCAACGCCGCGGACGGCTGGACGCTCGCTCTCGACGCGCTCGCCGCCGGCGACGACTTCACGGCGCAGGCGCACGCCCTCGGACGCGCCACGGCGGACGTGCACCTGGCGCTGTCCTCCGCGTTCCCCGTCGGCGCGCCCGGCGAGAACGGGCGGACGGCCGCGGCGATGACCGAGCGGCTGACCGCCGCCGCGCACGCCGTGCCCGCGCTCCAGCCGTACGTACCGGGGCTGCGCGGCGCCTTCGCCGCGCTCACCACCTGCGACGCCGGGCCGCCCGCCCAGCGCATCCACGGCGACCTGCACCTCGGCCAGGTGCTGCGGGCGGGGCGCGAGTGGTTCGTGATCGACTTCGAGGGCGAGCCGTCCCGGCCGCTCTCCGAACGGCGCAGCGCCCACTCCCCCGTGCGGGACATCGCCGGGATGCTGCGCTCCTTCGACTATGCCGCCCGGCAGCGCCGTCCCTGGCGCCCGGAGTGGGCGCGGCGCTGCCGCGAGGCCTACTGCGCGGGCTACGCGGCCCGCGCCGGCTGGGACCCGCGCAAGAAGCACGGTCTGCTCCGCGCCTACGAGACGGACCGGGCCGTGTACGAGGTGCTGTACGAGGCCCGGCACCGACCCGACTGGCTGCCCGTACCCATGGCGGCGATCGAGCGCCTCGCCGTGAGAGGAGACTGAAGCCGTGGCCCTGCACGAAACGCCGCTGCCCGGATCGGCCGGGCCCGCCCCGTCCGCCGCCGCGAGCGGGGCGGCCGCCCCCGCCCTCGACCCGCACGACCGGGGCCGTCTGCTGGCGGGCGCCCACCACGATCCGCACGCCCTGCTGGGCGCCCGCCCGGTGCCCGGCGGCATCGCCTTCCGGGCGCTGCGCCCCTTCGCCCGCGAGGTGAGCGTGGTCGTCGACGGCGAGCGCACCCCGCTCGTGTCGGAGGGCGACGGCCTCTTCTCCGCCGTGCTGCCGCTGGACGAGATCCCCGACTACACGCTCGCGGTGGCGTACGGGGACGACGAGCCGGTGGAGACGCACGACCCGTACCGGTTCCTGCCCGCGCTCGGCGACTTCGACCTGCACCTGATCCGCGAGGGCCGGCACGAGGAGCTGTGGACGGCGCTCGGCGCGCACCCCATGACCCACCAGGGCGTGACCGGCACCCGCTTCACGGTGTGGGCGCCCAACGCCCTCGGGGTGCGGCTCGCCGCGGACTTCACGTACTGGGACGGGACGGCCTTCCCCATGCGCTCGCTGGGCTCGTCCGGTGTGTGGGAGCTGTTCCTGCCGGGCGTCGGCGAGGGCACCCGCTACAAGTTCGAGATCCACTCGCGCCACGGTCACCGGTTCCTCAAGGCGGACCCGATGGCCCGCCGGACCGAGGCGCCGCCGAACACCGCGTCGGTGGTCACCGCCTCGCACTACGCGTGGGGTGACGCGGAGTGGATGGCGCGGCGCGGGGAGCGGCCCGTGCACGAGGCGCCGCTCTCGGTGTACGAGGTGCACCTGCCGTCGTGGCGTCCGGGGCTCACCTACCGTGAGCTCGCCGAGGTGCTGCCCGCGTACGTGAAGGACATGGGCTTCACCCACGTCGAGCTGATGCCGGTCGCCGAGCACCCGTACGGGCCGTCCTGGGGCTACCAGGTCACCGGCTTCTACGCGCCCACCGCGCGGCTCGGCACCCCGGACGACTTCAAGTACCTGGTCGACGCGCTGCACCGGGCCGGCATCGGCGTGATCATGGACTGGGTGCCCGCGCACTTCCCGCGCGACGACTGGGCGCTGGCCCGCTTCGACGGGGAGCCGCTGTACGAGCCCGGCGACTCGCGGCGCGCCGAGCACCCCGACTGGGGGACGTACACCTTCGACTACGCCCGCACCGAGGTGCGCAACTTCCTGGTCGCAAACGCCGTGTACTGGTGCCAGGAGTTCCACATCGACGGGCTGCGGGTCGACGCGGTCGCCTCCATGCTCTACCTCGACTACTCGCGCGAGGACGGCGGCTGGGAGCCCAACGTCCACGGCGGCCGGGAGGACCTGGCGGCGATGGCGTTCCTCCAGGAGATGAACGCCACCGTGTACCGGCGCTGCCCGGGCGTGGTGACCATCGCCGAGGAGTCCACGGCGTGGGGCGGGGTGACCCGGCCCACCGACACCGGCGGGCTCGGGTTCGGGCTGAAGTGGAACATGGGCTGGATGCACGACTCGCTGGAGTACGTCTCCCACGAGCCGGTGCACCGCAAGTACCACCACCACGAGATGACCTTCGCGATGGTGTACGCCTACAGCGAGAACTACGTGCTGCCGATCTCCCACGACGAGGTGGTGCACGGCAAGCAGGCGCTGGTGTCGAAGATGCCGGGCGACTGGTGGCAGCGGCGGGCGAACGTCCGCGCCTACCTCGGCTTCATGTGGGCCCACCCCGGCAAGCAACTGCTGTTCATGGGGCAGGAATTCGCGCAGGGCGCGGAGTGGTCGGAGAAGGCGGGGCCCGAGTGGTGGCTGCTGGACGAGGGCTACCACTCGGCGGGCGACCACCGCGGGGTGCAGGACCTGGTCCGGGACCTCAACGCGCGCTACCGGGACCGCCCGGCGCTGTGGCAGCGCGACACCGACCCGTCCGGTTTCCGCTGGGTGGCGGTGGACGCCGCCGACGACAACGTCTTCGCGTTCCTGCGGTACGACGCGGAGGGCCGGCCGCTGCTCGCGGTGTCGAACTTCTCCCCCGTGGTGCGGCACGACTACCAGCTCGCCGTCGGGGACGACGCGGTCGCCTGGGAGGAGATCCTCAACACCGACGCCGTCCGCTACGGCGGCGGCGGCGTCGTGAACCCGGACCCGGTCAAGCCCGAGGACGGGCAGGTCCGGCTCACCCTTCCCCCGCTCGCGACGGTGTGGCTGGCGCCCACGCCGCTGTGAGGCCGCACGCCGGCGCCCGGTGGCCCTCCGCCGACGACACCAGGTGTTCCGCGCCCCGCGCGGGGCATGCGGGTCGTACGGCCGAGGGCTGCTCGGCGTCGACGCGGCAGGTGAGAAGGGCGGGCATCAGGTGCGCACCGTGGGAGTGGAGGAGGAACTCCTCCTGGTCGATCCGGAGACCGGCGAACCGCGGGCGATGTCCGCGGCGGTGCTCGCCCGCGCCGAGCGGGAGGACGCCGGACAGGACGTCTTCGAGAAGGAACTGCACGAGCAGATGGTGGAGTTCGCCACCCACCCGCAGTCGTCCATGGAGCGCCTGCACGCGGAGATCGTCCGCTGCCGCAAGGAGGCCGCGCGCCACGCCGAGGAGATCGGCTGCACGGTCGCCGCGCTCGCCACGTCGCCGCTGCCGGTCAGCCCGGCGATCGGCGTCAACGAGCGGTACCGGTGGATGGAGGAGCAGTACGGCATCGCCACGCGCGAGCAGCTGGTCATGGGCTGCCATGTGCACGTGTCGGTGGAGTCCGACGAGGAGGGCGTCGCCGTCCTCGACCGGCTGCGGCCGTGGCTGGCGGTGCTGACCGCGCTGAGCGCCAACTCGCCGTTCTGGCAGGGCAAGGACTCGGGGTACGCGAGCTACCGCAGCCGGGTGTGGCAGCGCTGGCCGTCGGCGGGGCCGACCGAGCCGTTCGAGTCGCCGGAGCGGTACCACCGTCGGGTCGCCGAGATGGTGGCGACCGGCGCGATCCTCGACGAGGGCATGGTCTACTTCGACGCCCGGCTGTCCCAGCGGTACCCGACGGTGGAGGTGCGCGTCTCCGACGTCGCGCTGCACGCGGAGACGGCGGGGCTGGTGGCCACGCTGACGCGGGCGCTGGTGGAGACGGCGGCGCGCGAGTGGCGGGACGGCCGGGAGCCGGCCGGCCCGGGGGTGTCCCTGCTGCGGCTGGCCGCCTGGCGGGCGGCCCGCTCCGGCCTCACCGGCGAGCTGCTGCACCCGGAGACGATGCGCAGGATGCCCGCCGAGGCGGTCGTCCGCGCCCTCCTCGACCACACCGCGGACGCCCTCGCCGACCACGGCGACCTGGACCGCGCCCGCGAGGGCTGCGCACGCCTCCTGCGCGACGGCAACGGCGCCATGATCCAGCGCGACCTCCTGGAGCGCACGGAGAGCCTGCGCGACGTGGTCACGGAGTGCGTCCGCCACACACAGGCGTAACCCGCAGGGGCGGGCTGCGGGCGCCCTCCGCGTCCGCGCGCGTACGCCGCCGCGTCGGCGGCCTCCCGTACGTCCTCACCGAGGCGTGGCCCAGCGGCGGCCCGGACGGGGACGAGGCGGTCGTGCGGCTCCCCCCGGCCGGCAGGGCGGCGCCGCGCGGGCCCCCGCCGCCGGCACCCGGGTGCCGGCGGCCGTGGCGGCGGGCCGGGCCGGTCAGATGAGCAGGATGATCGCGTAGACCAGGAAGAACGCCGCGATGAAGGCGGACACGACGAGGATCGCGGTCAGGGGGCCCTTGGCCCAGCCCTTGGTGGGGTTGTGGGTCTCGTAGGGGCCCGCCTCGGGCATGCTGCTCTCCGCGGGCGGGGTTTCGCCCGGTGGGACGCCGCCACCCGCTTCGAGGCCGGTGGTGCGTTCCGGATCGGGATCGGGATTGACGTAGGTCATGGGGACCGGGTCCCCCGAAAGCGGCCGGATCATCAGTGCGGACACACTTGACCTGATCCCGGCCCGGGGCCCGGCCCGCTGGACTACATTCATGCACCGCCACCCCCGTTCCCGTGAGGAGCAGTGCATGCGCGACCTCGCTCTCGCTCCCCCGTCCGCCCCGCCCCTGACCGGCGGCCTCGCCGACAGCCTGTTCGCGAGGGCGGCCGAGAGCCCGGCCATGCCGGTGCTCGCCCGCCGCACCGGCCCGGCCTCCGCCACCTGGGAGGAGGTGACCGCCGCCGAGTTCCGCGACGAGGTGGTCGATCTGGCCAAGGGCCTGATCACGTCCGGCGTCTCGCCCGGCGCCCGCGTCGCGATCATGGCGCGCACCCGCTACGAGTGGACCGTCCTGTGCCACGCCCTGTGGACGGTGGGCGCCGAGGTCGTGCCGGTCTACCCGACCTCCTCGCGGGAACAGGTCGAGTGGATCCTGCGTGACTCCGGCTGTGTGGCGGTGCTGGTCGAGGACGAGCAGAGCGTGATGACCGTGGGCTCGGTGTGCGCCCAGCTGCCCCGCCTGCGGCACGTGTGGCAGCTCGACGCGGGAGCGCTGGACCAGCTGGTCGCCCGCGGCGAGGCGATCCCGGCGGCCACGGTCGACTCGATGCGGCGGATCGTGATGCCGGACTCCACGGCCGTGGTGGCGTACACCTCCGGCACCTCGGGGCACGCCATGGGCTGCGCCCTCAGCCACCGCGGGCTGGCGTTCGTCTGCGACACGCTGCTGGCGGGCTGGGGCCATGTCGCGGCGCCGCCCGGCGAGCAGGGGTCCGTGCTGGCGTTCCTGCCGTTCTCGCACGTCTACGGACTGATGATCCAGAGCCTGTGCGTCCGCGGCGGCCTGCTGATGGGACACGAGCCGGACCTCGGCGCGGAGGCGCTGTCCACGGCGATGCGCACCTTCCGGCCCACCTATCTGTACGCGGTGCCGTCCCTGCTGGAGAAGATCTACAAGAACTTCCTGCGCGCCTCGCAGCAGTCGGGGCGCGGCGCGCTGTTCGAGCGGGCCGCCGCCACCGCGCGGGACTTCGCGGCGGCGACGGAGCGGCAGCGGCTCGGACGCGGCTCCGGCCCCGGGCTCGACCTGCGGATGCAGCACGCCCTGTACGAGCGGACCGTCTACCGCAGACTGCGGGCGACCCTCGGCGGCCGGGTGCTGCGGGCCACGTCCGGCGGCTCGCCGCTCGCCCGCGACCTGTCCCTCTTCTACGAGGGCATCGGCATCTACGTGCACGACGGGTACGGCCTCACCGAGACCAGCGGCGGCGTGACCATGCAGCCGTACGGCCGGGAGAAGTCGGGTACCGTCGGGCAGCCGCTGCCGGGCACCGCGATCAAGGTGGCCGAGGACGGGGAGATCCTGGTGCGCGGGCCGTCGGTGTTCCAGGGGTACATGGGCGACCCGGCCGCCACCCGCGCGGTCCTGCGGGACGGCTGGCTGGCCACCGGCGACCTGGGCCGGCTGGACGGCGAGGGCTACCTCACGTTCACCGGCCGGAAGAAGGACATCATCGTCACCAGCAGCGGCAAGAGCGTGGCCCCGGCCGCCCTGGAGCAACGGCTGCGGATGCATCCGCTGGTGCACCAGGCGGTGGTGGTGGGCGACAACCGGCCGTGCGTGGGCGCCCTGATCACCCTGGACCCGGACTTCCTGGCGGACTGGCGGGCGGCGCTGTCGCTGCCCGGCGACGCCCCGGCCCGCGAGGCGCGCGAGGAGAACGCCCTGCGGGACGAGATCGGGCGGGCGGTCGCCGCGGCCAACAGCAGCGTGTCCCGCTCGGAGTCGATCCGCGTGTTCCGCGTGCTGCCGGAGCCGTTCGACGTGTCCAACGGCCTGCTGACGCCGTCGATGAAACTGCGGCGGGACGAGATCGTGCGCCGGTACGCGCTGGAGATCGACGCGATGTACCAGTCCCGCACGCGTCCGGCGCGCACCCCGGCGCCGGCCGACACGTCGGTGTGGGACGAGGACGACGTCTTCCGCTGATCATGTCGCGACGGCGTGCGGGGTTTGTCACCCCGCGCCGTCGGGCAGGCGGGCGCGTAGGCTCCGCCCGCACGGGAACCCACAGATCGGGGAACGCACGAAAGCAGCGACGACCGCCCCGGTTGTGGCCGGGGCCTGGAAGGCGACATGGCACCCGAGCCGCAGAGGGACAGGACACTGACCGGCGAGGAGATCACGAGCCGCATCGCCAGCTTCCCGGGGGAGCTGCACGATGTGACGGACGCGCGTCTGGTCGCGGAGGAATTCCTCTTCGACCTGGCCCGCGCGTCGGCGCCGTCGGCGCCGGAGCACTGGGACGACATACTCCTGGTGGTGACGGAACTGGCCGCCAACGCGGTGCAGTACGCCCCCGGCCCGTTCGAGCTGCGGCTGCGCCGCACGTTCGACGGGGTGCACGTCGTGATGCACGACACCAGCACCACCGAGCCTGCCCCGCGCCCGTTCCATCCGCACAGCGGCGGGGGCGGCATCGGGTGGCATCTGATCCACACGCTCTGCGACCAGGTGAGCGTCGTGACCCACGAGCGCGGGAAGGACATCCACGTCTTCCTGCCGTGGTGACGCGGCCCGCCGCGCCCCGCGCTCATCCGGCGGGCCGCTCCTGGCGGAGCAGCCCGCGGTAGTAGTCGCCGACGGCGGTGAGGTAGGCGCGGTCCATGGTCTCGCTGTCGGTGCGGAAGCGCGGCGCGGCCTTCAGCTCGCCCCGGGTGCAGGACACCGTCAGCTTCCGCTCCGCGGTGTCCACGGACGTGACCATGCCGACGGGCACCAGGAGGCTGCGGCCGAACACCCACACTCCGGTGTCCACGACGAGATGCGGCATGCCGTGATGGCCGGCCTGGCGGTCCACATGGCCGGCGGCGCCGTCGCTCGCGACGACGGTGAACCCCGTCAGGTCCGCCCCGCGGACGTGGTCCAGGTCTGACGCGTACGACCAGATGATGTCGGTGGGCACTGCTTCCGGCCTCCCCGAATGACGACTGCTCCCCATGACAGGAGCGGGGCCGGACTCCGCCCCTCTCCCCCTGAGCAGATACCCCTCAGGCGCGCACACATTCGAACGGCGCCCGTCGAAAGCGGCCAACCTGGCGCGGTCACCGTGAAACCCAGTCACGTACCCCCGTTTCGGGGATACATGCCCGCCGGTCACAGTGATTCTCGACGGGTCCGGAGACCGCCCGGACCCGCTTTGTCGCGCGCCCGCGAGGTGGGTTAACCTGCGGCGTATTTCTCGTCGCGCGACTCCGCTGATCTGCGGGAATGCGCACTGAATGGGGCCGGAGCGAGGGTGCGCATGACCAGCAGAAGCACCGAGGGGACCGACACGGTGCCGGGGGACAAGGAGCTGAGGCAGCTCCTCGCGGGGCTGACGGCCGTCCGGGACGGGGACTTCGGGACCCGGCTCCCGGGCGACGCCGACGGACTCATGGGGGACATCGCCAAGGTCTTCAACGGGATGGTGGACCAGCTGTCGCTGTTCACCTCCGAAGTGACCCGTGTCGCACGCGAGGTGGGGACCGAGGGGACGCTCGGCGGTCAGGCGCAGGTGCCGGGGGTCTCGGGCACCTGGGCGGACCTCACCGACTCGGTGAACGCCATGGCGGGCAACCTGACGGCTCAGGTCCGCAACGTCGCCCAGGTGACGACGGCGGTGGCGAAGGGCGACCTGTCGCAGAAGATCACCGTCGACGCCCGCGGCGAGATCCTCGAACTCAAGAACACCATCAACACGATGGTCGACCAGCTCTCCGCCTTCGCCGACGAGGTCACCCGCGTCGCCCGCGAGGTCGGCACCGAGGGACGGCTCGGCGGACAGGCGGAGGTCGAGGGCGTCTCCGGCACGTGGAAGCGGCTCACGGAGAACGTCAACGAGCTGGCGGGGAACCTCACCCGGCAGGTCCGCGCGATCGCCGAGGTGACCAGCGCGGTCGCCGAGGGCGACCTGACCCGCTCGGTGAACGTGGAGGCGTCCGGCGAGGTCGCCGAGCTCAAGGACAACATCAACGCGATGGTGGAGTCCCTGCGCGAGACCACCCGGGCCAACCAGGAGCAGGACTGGCTCAAGACCAACCTGGCCCGGGTGTCCGGGCTGATGCAGGGCCACCGCGACCTGCCCGTGGTCGCGGAGCTGATCATGGACGAGCTGGTGCCGCTGGTGTCCGCCCAGTACGGCGCCTTCTACCTCGCGGAGGACGGCGAGGACGGTCCCGAGCTGCGTCTCGTCGGCTCCTACGGCTACCCGGACGACAGCGAGCGGCCGACCCGCATCCCCTTCGGCAAGACCCTCGTCGGGCAGGCCGCGCGCAGCCGGCGCACCATCCTGGTGGACGCGCTGCCGCCGGACTACGTGACCATCTCCTCCGGACTCGGCCAGGTGGTGCCGACCGCCCTGGTGCTGCTGCCGATCGTGGTCGAGGGCCAGGTCCTCGGCGTGATCGAGCTGGCGTCGGTGACCCCGTTCACCCAGATCCACCAGGACTTCCTGGCGCAGCTCATGGAGACCATCGGCGTCAACGTCAACACCATCGTGGCGAACGCCCGCACCGACGAGCTGCTGGTGGAGTCGCAGCGGCTGACCGCCGAACTGCAGGAGCGGTCGGCGGAGTTGCAGACCCAGCAGGAGGAACTGCAGCGGTCCAACGCCGAACTGGAGGACAAGGCGGCGCTGCTGGCCGCGCAGAACCGGGACATCGAGGCGAAGAACCTCCAGATCGAGCAGGCCCGGCAGGAACTCGAGGCGCGGGCGCAGCAGTTGTCGCTCGCCTCGAAGTACAAGTCGGAGTTCCTGGCGAACATGAGCCACGAGCTGCGCACCCCGCTCAACAGCCTGCTGATCCTGGCCCAGTTGCTCGCCCAGAACCCCTCGCGCAACCTCTCCCCCAAGCAGGTGGAGTACGCGCAGATCATCCACTCGGCGGGCTCGGATCTGCTCCAGCTGATCAACGACATCCTCGACCTGTCGAAGGTCGAGGCCGGGAAGATGGACGTCAGCCCCGAGCGGGTGGAGCTGCGCCGGCTCGTCGAGTACGTCGAGGTCACCTTCCGGCCGATGACCATGCAGAAGAGCCTGGACTTCACGGTCACCACGGCGCCGGGCGCGCCCGCGGACCTGCTCACCGACGACTCGCGGCTGCGTCAGGTGCTGCGCAACCTGCTGTCCAACGCGGTGAAGTTCACCGAGCGGGGCCAGGTGGAGCTGCGGATCGAGCCGGCCCCGGACGACGAGGTGCCCGGCGAGGTGCTCCGGGGCGGTCCCGTGGTCGCCTTCCGGGTGCGGGACACCGGGGTGGGCATCCCGGAACAGCATCTGGAGTCGATCTTCGGCGCCTTCCAGCAGGCCGACGGCACCACCAGCCGCAAGTACGGCGGCACCGGCCTGGGCCTGTCCATCACCCGGGAGATCGCGCACCTGCTGGGCGGCGCGGTCACCGTGGACAGCGTCGCCGGACAGGGGTCCACGTTCACGCTGTTCCTGCCGGTGGCCCGGCCGGACTTCGAGCAGCAGCTGCGGCCCGCGCCGGCCGTGGAGAGCGAGCCGGCCGGCGGCGCGGAGCTGCCGGAGGCCACGTCCCGCCGGGCGCCCGCGATCGAGGCCGCTCCGGCCGAGCCGGGACAACGCCCGCGCCGGCTGCTGGTGGTGGAGGAGCGGCCCCGCGGGCTGCTCACCCTGGTCGCGGAGAGCGTGGTGCAGGACGTCGCGCACGCGGGCGGCGGCTCCCGGCCGTCGGTGGACATCATCACCGCCGTCGGCGCCCAGGAGGCGGCCGGCGCGCTGGCCGCCGACCCCTGCCACTGCGTGGTGCTGGAGCTGGGCATGGCGGAGGCGGAGGTGACCCGCTTCCTGGAGGCCCTGCGCGGGGACTCCGCCCTGGCGAGCGTGCCCGTCCTGGTGCACAGCGGGCACCGCGCCGACGCCGACGTGGAGGCGGCCCTGCGCTCCCGCGCCTCGGGCACGGCGCTGGAGTTCCTGTCCAGCCTGGACGACCTGCGGGAGCGGATCGCGCTGCACCTGTCGGCGGAGGAGCCCGGCGACGTGCTGTCGCTGGTGCGCCCGGACGAGGCGCAGCGGGCGACGCCGGAGGCCGTGGTGGACGGCTCGTTCGCGGGCCGGACCGTGCTGGTCGTGGACGACGACGCGCGCAACCTGTTCGCGCTGAGCGGCATCCTGGAGCTGCACGGTTTCCGGGTGCTGCACGCCGAGGACGGCCGCAAGGGCATCGAGAGACTGGTGGAGAACCCGGACGTGGCGCTGGTCCTGATGGACGTGATGATGCCCGAGCTGGACGGGTACGCCGCCACGGCCGAGATCCGGACGATGCCGCAGTACGCGGACCTGCCGATCATCGCGGTGACCGCGAAGGCGATGCCCGGCGACCGGGAGAAGAGCCTCGCGTCGGGCGCCAGCGACTACGTCACCAAGCCGGTCGACAGCCGTGAGCTGATCGCCTGCGTCCGCCGCTGGCTGCCGGCATGAGCCTCGACGAGCACGTGGGCGAGCCGCCGCCCGAGGAGATGGAGCTGCGGCGCACCCCGGCAGGACCCGCCGGGGTGGCCGCCGACTCCCCCGTGGGCCGGCTGGCGGCGACGGTGGACCGGCTGAGCCGTGAGGTGCGCGCCGCGCAGGCGGAGGCCGAGGGGCGGGCCCTGATCGAGCTCGCCAAGGGCATCCTCGTGGAGCGCCTCGGCTGCGGTCCCGCGCAGGCGGCCCGGCAGCTCGCCGAACTGACCGAGCAGGCCGGGACGACCCAGCTGGAGTTCGCGGTCGAGGTGATCAACCAGGCCGCCCGGGACCGGATGTCCGAGGTGACCAACGCCTTCCTGGCCGCCACCCGGGCGGCCGGCGAGGCGGAGGCGGACCCGGCGGCCGTACGGCTGCGCGCGGCGGAGAGCGGGGCGCTCGCCGCCGACGACACCCAGGCGGTGGCCGAGTCGCTGCTGGAGCAGGCGCTGCGTCCGCTGGGCGCGGTGGCCGTGGCGATCTGGGCGGCCGCCGCCGACGGGTCGCTGACCCTGGCGGGCAGTGCGGGCTTCTCCCCCGCCGAGGCGGCGCGCTGGTACTACGTGCCGCCGGACGTGGCGACGGTCGCGCGGTGCGGTCTGGCCGAGCGCGACGGGCTGTGGATCGAGTCGCTGTCCCAGCGGGGGCTGCCCAGCGTCGGGCGGCACCACCACCCCGACGGCGGCCGCGCGGCGGTGCCCGCCGGCACCGGGGGGCGTGTGTACGGGGTGCTGGAGATCGTCTGGCCCACGCCGCTGCCCTCGCAGCCGCCGCAGATCGTGCGGCAGGTGGAGGCGCTGGCCGAGCTGTGCGCGCACACCCTGGAGACGTTCACCGTGCCGGACGACCCCAGCCGGCCGCCGCGGGTGCTGCCGGACGCCGCGGAGCTGATGGACCTGGCCGACGGGCTGTACGACCCGGCCCTGGTGCTGGTGCCGCACCTGGACGAGTCGGGGAACCTGCTCGACTTCCGCATCCAGCACGTCAACAGCCGCTTCCTGGACCCGGCGGGCCGGCCGCGCGGCATGGTCAGCGGGGCGCTGCTGCTGGAGGCGTACCCGATGGCCGCCGGGGAGAGCGAGCTGTTCCAGCGGATCGAGCGGGTGTACGCCACGGGTGAGCCGTTCCGGGCCCGGCGCATGCACCTGACCGCGCTGGTCGACCAGGTGCCGCTGTCGGCGGTCGCGGACATCAGCGTGAGCCGGCACGGCGCGGGGATCCTGTTCATCTGGCGGATCGAGGACGAGACGGCCCGGCTGGCGAGCCTGCTGCAGCACGCGCAGCGGCTCGGCCGGATCGGCGGGTTCGAGGAGAACCTGCTGACCGGGGAGATCACCTGGAACGGCCAGCTGTTCGACCTGTACGGGCGTCCTGAGACCAGCCCGCCGGTGCCGCTGGAGAACCTGCCGGCGCACGCCCACCCGGACGACGCGGTCACCATCGGCCGTTTCCTGCGCACGCTGCTGCACCACCGGCGGCCGGCCTCGGCCGCCTTCCGGCTGCAGCGGCCCGACGGGGTGACCCGGCACATCCGGGTGGTCGCCGAGCCGGTGCTGGACACCGACGGGCGGCTGCTCACCGTACGGGGCGCCTACCAGGACATCTCGTCGCAGCACTGGACCGAGGTGGCGCTGGCGGCGACCCGCGACCAGCTCGCCCACACCGAGCAGCACGCCAGCGAGCGGGACCGGCTGGCGCTGCAGCTGCAGCGCGCGATCATGCCGCCCGCGCAGGCGCCGCTGCAGGTGCCCGACCTGGACGTGGCCGTGCGCTACCGGCCCGCCGAGGCGGAGCAGCTGGTCGGCGGCGACTGGTACGACGCGGTGGTGCTGCCGTCCCGGCTGGTGCTGCTGTGCGTGGGCGACGTCGCCGGTCACGGCATCGAGGCGGCGACCAGCATGGTGGTGCTGCGCAACGCGCTGCGCGGGCTCGCCGTCACCGGCGCGGGACCGGGGCAGCTGCTGTCGTGGCTCAACATGGTGGCGCACCATCTGACCGGCGGGGTCACGGCCACCGCCGTGTGCGGCCTGTACGACCCGGCCACCCGCACCCTGCGGTGGGCGCGGGCCGGCCATCTGCCGCCGGTGCTGGTGCGCGGCTCCGAGGCGGCCCCGCTGCCCCCGGTGCAAGGTCTGCTGCTGGGCGCCGTGCCGGAGGCGCGTTACGAGGAGGGGGAGGTGCAGCTCGCCGCGGAGGACAACCTCCTCATGTACACGGACGGGCTGATCGAGCGCCGGGACCGCTCGGTGGAGGAGTCGCTGACGCATCTGCTCACCACCGCGGCCACGGTGCCGGGCACGCTCGACCAGCGGCTGGACCGGCTGCTCACGTACAGCAGGTCGGACACCGACGACGACACCTGCATCGTGGGGATCAGGGTGGGGTAGGTCACCCGTGCGGCCGATCGGGCGGGCGCAGGCATGAAGGGGCGATTCGGGGGTACGCGCGGCTGCGCGACGAAGAGCTTGATCACCTTGTTGGAGGTACTCGTGCCCATTGCCCAGGATCCGTTGTCCGTAGAGGTGACACTTCCCCGTGAGGATGTGGCGCTGCTCACGGTGGAGGGCTACTTGGACGTCGACACGGCGACCGAGTTCCAGCACCACCTGGCCAACCAGCTGCACCACGGCCGCCGGCACTTCCTGCTGGATCTGTCGGCGGTCCCCTTCATGGACTCCTCCGGCATGAACATCATCCTGCGCGTCTACCAGGAGGCGCGGGAGCTGCCTGGGAGCGTGCACATCATCTCCCCCACCCCGGCCGTGCGCCGGATTCTCGACCTGACGGGCGTCAGCATCACCGTGCCCGTCTCGGGAAGCGTCGACGAGGCGCTGGAGCGCGTGGACCGGCACGAGCCGGCCCCGGCCGAGCCCGAGGCCTGAGCAAAGCCGACCCGCCCGGTCCCGGCACGGGTCCGGGCGCATGTGACGAGGAGGAGAGCAGACAGGTGCCGGAGCACGAAGCGGACGCGACCCACGGAACCCCCGCCCGGGAGGTCGGGGACTTCCTGCGGCGGCGACGGGAGCAGATCGCCCAGCGATGGGCGGACGAGCCCCTGTTCCGTACGGTGTTCACCGTCTCCCGCGACGAGGCGGTGGACGCGGGCCGGGTGATCGTGGACGCGCTGGCCCAGGTGGCCGACGCGCAGCGGATCGAGGACCCGGACGCCGCGGGGTTCACCGGGGTCCGCGAGCAGCTCGCCCGGATGGGGGCGGCCCGGTCCCGCGCGGGGCTGTCCATCACCCAGGTCTCCAGCGAGCTGGCCGCGCTGCTGCCGCCGGTGGAGAACCTCCTGGTGGCCGATCTGGAACAGGAGGACCCGGAGCGGCGGCGGGAGTGCGCGACCGCGCTGAGCGTGCTGATGGGCACCCTGCGGCTGGTCACCATGCAGACCGCGCTGAGCGAGAACCAGGCCCTGATCGACCGGCAGCGGCTGCAGCTGCTGGAGGTGGCGACACCGGTGATCAAGCTGTGGGACGGGATCGTCGCGGTCCCGCTGATCGGGACGCTGGACAGCGCCCGCAGCCAGGTGGTGATGGAGACGCTGCTGAACGCGGTCGTCGACCAGCACGCCCGGTTCGCGATCCTCGACATCACCGGCGTGCCGACGGTCGACTCGCTGGTGGCGCAGCACCTGATGAAGACGGTCGCCGCCGCCCGGCTGATGGGCGCCGAGTGCGTCGTCTCCGGCATCCGCCCGGCGATCGCGCAGACCATCGTGCACCTCGGACTGGACCTCGGCACGGTCAAGACCCGCGCGAGCCTCGCCGACGCGCTCGGGTACTGCCTGAACGAGCTGGGCGCGAACATCGTGAACGCCCCGGCCGAGGGTGCGGTCCGGCGGTGAGCGAGCACTTCGCCCGCCCGGTCGCGGGACACGTGCCGGTGCTGCGGCTCGGGGACGTGCTGCTGGTCACCCTCCAGGGCGACCTGCACGACAGCATGGCCTCCCAGCTCCAGCAGGACCTGGCCGAGACGATCGCCGCCAGCCGGGTCACCGGCGTGGTGATCGACATCTCCGGGGTGGAGATCGTCGACTCCTTCCTCGGCCGGGTGCTGGCCGAGACCGCGGCGCAGACCGAGCTGCTGGCCGCGCGGACCGTGGTGGCGGGCATGCGGCCCGCGGTGGCGATCACGCTGGTGGAGCTGGGCCTGACGTTCCCGGAACTGCGCACCGCGCTCACCACCGAGGCGGCGCTGGAACTGCTGGCGCAACCCATCGTCGCGAGCCGGTCCGGCGGCGAGGGGAGACCGTGATGGACACCGCCGCGGACGTCGAGGCGCGGCTGCCCATCCGGTCGGACCTGGACCTCGCGTGGGTGCGTCAGCACGTGCGGCAGGCCGCGACCCGGCTCGGCTTCGGACTGGTGGACCAGACGAAGCTGGTGACGGCGGCCAGCGAGCTGGCCCGCAACACGCTGGTGCACGGCGGGGGCGGCGTCCTGGAGACGTCGCGGGTCACCGCCGCCGACGGGACGGCCGGGCTGCGGCTGACCTTCTCCGACGAGGGCCCCGGGATCGCGGATCTCGACCGGGCCCTCAGCGACGGTTACACCTCGGGCGACGGACTGGGCATGGGGCTGGGCGGGGCGCGGCGCCTGGTGCACGACTTCCAGGTCGACAGCACTCCGGGGGCGGGCACCACCGTGCGGGTCACCTCGTGGGTGTCCCGGCCGGTCCGGCCGCGCGGAGGTGCGTGATGCCGCGCGTGTGGCACGTGCCCGTGCACGACTCGACCCGGGTGCGGGACGCCAGGGTGGCGGCGGAGGAGGCCGCGGCCCGGGCCGGACTGGACGAACAGCGCCGGGCGGCGTGCGCCCTGGTCGCCACCGAGCTGGCGACCAACCTGCTGAAGCACGCGAAGGCCGGCGAGGTGGTCGTCGACGTCGTCGATCCCGCCGTGCTGCCCGAGGGGCGGCCGGGGCGGGCCGTGCAGATCACCGCGCTCGACCACGGGCCGGGCATCGCCGACGTGCCCGGCGCGTTCGAGGACGGCTTCACCACCAGCGGCTCGCTCGGCGCGGGCCTGGGAACGTGCCGGCGGGTCGCCGACGCCTTCGGCCTGCACAGCGTGCCCGGCCGCGGCACGGTCGCGGTGGCCCGGGTCGGGCCCGCCACGATCGGTCTCGTCCCGGACGAGGACCCGGCGCGGTCGCTCGGCGTGCGCGCGGGCGGCGTCAACGTGCCGTTCGCGGGCGCCGAGCTGTCCGGCGACGCCTGGTCGTGGGTGCGGTCCGGCGACCGGGTGACGCTGATGCTGGCGGACGGGCTGGGCCACGGCGCCGAGGCCGCCCGCGCCTCCGACGCCGCCGTGGAGGAGCTGCGCCACTGCGCCCGGCTGCCGCCCGCCGAACTGCTCCAGCGGCTGCACACCGCGCTGTCCGGGACCCGCGGCGCGGCGGTCGCCGCGGCCCAGCTCGACACCTGGACCGGGCGGCTGCGGTTCGCGGGCATCGGCAACGTGACCGCGCGGCTGCGGGACGGCGGGCGCTGGCGGACGCTGCTGTCCCGGCCCGGGATCGTCGGCGCGCACCGGCCCCGCACGGTGCGCGAGGACGAGGTCGACTGGACCCCGGACAGCCTGCTGATCCTGCACACGGACGGGCTGTCGTCCCGCTGGACGCCGCCCTCGGACACCGGTGTGCCCCCGGCCGACCCGGCCGTGACGGCCGGCGTGGCGGTCCGCGACGCGGGCAGCGCGGCCCGCCCGGTGCGGGACGACACCGCCGTGGCCGTGCTCGCCAGCGTCCCGGAGGCTCGTTCATGACGCGCGCCTGGCGCATCACGACCGTCACCGACGCGGCCCGCGCCCGGATCGCCGTGGCGCGGCTGGCCGCCGCCTGCGGCGTGCCCACCGTGGCGCGGACCCGGCTGGCCACCGCCCTCAGCGGGCAGCTGCGGCAGTGCCTCACCAAGGGCGGCACCTGGCTGCTCACGCTGGAGACGACCGGGGGCGAGGACGCCGGGCCGGGCGAGCTGCACGTGGTGATCGTGCCGTCCCCGGACGCCGCCGGGGAGCGCTCCCCGTGGACGACGGGCGTGCCCTGTCCCGAGCCGGGCCGGGTGTCCGACCCGTGCCCGGTGCCGGAGGATGCGGCCGTGCTGTCCGAGGGGCTGCTGGGGGCCGACGAGGACACCTCGGTGGTGCTTCAGGGGCTGGCCGAGCAGGAGGGGCTGGTCGCCTTCCACCGGGAGGAGCTGCACCAGACCAACCAGGGGGTCCTGGCGCTGCACGCCGAACTGGACGCGGCGGGCAGGGCGCAGCGGGAGGCGTTCGCCGCGGAGCGCCGGGCGCGCACGGAGGCGGAGAACGCGCGGCGGCGGCTGACGTTCCTCGCGGACGCCAGCGCCGTGCTGACCGCGTCGCTGAACCATGACGAGATCCTGCGCCGGCTGCCGGAGCTGCTGGTGCCGCGGTACGCCGACGGCGTCGACGTCTGGCTGTTCGACTCCGAGGACGGCCGGCCGGCGCCCGCGACGCACCCGGGCGCGGCGGTGCTCGCCGCCCGTACCGGGCGCCCGCAGTACGCCGCCGACCACCCCGGCAACCTGCCCGGTGTGGAGGACCGGCCGCCGTCGGCGCTGGCCCCGGACCGGCCGCTGCTGTGCGTGCCGCTGCTGACGCCGCGCCGGGCGCCGCTGGGCGTGCTGACGCTGTCGCCGCAGGGCGAGCGCTGGGACCCGGACGACGCGGTGATGCTGATCGAGCTCGCCCGGCGGGCCGGGATCGCGCTGGACAACGCCCGCCGCTTCGAGCACAACCGGGACATCGCGGAGACGCTGCAGCGGGCGCTGCTGACGGAGCTGCCGTCGACGCCGGGCGTGGGTCTGGCCGCGCGCTATCTGCCGGCCACGCACGGGCTGAACATCGGCGGCGACTGGTACGACGCGTTCCAGCAGCGGGACGGCAGCCTGGTCACCGTCATCGGCGACGTGACCGGGCACGGGCTGCACGCCGCGGTGATGATGAGCCAGCTGCGCACCGCGCTGCGCGCCTACGCCGTGGACGGCGACGGCCCGGGGCGGCTGCTGACCCGGCTGCACGGCTATCTGCGCCATCTCCAGCCGGACCTGTTCGCGACGGCCGTCATCGCCCGCTTCCACCCGGACGGCCACACGCTGACCTGGGCCGCGGCGGGCCATCCGCCGCCGGTGCTGCGGCTGCCGGACGGCCGGGTGCGCACGCTGGACGCGAAGCCGGGGGCGATGCTGGGCATCCCGCTGAGCCAGGACATCGCCGACCACACCGAGCGGCTGACGCCCGGCTCGACGCTGGCCCTCTACACCGACGGCCTGGTGGAGCGGCGCGCGCGGGGCATAGACCCGGGCATCGAGCGACTGGGCGCGGTCCTCTCGTCGTTCGACCGCGCGGAGCTGGACACGGACCTGGAGGACGCGGCGGACCGTGTCCTCCATCCGCTGCTGAGCGACTCCGAGCGCGACGACGACGTGTGTCTGCTCCTCTGCCACCTGCGCGGCTGAGGCGTCGCGCGGGCCGCGGCGGGGTCCCCCGCCCCGACCGCTCCCGGTGCGGTCCGGGGCCGCGGCGGGCATCGTGGAGCTGAAGAGGGGCACGCGTCAGGCATCGACGTTCGAGGCGGAACGCCTGAAGCCGCACGAAGGGATGGACACCGTGACACGACCCAGGATCCTCGTGGTGGGCGCCGGTTTCGCCGGTGTGGAGTGCGTGCGGCGGCTGGAACGCAGGCTCACTCCGGGCGAGGCGGAGCTGACGCTGGTGACCCCGATGTCCTACCAGCTGTATCTGCCGCTGCTCCCCCAGGTCGCCTCCGGGGTGCTGACCCCCCAGTCGATCGCGCTCTCCCTGCGGGGCAGCGAGAAGTACCGCACCCGGATCATCCCGGGCGGCGCGATCGGCGTGGACCTCAAGGCCAAGGTGTGCGTCATCCGGACCATCGCCGGGGAGATCGTCGACGAGCCGTACGACTACATCGTGCTGGCGCCCGGCAGCGTCACCCGCACCTTCGACATCCCGGGCCTGACCGACCACGCCTTCGGGCTGAAGTCGCTGGCCGAGGCCGCCTACCTGCGCGACCACGTGATCTCCCAGCTGGACCTGGCGGACGCCTGCACCGATCCGGCGGAGCGCGCCTCGCGGCTGCAGTTCGTGGTGGTCGGCGGCGGCTACGCGGGCACCGAGACCGCGGCGTGCCTGCAGCGGCTGACGCACGCCGCCGTCAAGCGCTACCCGCGTCTGGACCCCGGCCTGATCAAGTGGCACCTGATCGACATCGCGCCCAAGCTCATGCCCGAGCTGGGCGAGAAGCTGGGCCGCAGCGCGCAGGAGATCCTCACCCGGCGCGGCATCGAGATCTCCCTGGGCGTGTCCATCGCCAAGGCGGGCGCCGAGGAGGTCACCTTCACCGACGGCCGGGTGGTGCCCACGCGCACCCTGATCTGGACCGCCGGGGTGGTGGCCAGCCCGCTCATCGGCACGCTCGACGCGGAGACCGTGCGGGGCCGGCTCGCCGTCAACGCGGACATGCGGCTGCCGGGCCACGACGGGGTGTTCGCGCTCGGTGACTCCGCCGCGGTGCCGGACCTGGCCAAGGGCGACGACGCCGTGTGCCCGCCGACCGCGCAGCACGCGCTGCGGCAGGGCCGGCACGTCGCGGAGAACGTCATCGCCACCCTGCGGGGCCGGCCGACCCGGCCGTACGTGCACCAGGACCTGGGGCTCGTGGTGGACCTCGGCGGCACCGACGCGGTGTCCAAGCCGCTCGGCTACGAGCTGCACGGCCTGCCCGCCCAGGTGGTGGCCCGCGGCTACCACTGGTCCGCGCTGCGCACCGGGGTCGCCAAGACCCGCGTCATGACCAACTGGCTGCTGAACGCGGTGGCCGGCGACGACTTCGTGCGCACCGGTTTCCAGGCGCACCGGCCGGGCAACCTGCGCGACTTCGAGTACCTGGACGCCTACCTGACACCGGAGCAGGTGCGGGCGCACGTCGAGGAAGCGGGCCGGGCGGCTCGGTGACCCGGCGGACGGAAGCCAGGACCACGGACGGAGCGGTGACGACGGGGGAGCGTGCGCGGGCGTGATGGCGGCGGGACGCCGGTGGGGCACACGGCTGCGCGACCACCTGGCGGCGTCCGACCCCGGGCTGCTGCGGCTGACCGCCGGACTGCGGACGGTGGGGGCCATCGCGCTGACCCTGGCCGTGCTCTCCCCGGCCGGCGCCGGCGTCACCCATCTGGTGGCGGGCGCGATGACCTCGATGGCCGCCACCTTCGCCATCCGGGAGCGGCGGCGGGGAGCGCAGGCGGTCACGCTGGCGCTGGGACTGCCGGTGGCGCTGGTGTCGGTGTCCCTGGGCGCGCTGCTCAGCGAACGGACGGTGATCGGCGACGTCTTCGCCGTCGCCCTGATCTTCTGCGCGGTGTACGGCCGCCGGTTCGGCGACCGGGGGATGGCGCTGGGCCTGATCGGCTTCCAGGTGTACTTCATGTCCCTGTTCGTGGGCGCGTCGCCCGGGCAGCTCCCGGCGCTGTGGGCGGTCATGGCGGTCGGATTCGTGTGCAGCGCCCTGGTGCGGTTCGCCGTCGTGCCGGTGACGCCGGCGGGGCTGCTGGTACGGCTGCGCCAGGCGTTCCGGGTCCGGCTGGCGCGGCTGGTGTCCGCGCAGATCGCGCTGCTGGACGCCGCTCCCGACGAGGCCGACAAGGCGCTGGAGGAGCTGCGGGAGCGCACCGCCCGGCTGCACGAGACGGCGCTGATGATCCAGAGCCGGCTGGAGGAGGGCACCCCGGACGAGCCGACCGCGCGCCTGGTGCAGCGGCGCGTCGCCGACGCGGAGATCGCCGCCGAGCGGCTGGGACTGCTGCTGTTGTCCGCCCGCAGCGCCGAGCGGGCGGACACCCTGACCCTGCATCTGCCCGGCGCCCCCGCTCCGGAGGTGCGCCGGCTGCCCGGCCCGGAGGAGGCGACCGCGCTGCTCCGCCGCGACCTGCGGGCGCTGCGCACGCTGGTGCTGCGGACGGGGACGGCCGGCACGGGCGTGGCCCAGGTGCGCAACCGCCTGCTCGGCTACCGGGACGAGGAGAACCTGCCGGCGGCCTCGGCGCCCGTACGGGACGTGTTCCGGGGCGTGGGTGAGGCGGCCCGCGCGGTCATGGGGCTGCGCACCGCCCTGGACGGCCCGCAGGACGAGTCGGACGACAGTCCGGCGACGGCCAGGTCCCGGGAGGAGCTGGACGCCGAGGACGCCGCCATCGACGCCGAGGAGGCGGAGCAGGACGAGGAGACGAAGGGCCTGCAGCGGCCCACCACCCGTGCGGCCGTGCAGGTGTCCGTCGGCTCGACGCTGGCCATCGTCGGGGGCGAGCTGCTGTCCACGGACCGCTGGTACTGGGCGGTGCTGACCTGCTGGATCGTCTTCATCAACACGGCCTCCACCGGGGAGATCCTGGTCAAGGGCTACCGGCGGCTGCTGGGCACGGTCTTCGGCGTGGTCGCCGGGATCCTGCTGGCCGGGCTGGTCGGCGGGCACACCGTGGTGGCGTTCGTGCTGGTGCTGGTGCTGATCTTCGCCATGTTCTACACGGCGCCGCTGTCGTACACGCTGATGTCGTTCTTCGTCACGGCGATGCTGGGGCTGCTGTACACCCTGCTGCACGCCTACAGCTGGGAGGTGCTGGTGCTGCGGGTGGAGGAGACGGCGCTGGGCGCGGTGTGCGGGGTGGTGGCGGCGGCGCTGGTGCTGCCGGTGCGCACCGACCGGCGCACCAACGAGCTGCTGGTGACCGTGCTGGAGCGGCTGTCGGACGTGACGGACGCGGCCGTGGCGCAGCTCAGCGGCGGTCCCGCGGACGAGCTGCTGGACAAGGCGCGCGAGCTGGACCAGGCCCTGGGCGACCTGCGCTCGGCCACCAAGCCGCTCACCCACCCGGTCACCCCGCTGCGGGCCCGGCGCACCACCGCCCGGTACGTGGTGGCGCTGCTGGAGACCTGCGCGTACCACGCGCGGTCGCTGGCGGCGACGGCGGAGCTGCTGCCGACCCATCCGTCGATCGCGGCGGACCCCCGGCTGCGGGGCGCGGCGGGCCGCACGGTGCGCAACATCGGGACGATCGCCGCCCGGGTCGCCGACGAGGAGGTCACCGCGCCGGTGGAGACGGGTCCGAGCATCGCCTCGCTGCTGGCGGACGACGACGCCGCCCGCTACGGCCGGATCACCGGCCGCGTACTGCGCCATCTGGAACGTCTGGACGAGGCGGTCGTCGGCCTCGCCCGCCCCCTGGACGTACCGGTCGTGACGCCCGAGCGCTGAGGCCCCGGATCCGGTGCGCCGGCGACCGCCGCCCGGCGCCCCGCCCCGAACGCGCCGTGGCCGGCCGGGTCCCGGGACCGCCGACGCCACCACCTGGATCACGGCCGCGCGGCGGCACGCCCCACGCACGGCGCCGGGGCCGCGGATCGGATCCGCGGCCCCGGCGGTGAGGGGGAGGGAGGTGTGGTCAGAAGTCGGTGGGCAGGCCGCTGGCCTCGGCGATGCCGCGCAGTTCCTCGTTCTGGCGGTGGCGGTCGCGGATGATGCCGGCGATCTCGCCCAGCCGGGAGGGGTCGGCGGCGGTCTCCGCGTCGGTGACGACCCGGACCGGCCCGCTGTCGTCGACCTCCAGCTCGACCACCTCGTTGTCCAGGCGGCCGGTGACCGCCGTGGCGATGACCAGGGCGGCCTCGTCGCGGACCTCCTGGGGCAGTTCCTCGTCCCCGTCGTCCAGCGCGAGGTCGAGGCCCGACAGGCGGTGCTCGTCGATGGCCTCGAGGACCGGCTCCACCAGGCGGAGCAGAAGCCGGTAGTCCTCGGTGTCCATCCGCACCCGCAGCAGGTCGAGGTACACGTCCACGGGGCGGTGCTCCGGGGTGAACTCGGATTCGCTCATGGGCCTCGGGTTCCCTTCCTGCGTGGGGTCACACGGCGGCCGGCACGGCCGTCGCGGCGGTGTCCCGTCCGTCCGGCGCCAGCCAGGCGCGTGCCGTGGCGAGCGCCTGTCCCACGTCCCGGGTGCCGGTCGACACGCACAGGGTGTAGGCCAGGTCGGCGATCCGCGACTCGGGAGCGGTCGTCGGGGCCGCCGTCAGCGTCTCGTACTCCTCGACGAGGCGGCGCAGCACGGTGGGGTGGGGCTTCAGCATGGGACTCGCTTTCCTGGACGGGCGGTGCGGGGGTCGGTCAGGCGGTGGGCTGTCCGCCGCCGCGGCGGCCGGGGCGCTGCCCCAGCACGTCGGCGCGCACACGGGCGCAGCTGCGGCTGATCAGGCGGGAGACGTGCATCTGGGAGATGCCCAGCCGGTCGGCGATCCGGCTCTGGGTCATGTCCTCGAAGAAGCGCATGTAGAGGATGGCGCGCTCGCGCTCCGGCAGGCGCCGCAGCCCCTCCTTGGCCGACTCGCGGTCGACCACCACGTCGTAGGAGGAGTCGGAGGCGCCGAGGGTGTCGGCGAGGCTGTAGCCGTCGTCGTCGGTGGAGAGTTCCGCGTCCAGGGACAGGGTGCTGAAGCTCTCCAGCGCCTCCATGCCGGCGGACACCTCCTCCTCGGTCAGCCCGGTGTGGGCGGCGATGTCCGCCACGGACGGCTCGGGGCTGCCGGGGTTCTGGGTGAGTTCGCGGCGGGCCACGCGCACCTTGTTGCGCAGTTCCTGGATCCGGCGGGGGACGCGCAGCGCCCACATGCGGTCCCGGAAGTGGCGCTTGACCTCGCCGGTGATGGTGGGGACGGCGTAGCTCTCGAAGGCCCCGCGGCTCGGGTCGAACCGGTCGATGGCCTTCACCAGGCCGAGGGCCGCCACCTGGCGCAGGTCCTCGATGGACTCGCCGCGGTCGCGGAAGCGGCCGGCGATCCGGTGGGCCATGGGCAGCCAGGCGGTGACGAGCTCGTCCCGGACCGCGTCCCGCTCGGGTCCGTCCTCGAGGGACGCCAGTCGGGAGAAGAGCGTCGTGGTGTCGGGGGCGTCGTCGTGCCGCCGACGGGACGCGGCGGCGGTCGTTCCGGAGGAGCCGGAACGAGGGGCGGACGTGTCAATGAGCATGCGGTTTCAGCTCCCGAACGGTGGTTTCAGGGATCTACCGCGGGGTGGTCGTCGCGGGACGCACGGAGGAATCCCGAGTCCCGGAGCGGTCGTACCACTCCCGTCGGCGCGCCTCCGGTCCGAAGCACGAACCTCCGATTGCCCCCGACCCGGTAGAACAAACTCCGCTTCTTCGCGGAAATTGCCGCCGGTCCCGTGCGGGCGCCCGGGCCGGGCCTCGGACCAGCCTCAGACCAGGGGGACGAGGGCGGTGATCCGCTTGCCGCCGGCGGGCAGGTCGGACACCCGGACGTCGCGGGCCAGCCGGCACACGATGGGCCAGCCGTGGCCGCCGGGGCGGCGCCGTCCCTCGCCGGCGGCCGGCACGGCGACGGGCAGGGCGTCGCTGCGGTCGCTGACGGACAGGCGGACGCCGGGGCCGTCGACGTCGACGTCGACCTCGAAGCCGGTGACTCCCCCGCCGTGCAGGATCGCGTTGGTGGTGAGTTCCGAGGCGACGAGCAGGGCGTCCGCCAGGGCGTCGGTGTCGCAGGGGGTACGGGTGGCCAGGCAGCGTTCGGCCACCGCCCGCAGGACGGCCTCGCGCACCTCGGCGGGCCGGGACGGGCACGGCTGCCCGGCGGGCCGGTCGCCGGGCAGCCGGACAACGGGTTCGATGAGGTGCTCCTCGCTCATGGGGCGGCTCCCTGGGTCGGTGACAGGTGGGAGGCGTTTTGCCTCGGATCTCCCTTTTCGGCTCACCTGTCACGGTTCAGGCAAACCTCTCGGACCCTTTTCCGCCTGTTCCCGCCTGCCCGTCATGCGCACGGTTCACCGGGGGTACCCGGGGCGCATGACCGATGTGGTGGATTCGGACGAACTGCTGCGGCGCATCCAGCGGGCGCGAGCCTGCGCGGCACAGGAGGAGCGGTCCTGGCGGGCCCGGGGCGAGCGGCTGAACGGGGAGGATCCGCAGGATCCCGGCGCCGCGCGGGACGCCGAGGTCCGCACGGTGGCCTACGGAGTGGTGCTGCGGGTGCTGGACGAGATCCTGACGCCGGGCAAGCACGCCGCGTCCGGCTGACGCGGCCGTACCCGGACGCGGCGGATTGACGCGGAGAGCGCCGGGCACCCGGTGACGCATGGCTGTCGATCACCACCGGGCACCGGTCCTGGAAGCACTGGAGGAGCACCGCCGCAGCGGACGGCTGGGGTTCACGCCGCCGGGCCACAAGCAGGCACGGGGAGCCGATCCGGCGGTGCGCGAGATCCTCGGGGACGCCGTCTTCCTGGGCGACGTGCTGGCGACGGGCGGTCTGGACGACCGGCTCACCCGGGGCCGGGTGCTGCAGTCGGCGCAGGACCTGATGGCCGACGCGGTGCACGCCGAGCACACCTTCTTCAGCACGTGCGGCAGCTCCCTGTCGGTGAAGGCGGCGATGCTGTCGGTCGCGGGGCCGCACGAGAAGCTGCTGATCGGCCGGGACGCCCACAAATCGGTGGTGTCGGGGCTGATCCTGTCCGGCATCGAGCCGGTGTGGGTGGAGCCGCGGTGGGACGCCGAACGCCATCTGGCGCATCCTCCGTCGGCCGCGGAGTTCGAGCAGGCCTTCGAGGCGCACCCGGACGCGCGCGGCGCCCTGGTGACCAGTCCGACGCCGTACGGCGCGACGGCGGCGCTGTGGGAGATCGCCGACGTGTGCCACCGGCGCTCGCGCCCGCTGATCGTGGACGAGGCGTGGGGCGCGCACCTGCCCTTCCATCCGGAGCTGCCGTCGTGGGCGATGGACGCGGGCGCGGACATCTGCGTGACCAGCATCCACAAGATGGGCAGCGGCCTGGAGCAGGGCTCGGTGTTCCACCTGCGGGGGGATCTGGTGCCGCCGGCGCTGCTGGGCATGCGCGCCGACCTGCTGAGCACCACCAGCCCCTCGGTGCTGATCTACGCGGGTCTGGACGGCTGGCGGCGGCAGATGGCGTTGCGCGGCGAGGAGCTGATGGGGTCGGCTCTGACGCTGGCGGAGGAGGTGCGGGCGGCCGTCGAGGAGATCGACGGGATGCACGTCGACGGCCGGGACGACTACTGCGGGCCGGGTCTCGCGGACGACTTCGACCCGCTGCCGTGCGTGATCGACCTGAGTGAACTGGGCATCACCGGCTACCGGGCCGCGGACTGGCTGCGGAAGCACCGCGCGGTCGACGCCCACCTGGTCGACCACCGGCGCATCGGCGCGCAGATCACCCACGGCGACGACCGGGAGACCGCCGGCGAGCTGCTGTCGGCGCTGCGGGAGCTGGGGCGGGCGGCGCCCGGGCTGCGCGGCGGCCCTCAGGTCGCGGTGCCGGAGCCGGGCGAGCTGCGGATGGAGCAGGCGGTGCTGCCGCGGGACGCGTTCTTCGCCCCGGCCGAGGAGGTGCCGGCGGAGAAGGCCGCCGGGCGGGTCGCCGCGGAGATGATCACCCCGTACCCGCCGGGGATCCCGGCGGTGCTGCCGGGCGAGCGGCTGACCGAGCCCGTGCTGCGCTATCTGCGGACCGGACTGGACGCGGGGATGTATCTGCCGGACCCGTCGGACCCCGGTCTGGAGACCGTGCGGGTCGTCGCCTAGGCCCGGGACGCCGTCCCGGGGACCGGGTGGGGAAGGCCGGGTGAAGGAGGTCACAGACGGTGAACACCTCCCGATTACGCGAACCTTTGGTCAATGGTTTATCGTTCACTCATCGTGGTGACGGAGTCGACCAGGTTCCTCCGGACACCACCGCTTGCGGCCCTGGCTGGTTTCCCCCGTCCAGCCAGGGCTGTTTCATGCCCGGACACGGGCCGGCCGAGCGCTCACGGACCCGTTCCGTCCGCCGAGGTGCCCCGAACGGCGGCAGCGGCTGAAATGAGGAGGGAGGGAAAGCACCCGGACCGCATCCCGGCGAGGAGCCCCGTCCCATGACCAAAGCGATCAAGATCCTGACCGCCCTCCCCCTCCCCCAGCGCGAGAGCCTGATGAGGCTGGCCCGGGAGGTGCACTTCCTGGAGGACACCCGCATCTTCGAGTCCGGCGGCCACGCCGACCGGTTCTGGGTGATCCGCTCCGGCGCGGTCTCGCTGGACCAGCGGCTGAACGAGGTGCAGCGGATCACCGTCGCCGGGCTCGGCGCGGGCGACCTGCTGGGCTGGTCCTGGCTGTTCCCGCCGTACGAATGGGACTTCGGGGCGCTGGCGTTCAGCCCGGTGCGCGCCTACGAGTTCGACGCGACGGCCGTGCTGCGGCTGTGCGAGGCGGACACCGACCTCGGGCTGTCGCTGATGCGCTGCGTCGCCGAGGTGCTCGCGCACCGGCTGGAGATGTCCCGTGGCCAGCTGATGGAGCAGTACGCGCTGCGGCGCGGCGGGGTGCTGTAGCAGCGGCTCAGACCCGGTGGCGGCGCAGCGCCGGCATCGCGGCGGCGAGCGCCAGCATCACCACGACGACCAGGATCCCGCCGCCCGCGACGGCCGTGCGGGGACCGAAGGCGGACCCGGCGGTGCCGTGCAGCACGTCCGCCAGGCGGGGGCCGCCGGCCACCACGACGGTGAAGACGCCCTGCATGCGGCCGCGCATCTCGTCGGTCGCGGCGGACAGCAGGATCGCCCCGCGGAACACCATGGACACCATGTCCGCCACACCGGCGAGGGCGAGGAAGACGACCGCGAGCCACAGGCTGCCGCTGAGCCCGAACCCGGTGATCGCCAGCCCCCACACCACCACCGAGCCGATGACCATCCAGCCGTGCCGGCGCGCCCGGGAGAACGTGCCGGAGAACAGGCCGCCCAGCACCGCGCCGATCGGGATCGCGGCGAACAGCAGGCCCAGCGCGAAGCCCTCACCGTGGGAGGCGTACGTCTGGGCGGCGAGCTGGGGGAACAGGGCGCGGGGCATGCCGAGGACCATGGCGACGATGTCGGCGAGGAACGACAGCAGCAGCACCGCGTGTCCCGAGATGTAGCGGAAGCCCTCCAGGATGCCGCGCAGTCCGGCGCTCCCGGGCGTGGCGGCGGTGAGCGGCGGCAGCGCGGGCAGCCGGTACACCGCCCAGACCGTGACGCACAGCGCGAGCGCGTCGAGCAGGTACAGCTCGGCCAGGCCGATCACGGGGATGAGGGCGCCGGCCAGCAGCGGTCCGGCGATCTGGCCGGTCTGCATCACGGTGGAGCCGAGGGCGTTGGCGGCGGGCAGCTCGTCCGCGGGGACCAGGCGGGCGATGGAGGCGCTGCGGGCGGGCGCGTTGAGCCCCCAGAAGGCCTGCTGCAGGGCGAGCAGCAGCATCAGCGCCCAGACCGACTCCAGTCCGGCGAAGGCCTGCACCCAGAACAGCACCGAGGTGACGGCGATGCCGCTGTTGGTGAGCAGCAGCAGTCTGCGGCGGTCCATGCTGTCGGCGATCGCGCCGCCCCACAGCGCGAACACGATCAGCGGCAGCAGTCCGGCGAGGCTCGCGGTGCCGACCCAGGCGGAGGAGCCGGTGATGTCGTAGATCTGCTTGGGCACGGCGACGGCGGTGAGCTGGCTGCCGACCGCGGTGACGGCGGTGGACGCCCACAGCCGGCGGTAGGCGGGGCGGCGCAGCGGGCGGGTGTCCATGGCCCAGCGGCGCCATCCGCGCGGTCCGCTCTCCTCCCGCTCCGCTTCGGGTGTCCGGGGTCCGGTGCTGCTCTCGCTGGTGTCCACGACCGTCCTGGTTGGTGCTTACATCTACTTCGCCGGCACCCACTATGGCAGGCCCCCGGGCGGGCCCGTCCTCAGGCTCCCGCGATGAGCGTCACACCGAGGACGATCATGGTGGCGGCCACCAGGGCGTCCAGTGCCCGCCAGGCGGCCGGCCGGGCCAGGAAGCGGCCGAGCAGCCGGGCGCCGAAGCCGAGCGCGGCGAACCAGCACAGGCTGGCCAGCGCGGCCCCGACGCCGAACGTCCAGCGCGACGGGCCGTGGTCGGCGGCGACGGAGCCGACCAGGAACACCGTGTCCAGGTAGACGTGCGGGTTGAGCCAGGTCATGGCGAGGCAGGTGAGCACGGCCCGGCGGCGCGATCCCGCCTCCCGGCCCTCCGCCTCCAGTCCCGTGCCGGCCGGACGGACCACTCTGCGGGCGGCCAGGGCGCCGTAGGCGAGGAGGAAGGCGCCGCCGGTCCAGGCCACCACCGTCAGCGCCGCGGGCCAGGCCACCACGACCGCGCCGACGCCGCCGACGCCCAGGGTGATGAGGAGGGCGTCGGACAGGGCGCAGATGCCGACGACGGCGAGCACGGCGTCCCTGCGGATGCCCTGGCGCAGCACGAAGGCGTTCTGCGCGCCGATGGCGACGATCAGGGACAGTCCGGTGCCGAACCCGGCGGCGGCGGTGGCGAAAGCGCTGGTCATGGCGTCGACGCTAGGCCGAAGGGCCAGGTGCAGTACAGCTCAGGATTCTTACGTATCGTTAGCGGATGTGAGGGAGGACCTTCCGCTGGACCAGGTACGGACGCTGCTCGCGGTGGTCGACGAGGGGACGTTCGACGCGGCGGCCGCCGCGCTGCACGTGACGCCCTCGGCGGTCAGCCAGCGGGTGAAGGCGCTGGAGCAGCGCACCGGGAGGGTGCTGCTGCTGCGCACCCGCCCGGTGCGGCCCACCGAGTCCGGCGAGGTGCTGGTGCGGCTGGCCCGGCAGGTGGCCCGGCTGGAGCGGGACGCGTACGCGGAGCTGGGCCTGAGCGGCGCCGGGGAGCCCACGCGGGTGTCGGTCGCGGTCAACGCGGACTCCCTCGCCACCTGGTTCCTGGACGCCCTGGTCCGGCTGCCCGTCCGGTCCCGGCTCTGCTTCGAACTGCGCCGGGAGGACGAGTCCCGCACGGCGGCGCTGCTGCGCGAGGGGACGGTGATGGCCGCGGTGACCTCCTCACCCGACCCGGTGCCGGGCTGCTCGGTGCGGCGTCTGGGGACGATGCGCTACCTGCCGGTGGCGCACCCGGAGCTCGCCGCGGAGCTGCTGAGGGAGCCGCTGGAGGAGTCGGTGGCGGCGGCGCCGGTGGTGGTCTTCGACCGGCGGGACGACTTCCAGGACGGGTTCGTGCGGCGGCTGACGGGCGGCCGCACCGGGGCGAGCACCCTGCGCCATCACGTGCCGACCTCGGAGGGGTTCGCCGAGGCGGTGGCCGCCGGTCTCGGCTGGGGCATGGTGCCGGAGGCGCAGGCGGTGCCGCTGCTGCGGGCGGGCCGGGTGACGGTGTTCGCCCCGGACCGGGCGGTCGACGCGCCCCTGTACTGGCAGCAGTGGAAGCTGGACTCCCCCGCCCTCGCGGCGGTCGCGGACGCGGTCACGAGGACGGCGGCCCGGGCTCTGCACCACTGACCCCGAGGCCGGCGAGGTCCCGCTCCGCGCTCGACAGCAGCATGTCCAGCGCCGTGGGGTAGGCGCTCTCGACCATGCGGGCGGCGAGCAGCGGAGCGGTCTCGGCGATGCGCGGGTGGGTGGCGGCGGGCAGCCGGGCGTAGGTCGAGCGCCACATGTCCTCGTCGGCCCGCCGTGCCGCGTCGGGCAGCGCCAGGAAGGCGGCGTCGAGGGCGGCGAACGCCAGCGTGGTGTCGATGAAGGCGTGGTAGACGCGGACGGTGTCGGTCGGCGGGAAGCCCGCGGTGCGCAGCACGTCCAGCACCGCCTCGTCGGCGGCCAGTTCGCCGGCCCGGCCGGACACCCGGCTCGCGGTGAGGACCGCCGCCTGCGGGTGGGAGACGTAGGCGGCGTGGACGCGCAGGCCCAGGGCGCGCAGGTCGTCCCGCCATCGCCCGGTGGGCCGCCAGCCCTCCAGCGCCTGGCCGGTCAGCGCGTCGCCGATGGCGAGGGTGAGGTCGTCCATGCCGCGGAAGTAGCGGTAGAGCGTGCTCGGGTCGCAGTCCAGGGCGAGTCCCAGCCGGCGCGCGGTCAGGCCCGCGCTGCCGTGCTCCCGCAGCAGCCGCAGCGCGGTCTCGACGATCAGCCGCTCCGACAGCACCACCCCGCTCTTCGTCGGCCTGCGCCGTCGCCGCCGCTCCTCGGGGACCACACGCTTGGCCATCGCCGCTCCTTCCGCTCCCCGTCCTTATGCCAACGCCATTGACCTTATGTCGCGGCGCGGCGTTCCATCACGCCAGGGGCCTTGCGGAAGGTTCCGGATTCGTGCGGATCCATGAGGAGGGAAGGGAGTGCTCCGTCATGCGCGTACTGCTGGTGGGAGCGGGCGGTGTGGGTACCGCCGTCACCCGGATCGCGGCCCGGCGGCCGTTCTTCGAGCTGATGGTGGTGGCCGACCACGACCCGGCCCGGGCGGAGGCGGCGGTCGCGGCGCTGGGCGCGGACGGCGACCGGTTCCGTGCCGAGCGGGTCGACGCCGGCGACGAGGCGCAGGTGACGGCGCTGCTCGGGCGGCACGGCTGCGACGTGCTGCTGAACGCCACCGACCCCCGCTTCGTGATGCCGTTGTTCCGTGCGGCGCGGGCGGGCGGCGCCGCCTACCTCGACATGGCGATGTCCCTGTCCCGCCCGCACGGCGAGCGGCCGTACGAGGAGTGCGGGACCAAGCTGGGCGACGAGCAGTTCGCGCAGGCCGCCGAGTGGGAGGAGGCCGGGCTGCTGGCGCTGGTCGGGATGGGTGTCGAGCCGGGTCTGTCGGACGTGTTCGCCCGGTACGCGGCCGACGAACTCTTCGACCGGATCGAGGAGATCGGCGTCCGCGACGGCGCCGACCTCACGGTGGACGGCCACGGCTTCGCGCCGTCCTTCAACATCTGGACCACGATCGAGGAGTGCCTCAACCCGCCCGTGGTCTACGAGAAGGACCGCGGCTGGTACACCACCGAACCCTTCAGCGAACCCGAGCTGTTCGACTTCCCCGAGGGCATCGGCCCGGTGGAGTGCGTGAACGTGGAGCACGAGGAGGTGCTGCTGATCCCCCGCTGGGTGGACGCCCGCCGGGTCACCTTCAAGTACGGCCTGGGCCGTGAGTTCACGGACACCCTCCGCACGCTGCGCCTGCTGGGCCTGGACCGCACCGAGCCGGTGACCGTGCCCGGCCCCGACGGCCCGGTGCGGGTCTCCCCGCGGGACGTGGTCGCGGCCTGCCTGCCCGACCCGGCCACGCTCGGCGACCGGATGCACGGCAGGACCTGCGCGGGCACCTGGGTGCGGGGCACCAAGGACGGGGCACCGCGCGAGGTGTACCTGTACCACGTGGTCGACAACCAGTGGTCGATGGGCGAGTACGGCTGCCAGGCGGTGGTGTGGCAGACGGCCGTCAACCCGGTCGTCGCGCTCGAACTGCTGGCGACCGGCGCCTGGTCCGGCGCGGGTGTGCTCGGCCCGGAGGCGTTCCCGCCCCGTCCGTTCCTGGACCTGCTCACCGCGTACGGATCGCCGTGGGGCCTGCGCGAGCAGTGACCGTTTCCACGGATCCCGCTGTTTCGCGGCGGATCGACAGGTCACCCGAAAGGAGCAAGGCATCCGAAAGGGTGCGCATCGACTCCGGACGCAGGTGACTTTCGATGGACAACTGGCGGCACAGCGCGGCCTGCCGGACCGAGGACCCCGAGCTGTTCTTCCCGATCGGCGCCTCCGGGCCGGCCCTGTTGCAGACCGAGCAGGCCAAGGCGGTCTGCCGGCGCTGCCCCGTGCGGGAGCAGTGCCTGACGTGGGCCCTGGAGACCGGGCAGTCCATCGGTGTGTGGGGCGGCACGAGCGAGACGGAACGCCGCGCGCTCAAGCGGCGCATCGCGGCCCGCCGTTCGTCGGGCCGGGCCTGACGGCCGCGGCGGACGGTGCCGCGTGACGGCGAGGGCGTGATCCGCGCGGGCCCCGGGCGAGAGCGCCCGGCGGTCAGCGGTTGGCGCGGCGCAGTGGCCCCCAGGGATGCTCCTGGCGGGCCACTTCCGTGTGCGCCTCCTCGATGACGTCGTCGGCGATCCAGCACAGCGGGCGCACATCGGTGACCAGCGGCTCGTTGTCCGGGCCGCGGCCGGTCTCGCGCCCCTTGAGCACCCAGGGCCGGATGTCGGCGCCCTTCTCGCGCGGCAGGTGCTCGTAGTCGTACAGCCGACGCGCCACCCAGAGGGCCGGCGAGCGGCCTCGCCACCATTTCTCCACGTCGAGCGGGTTCGCGGACAGTCCGGGCATGGCCACGCCGGTGAGGTCGTCGATGCTGGACACCGCGTGCAGGTCGATCGCCGGCCCCCGGGACCAGCGGACGTACAGTCCCCGGTCGCGCTCCACCAGCGCGGTGAGCTCGGCGAGCGTGCCGACGACCGGCAGGTCGTCCTCGGCCTCCATCCGTCACCTCCCGGCGTCGCGTTCCAGGCGGACGGAGTACCCGGACCGCGCCGGAACGATGCAGGTGTCCCGTCCGCTTCCGCCGTCGTGCCCGGTCCCGTGCGCCGCAGTAGGCTCGCGGCGACTCCGGCGGAAGGGGCCCACCATGAGTGTGCGCGTGCGCCGCGCCTACGAACCGCCCGAGCCCGGCGACGGGGTGCGGGTCCTCGTCGACCGGCTGTGGCCGCGCGGCCTGGCGAAGGAGGCGGCCCGGGTCGACGAGTGGCCGAAGGGGCTGACCCCCTCCACGGAGCTGCGCCGCTGGTACCACGCGGGCGAGGGCGCCTTCGAGGAGTTCCGCGAGCGCTACGAGGCGGAGCTGGCCGCGCCGGAGGCGGCGGAGCTGCTGGAGCGGGTGCGGGAGCTGGCCGGGAAGGGGACGGTGACCCTGCTGACCGCGTCGAAGCGGCCGGAGCGCAGCCACGCGGAGGTGCTGGCGCGGCTGCTGACGGACTGAGGCGGACCGGCCCGTGGGCCGGCCCGCCTCCTGCCACGCCGGCCACACCCGCTACGCCGTCTGTGCGGCCGCCGCCCGCCCCGCCGCGCGCCCCGAGAAGAGGCAGCCGCCGAGGAAGGTGCCCTCCAGGGCGTTGTACCCGTGGACGCCTCCGCCGCCGAAGCCCGCGACCTCGCCGGCCGCGTACAGCCCGTCGACCGGGCTGCCGTCGGCGCCCAGCGCGCGGGAGTCCAGGTCGGTCTGGATGCCGCCGAGCGTCTTGCGGGTGAGGACGTGCAGCTTCACGGCGATCAGCGGACCGGCCGCCGGGTCGAGGATGCGGTGCGGGGTGGCGACCCGGCCGAGGCGGTCGCCGATGTAGCGGCGGGCGTTGCGGATGCCCTGCACCTGGGCGTCCTTGCTGTAGGCGTTGGCGAGCTGCAGGTCGCGCGCCTCGATCTGGCGCCGGACGAGGGCCGCGTCGAGCAGGGGCGCGTCGGTGAGGGCGTTCATCCTGTCGACGAGTTCCTCGACGGTGGCGGCGGTGACGAAGTCCGCGCCCTTGCGCAGGAAGGCGTCCACCGGGGCGGGGGCGCCCTTGCCGAGGACGCGTTCGCGGAGGAACCCGGCCCGGTCCTTGGCGGTGATGTCCGGGTTCTGCTCGGAGCCGGAGAGCGCGAACTCCTTCTCGATGATCTTCTGGGTGAGGACGAACCAGGAGTGGTCGTACGGGGCGATGTCCTCGGTGGTGCGCAGGTGCCTGAGCGTGCCGAGGGTGTCGTAGCCGGGCAGGCAGGGCTCGGGGAGCCGGCGGCCGAGGGCGTCGAACCACAGGGAGGACGGGCCGGGCAGGATGCGGATGCCGTGTCCCGGCCAGATCGGGTCCCAGTTCCGGATGCCCTCGGTGTAGTGCCACATGCGGTCGCGGTTGACCAGGCGTACGCCCGCGCGGGCGCTGATGTCGAGCATCCGCCCGTCCACGTAGGCGGGGACGCCGGTGACCATCTCGCGCGGCGGGGTGCCCAGCCGCTCGGGCCAGTACCGCCGGACGATGTCGTGGTCGGCGCCGATGCCGCCGCTGGTGACGATCACGGCCTGGGCGGTGAGTTCGAACGCGCCGATCGCCTCGCGGCTGGAGGCCACGCCGCGCGGCGCGTCGTCCTCGGCCAGCACGGTGCCGCGCACCCCGCGCGCGGCGCCGTTCTCCAGGACCAGCTCGTCGACGCGGTGGCGGTGGTGGAAGGTCAGCAGTCCGTCGCGCGCGGCCTCACGGGCGTACCGCGTGAAGGGGGCGACGACGCCGGTGCCGGTGCCCCAGGCGATGTGGAAGCGGGGCACGGAGTTGCCGTGACCGCCGGCGCGCAGGTCGCCGCGTTCGGCCCAGCCGACGGTGGGCAGGAAGGTGATGCCGTGGCCGTCCAGCCAGGACCGCTTCTCCCCCGCCGCCCACTCGACGTAGGCGCGCGCCCAGCGCCGCGCCCAGGAGTCCTCGTCGTCGAGCCGGTCGAAGGCGGCGCTGCCCTGCCAGTCGTTCCAGGCCAGCTCGAAGGAGTCCTTGACGCCGAGGCGGCGCTGCTCCGGTGACCCCACCAGGAACAGCCCGCCGAACGACCAGTAGGCCTGGCCGCCGAGGTTGGCGGCGTTCTCCTGGTCGACCAGGGCGACCCTGCGGCCCCTGCCGGTGAGTTCGTGGGCCGCGACGAGGCCCGCGAGGCCCGCTCCGACGACGATGACGTCGGCATCCATGGCGACCGTCCCTTCCTTGTCCGTCCGGAGACTTCATCCGGTGAGCAGCGCGGTGAGCAGGTGTTTCAGCCAGACCCGGGCGCGTTCGACGTCCCGGTCCAGCAGCAGTCGGACGGTGACGCCGTCGTAGGCGGCGATCACGGCGTGTGCGGCGCCCTCGGCGTCGCCGAGCACGGCGGGCAGTCCGGTGTGGCCGCGGGCCCGCTCCAGCCGGTCGGCGACGGCCCGCCGCAGCCGCGCCCGGTGGTCCAGCAGCGTGTCCGCCGCGCGGGGGTCGCGGGCGGCGTGCACCAGGAAGTCGGTCTTCACCAGCAGCCAGTCGCGGTCCAGCAGCAGCACCTCGGAGACCCGGTCCACGGCGGCGGCCACGTCGAGGTCGGGTCCGTCCGAGGCGAGGGCGCCGGAGACCTGCTCGGCGATCAGGTCGGCGCGCTGGGCGCAGAGCGCGAAGAACAGCTCGTCGAGGCCGGCGAAGTTGGAGTAGAAGGCGCCGCGGGTGTAGCCGGCGGCCTCGCAGATCTCCTCGATGGAGACGTGGCCGAAGCCCTTGGCGGCGAAGACGGTGAAGGCGGCGTCCAGCAGGTTGGCGCGGGTGCGCTGCCGGCGCCTGGTGACGCGCCCGGTGCCGGTGTCCGCCATGCCCTCCCCGCTCCCGCCGTCCGGTACGGGAACGTATCCGATACAGCGGTGTATCGGACAGCCCCCGGAGCAGGGCGATCGCCGGACCCGGAGCACCCTAGAACGCACTTTCGATTCTGGATACGCTGCTCCCATGAGCACGCACCGCCTCCCGGCGCTCCAGGGCTCGCTCTTCGACCAGGACGACGAGCTGCGGCTCGGCCCGCTCGACGGGGTGCGCCGCACCGCACTCGGCCGGGGCGCCTGGATCGACCTGCTTCCCGGCTGGCTGCACGGGTCCGACGCGCTCTTCGACCACCTGGCCGCCGAGACCCCCTGGCGGGCCGAGCGGCGCCAGATGTACGACCAGGTCGTGTCCGTGCCCCGGCTGCTGGCGTACTACGGCATCAGCGCCCCGCTCCCCCACCCGGTCCTCACCGCGGCCCGCGACGCCCTGAGCGCCCACTACGCCGAGGAGCTGGGCGAGCCGTTCGCCACGGCCGGGCTGTGCTACTACCGCGACGGCCGGGACAGCGTCGCCTGGCACGGCGACCGGATCGGCCGGGGCGCCCACGAGGACACCATGGTCGCCATCCTGTCCGTGGGCGCGCCCCGCGACCTGCTGCTGCGGCCCGTCGGCGGCGGCGAGACCGTGCGCCGCCCGCTGGGCCACGGCGACCTGGTCGTGATGGGCGGATCGTGCCAGCGCACCTGGGAGCACTGCGTGCCCAAGAGCACCAAGGCCGCCGGACCGCGGATCTCCGTGCAGTTCCGCCCGCGCGGGGTGAACTGACCCCGGCGGAACCCCGGCTCGGCCGGCCCCGGCGGAAGCCTGTCCTCCTCCGCCGGGCCTCCCCCGCACCGGATCCGCCCGGACCACCGCCCGCGCCCGCCCCCGATCTGCTTTCCTGTGCGCGTGCGACCGGCAGGGGACGACACACACGCGAGGTGGTCATGAAGGCGACGGTGCGACAGGTGGCGGATGGCACGTATCTGGTGCACGGCACGAACACGAACTGGGTGATCCTCACCGAGGGGGACGCCGTGACCCTGATCGACACCGGCTACCCCGGCGACCGCGAGGGGCTGCTCGGCTCGCTCGCGGAGGTGGGCGCCGCGCCGGAGGCGGTGGCGGCCGTGCTGATCACCCACGCGCACAACGACCACCTGGGTTCCGCCGAGTTCCTCAGCGCCGCGTACGGCACCCCGGTCCACACCCACGAGGAGGAGGTGCCGCACGCCCGGCGGGACTTCCTGCACCAGGTGACCGTGGCACGGGTGCTGCGCAACGGCTGGCGTCCCGGCGTGCTGCCGTGGGCCGCGCACGCCCTGCGCGCCGGCGGCACGGCGAACGTGGCGGTCACCTCGCCCCGGCCGTTCCCGGACCCCGGCGACGGGCAGCCGCTCGACCTGCCGGGCCGGCCCGTCCCCGTGCACACCCCCGGCCACACCGCCGGGCACTGCGCCTTCCACCTCCCGCACGTCGGGGCGGTGGCGTCCGGCGACGCCCTGGTCAGCGGGCACCCCGTCTCCCGCGTCGAGGGCCCGCAGATGCTGACGGACATGTTCCACCGGGAGCGCGCCACCGCCGTGCGGTCGCTGGACGTGCTGGCCGGGCTGGACGGCGACCTGCTGCTGCCCGGCCACGGCCCGGTCCACCGGGGGCCGGTGCGGGACGCCGCCCTGCTGGCCCGCGAGCGCGCGCAATAGGCTGGAGCGACGATCAGCCGCGAGACGAGGACACCGCCGCCATGGCACTGCAGATCAACGCCACCAACCCGGAGCACCCCGCGCTCCTGTTGGAACTGCCGTGGCACCTGCCGCTGGAGGAGTGGCCCGAGGAGTACCTGGTGCCGCTGCCGCGCGGCATCTCCCGGCACGTGGTGCGCTACGCCCGCGCCGGCGACGAGGTGATCGCGGTGAAGGAACTCGCCCGGCGTCCCGCGCTGCGCGAGTACGAACTGCTGCGCGACCTGGACCGGCTCGGCATACCGGCGGTGGACCCGCTCGCCGTGGTGACGGGCCGCACCGGCCTGGACGGGGAGCCGCTGGAGAGCGTGCTGGTCACCCGGCACCTCGGCGGCTCCATGCCGTACCGGTCGATGTTCGAGACGACGCTGCGGCCGGCCACCATGCACCGGCTGATGGACGCGCTCGCCGCGCTGCTGGTGCGGCTGCACCTGACCGGCTTCGCCTGGGGCGACTGCTCCCTGTCCAACACCCTGTTCCGGCGCGACGCGGGCGCCTTCGCCGCCTACCTGGTGGACGCCGAGACCGGCGACCTGCACCCCGAACTGACGCGCGGCCAGCGGGAGTACGACCTGGACCTGGCGCGGGTCAACATCAGCGGCGAGCTGCTGGACCTCGAGGCCTCCGGCGCGCTGCACCCCTCCGTCGACCCGATCGACTTCGGCACCGAGATCTGCGGGCGCTACCAGGACCTGTGGAAGGAGCTGACCCGCACCTCGGTCTACCCGGCCGGCAAGCACCACTACATCGAACGGCGCATCCGGCGGCTGAACGCACTCGGCTTCGACGTGGCCGAGATGCAGATCGAGCACGCCTCCAACGGCGACACGGTGACGTTCGTGCCGAAGGTCGTGGACGCCGGGCACCACCAGCGTCAGCTGCTGCGGCTGACCGGTCTGGACGCCGAGGAGAACCAGGCCAGGCGGCTGCTGACCGACCTGGAGAGCTGGATGGCCACCCAGGACGACTACGCCCCGGACGGCCCTCCCCCGAGCTCTCGGCTTCGCTCGAGCGGAGGGGACGCCCATGGCGCCCGTCCGGAGGTGCTCGCCCACCGCTGGGTGCGCGAGGTGTTCCGGCCCACCGTGCGGTCCGTGCCGCCCGAGCTGCGCGGGCAGATGGACCCCGCGCAGATCTACCACGAGCTGCTGGAGCACCGCTGGTACCTGTCCGAGCGGGCCCAGCACGACATCGGCCTGGAGACCGCCGTCGAGGACTACATCCGCACGGTGCTGCCGAAGCGGCGGGAGCCGCTGCGGGCCGCGGAGGAGTGAGCCGGGCCCGCACCCGGGTCAGGCGGGCGGGACGACCGCCACCGGGCAGTCCGCGTGGTGCAGCACGCCTCCCGCCACGGAGCCGATCCGGGCGCCCACGGCGGAGCGGCGGGCGCGGCGGCCGACGACCATGAGCTGGGTCCCGCCCGACACCGACAGCAGCACCTGCCCGGCGCTGCCCATCTCCACGTGCTCCACGACGTGCACGTCCGGGTAGCGCTCCCGCCATGGCGCGAGGGCGGCCGCCAGGTTCTTCCGCTCGAAGGGCTCCAGACCGCCGGCCTCGTCGAGGAGCTGGAGGGAGGCGGGGCTGTAGGAGAACACCGGCGGCAGGGTCCAGGCGCGTACGGCCCGCAGGGTGGCGCCGCGCCGGGCCGCGGTCTCGAAGGCGAAGCCGAGCGCGGCGGCGCTGTCCTCCGGGTCGCCCTCCTGCCCGACCACGATCTCGTGCCCGGCCACTTCGTCGGAGGCCTTGTCGCCGGCCCGGACGAACACCACCGGGCACCGGGCGTCGACGATCACCTGCTGGCCCACGGAGCCCACCAGGAAGCCCATGATCCGTCCGTGCCCGCGCGAGCCCAGGACCAGCATCTCGGCGCCGGCCGCCGCGGCGGTCAGGGTCTCCACGGCGTCGCCCTCCAGCACGTCCGTGGTGACGTCGAGGCCGCTGTGGTGGTCGCGGACGGCGCGCACCGCCTCCTCGGCCGCCTCCCGCACCCACCGCTCCTGGGCGGCCCGGTCCCCGGTGTCCACCGCGTCGTTCGACTGGAACCGCCAGGCGTGCACCACTGTGAGCGGCAGTCCCCGGCGGACCGCCTCCCTGGCCGCCCAGGCCAGCGCGGCGAGGCTCTCCTCGGTGCCGTCGATCCCTGCCGTGATCGGGCGCGTCATGCCGTTCCTCCCGGTGTCGTGTTCCTGCGCGGTCCAGTCTTCCCTACGGGACCGCCGCCCCCGCACCGCGGTCACCTCGTACGACGCCCCGCGGTCCCGCCTTCCCGCGCGGGGCCCGCGCAGGCACGCGCGCCCGGCCCTGACACGGGCTCGGCCCGCCGCGCCGGGGATCCGATCACGCCGTGGGGACGCGGGGCACCGCCCGCCGAGGCCGCGCGGACGCGCGGCGCCGGGAACCCCGGGCCCCCGCCCCTCGTTGTCCGGACACCCCCACACCGGTCGGACGATGACGAACAGGGCGGTGTCATGAGCGAATTGGTCCCCGGCGGCAACATCCCGCTCCCGGGCGGTGCGGTGACCGTCCGGGTGCCGGGGCCGTTCGACGTGTCCGCGCTGATCACGGACGACGGCCGGAAGGTGGCCGGGGACGCGGACTTCGTCTTCTACAACCAGCCGTCCGCGCCGGGCGCGCGGCTCGGCGGCGACACGCTCGTCGTCCACCCGGCGGCGCTGCGCGCGGGCGCCACCCGGGTCACGGTCGCCGTCAGTCCCGAGGAGCCCGGCACCCCGCTGAGCGCCCTGCCGGCCCCCGTGCTGGAGGTCACCGGCCCCGGCGGGCGCGCCCTGGCCCGCTTCCGCCCGCCGCGTCCCGACCGGGAGACGGTGCTGCTGCTCGCGGAGATCTACCGGCGCGGCGACGGCTGGAAGCTGCGCGCCCTCGGGCAGGGGTACGCGGACGGACTGGCCGGTCTCGCGCGGGACTTCGGCGTCGACGTGGAGGACGACGAGGGCGCCGTGTCCACCCGTACCGCCCCGGTCGTCACCGGCAGGGCGCCGGTGAGCCCCGGCACGGCGGCCCGGTCCGCCCCGCGGACGCACCCGGCCGTCCCGCCCCGCCCGGCGGCCCCGCCGTCCGCCGGGGACGACTTCCTGGCCCTGGTCAACTCCGCGCGGCAGGCCGCCGGCTCCCCGCCGGTGACGCACGACGGGCGGCTGGCCGCGGCGGCCCGGGAGCACGCCCGGTCGATGGCGCGCGGCGGGCGTCCCGGCGTCGAGGGCCCGGACGGCGTGTCGGTGTACCAGCGCGTCGTCTCCGCCGGGTACCCGTACCTCACCGTCGGCGAGCACCTGGTCTCCGGACCGTTGTCCGTCGACCGGTTCGTCGGCCACTGCCTGCGCCACGAGGCGGCCCGCCGCACGGTGTGCGACCCGGCGTTCGCCCACGCCGCCGTGGCCTCCTGCGAGGGCGGCGGGGCCACGTACTGGACGGCGCTGTGGGCGCGTCCGCTCACCCCGGAGGGCCTGGACCGCACGGTGGCGGAGGTCGTCGACCTCACCAACCGCGAGCGCGCGCGGGCCGGGCTGCCCCCGCTGTCCCGCGACCCGCTGCTGACCGCGGCCGCGCAGGCGCACAGCGCCGACATGGTGGCGCGTGACTTCTACGCGCACACCGCGCCGGACGGCGGCAAGCCCTGGGACCGGGCCGCCGCCGCGGGGTCCCGCTGCCGGGCCGTCGGCGAGAACATCGCGTGCGGGCAGCGCTCGGCCGCCGAGGTGGTGCGCGGCTGGATGAACAGTCCGGGGCACCGGGCGAACATCCTCAAGCCGGAGTTCACGCACATCGGCGTCGGCTTCGCGGGCGGCGGCCGGGCGGGCACGTACTGGACGCAGCTCTTCGGCGGCTGACCGCACGGCCCGCTCCCGTGCCGTGCCGTACGGGCACGCTCCTGGCGGTGGCGGCTGAGGCCGGGCGAGGATGGCCCCATGAAGGGTGATCTGTTTTCCAGTGAGCACATGGTGCGGCCGGCCACGGCCCCGGGCATGACGGTGGAGAACGCCAAGTGCCTGCGCTACACCGTCGACGGCGAGATGCTCGCCCGCCAGGGCGCGATGGTCGCCTACCGCGGCGACCTCCGGTTCGAGCGCAAGGGCCAGGGCGTGGGCGGGATGCTCAAGCGCGCGGTGACCGGTGAGGGACTGCCGCTGATGGCGGTGCGCGGGCAGGGCGAGGCCTGGTTCGCGCACGAGGCGCAGAGCTGCTTCCTCGTGGAGGTGGAGCCCGGCGACGAGTTCACCGTCAACGGCCGCAACGTGCTGTGCTTCGACGCCACGCTGTCCTACCGCATCTCCACCGTGAAGGGCGCCGGCATCACCGGCGGCGGCCTGTTCAACAGCGTCTTCACCGGGCACGGCCGGCTGGGCCTGGTCTGCGAGGGCAGCCCGCTGGTGATCCCGGTGACCCCGCAGAGCCCGGTGTACGTGGACACCGACGCGATCGTCGGCTGGACGGCGGGCCTGTCCACCTCGCTGCACCGCTCGCAGTCGCTGGGCTCGATGCTGCGCGGCGGCTCGGGCGAGGCCGTGCAGCTGGTGCTCCAGGGGCAGGGGCACGTCGTGGTCCGGCCGAGCGAGGCGCCGCCGCACAAGGCGCAGCAGCACTGAATCCCGTTGACCCCGGCCGCCCGCCGGGTGAGGCTGGGGCACGGCGCGGATCACGCCCCCCGCGCCGGAGAGGTGACAGTCGTGATCGAGATCGCCGACATCGAAACCGCGGCCGAGCGGATCGCCGGGCACGTGGTGCGCACCCCGGTCGTGCCGAGCCCCGGACTGTCGGCACTGCTCGGCGTGCCGGTGACGGTCAAGCTGGAACTGCTGCAGCGCACCGGGTCGTTCAAGGTGCGCGGCGCGGCGGCGAAGCTGCTGGCGTTGAGCGAGGCCGAGCGGGCCGCCGGGGTGGTCGCGGTGAGCGGCGGCAACCACGGCATCGCGCTGGCGGTGACGGCCGCCGCGCTCGATGTGAAGGCGACCGTGGTGATGCCGCGTTCGGCGCCCGTGCGGGCCGTGGAGATCGCGCGGGCGTCGGGCGCCACGGTGCGGGTGACGGACGACATGGACGGGGCGTTCGCCCTCACCGCCGAGCTGCGGCAGGACGGTCTGACCCTGGTCCACCCCTTCGACGACCCGGTGGTGATCGCCGGTCAGGGCACCGTGGGCCTGGAGTTCGCCGAGGACGCCGGTGAGCTGACCGACGTGCTGGTCAGCATCGGCGGTGGCGGCCTGATCTCCGGGGTCGCGGCGGCCCTGCGCGCCCGGCGGCCCGGGGTGCGGGTGTGGGGCGTGGAGACCGAGGGGGCGCAGGCGATGTCCGAGGCGCTGGCGGCGGGCGGCCCGGTGCCGGTCGCGCTCACGTCGATCGTCTCCACCCTCAGCGCGCCGGCCGTGTCGCGGCTGACGTACGACCATGTCGCGGAGCTGGTCACCGAGGTGCTGGTGGTGCCGGACCGGGAGGCGGTGCGGGGCTCGCTGGACCTGGCGGACCACGCCAAGGTGTGGGCGGAACCGGCCGCGGGCTGTCTGCTCCCGGCCGCCCGCCGGGTCCTGGAACGGGTCGGCGAGGACGCCCGCCTGGGGCTGGTGGTGTGCGGCGGCAACGCCACCACCGCCGACATGGCGGCGTGGACGGACCACTTCTCCCTGCGCTGAGACCGGCGGCGCAGGGCGGCGTACGGCGCCGCACGAAAGACGTCGCGCCCGGCGTTGAACGCACCGGCCCCTTCCCCGCGTATCAGGGGGGACCGAAGTCAGCGGTTCGACGAGGGATCACCATGGGCTGGGCGCACGCCTCCACCGGCCGGCCGGTCGCCGGCCGCTACCGGCTGGTCGAGATCACGCACCGCGAGACCAACCGGGTCAGCTGGTACGCCGACGACCTGCGGACGGGACGGCCGTGCCTGGCCACCCGGGTCGAACTGCCCGCACAGGCCGCGGAGGGCGTCCGCCGCGCGCCCTCCCGTGTCCTGCGGGCCACCGAGAACGTGGCCCGGCTCTGCCCGGACCGGATCGCCGGCGTCGTCGACGCGGTCGTCGAGGGCGGCTGCCTGTGGACGGTCACCGCCTGGATCGACGGCACCCCGCTGGACGAGGTCCTCCTCCAGCAGGGCGCGTTCGCGCCCGCGCGGGCGGCGCGCTTCGCCCTGGACCTGCTCGACGTGCTGGACGCGGCGCACGCGGAGGCCGTCACCCACGGCGAGCTGAGCCCCGGACAGCTCTACCTGCGCGAGACCGGCCCGATGGTCGTCGCCGGCTACGGGGTGGCCGGCACCACGTCGGCGCCCCGGCTCACCGCCCCGTCGTACGCGGCGCCGGAACAGGCGCGGAACGAGCGGGTCGGCCCGGCCGCCGACCTGTGGGCGCTGGGGGCGATCCTCTGCACGATGCTGGAGGGACGCCCGCCGTTCCGGGACCGGGGCAGGGTCGCGGCCACCCTGCGCGGGGTGGACCGGCTGCCGCCGCGCCCGCCGGTGCGGTGCGGGCCGCTCACCGGGGTCGTCACGGGACTGCTGCGCAAGGAGCCCCGGGAGCGCCCGAGCCGCCAGGCGGTCCGGGACGCGCTCACCCGGGTGCTGCGCGACGCCCCCGACGCGGGTCCGGCGCCGGAGGAGGCATACGGGCCGGCGCGGCGGGGGCGGAAGCGGAAGGGCGTGCTCGTCGGCGCGCCGCTCGCGGTGGTCACGGCGGCGGCGGCCGTGGTCGCGGCCACGACGGGGCTGCCCGGCGACGACCGCGCCGACGGCGGCCCCACGGCGTCGGCGTCCGCGACGGCCGCAGGGGCCGGGGCGGCGGAAGGGGCCGGGGCGGCCGGAGGGACCGGTGCCGGGAAGGCGCCGAGCGTCCCGCCGTCGCCCGGAACCGCCTCGCCGGACCCGTCCGGCACGGCCTCGCGGCCCCCGGCCGGCCCCGGCGCCCTGCCCCCCGGTTACCGCGCCCACCGGGCGCCGGAGGGCTTCTCCGTCGTCCTGCCCGAGGGCTGGGAGCGGCAGCGGACCTCGCGCGCCACCCGGCTGTCGTACCGCGTCACGTTCGGCTCCGACGACGATCCGCGCACCCTGGCCGTCACCTACAGTGAGCGCGTGGGGCCGGACCCGGTCGCCGTGTGGCGGGACACGGTGGAGCCGGGGCTCGAACGCACCGGCGCCTACCAGCGGATCGGCGCCGTCCGGGCGACCACGTACCAGGGCCGCGAGGCCGCCGACATGCAGTGGACCACCACGTACGACGGCACCCGTGTGCGCACCTTCGGCCGCGGCTTCCTGCTGGGCGGCGGACGGGGCTTCTCGCTGCGCTGGACCGCCCCGGCCGCCGGCTGGACGAGCACCGGCAACCAGGAGGCGCTGCGCACGGTCCTGCGGACCTTCCGGCCCGGTGCGGGCGGCTAGCCGCGCGGGGCGCGCAGCGCGCGCAGGGGCCAGGGGACCAGCGGGGTGGTGAGCCAGTGCGCGCGGAAGGTGCGGCCGACGAGGGAGCAGGTGACGCGCAGCCGGTGCGGGGTCTCCAGGAAGGCGATGTCCGTCGTGAGGGTGTCCGCGCCGGTCCAGCCGCCGGTGACGGCCACCGGCACCGCTCCCTCGGTGACGGTCCAGTCCGCGCCGGTCCAGCGGGCGGCCAGCCGGTGGCCGTCCTCCTCGAGGGTCAGCGTCCAGCCGCCGTCGTCGTCCGCCGTGAGCCCGGCGGCGGTCAGCTTCGGCTGCTCGGCGCAGAGCCCGCCCTCCGGGGCGAACACGGCCCCCGACCAGTCGCCGGTCCGCCCGGCCGGGGCGGGCGCGCCGTCCGTCGCCGGCAGGGCGAGGCGCTCCATGCGCTCGCGCAGGGCCGCGTCCTCGGCGTCCCGCCCGGTCAGCGGTGCGGGGCCGAACGCGGGCAGCAGGTGCTGCCACACCAGCTCGAGGTAGCGCTGCATCCGCTCGGTGGCCGACGTCGCGGCGATCACCGCGTCGTGCTCGGGCAGCACCAGGCAGAACTGGCCGTAGGCGCCGTCGCCGCGGAAACCGTGCCTGCCCCGCCAGAACTGGTAGCCGTACCCCTGGTCCCAGTCGGGCCGGTCGCCTGCGCCCATGGCCCCGGCGGTGGCGATGTGGGCGCGCGTCGCGCGCCCGGCCCAGCCCTCGGGCAGCAGCCGCTCGCCCTGCCAGACGCCGTCGTTCAGGTACAGCAGACCGAGCCGGGCTATCGCGTCGGTGGTGGTGTGCAGGCCGGCGAAGCCGATGTCACGTCCGGCGCGGTCCCGGGACCACAGCGCCTCGCCGATGCCCAGCGGGTCGAACAGCCGGGGCCGCAGATAGTCGACCAGGGTCTGCCCGGTGACCCGCTGCACGATCGCGCCGAGGGTGTAGGTGCAGGGCTGGTTGTAGGTGAACAGGGTGCCCGGGTCGTGCTGCGGCGGCTGGAGCAGGAAGCCGCGCACCGGTTCGGCCGGATCGGCGCCGAACGCCTCGTCGACGGTCTCGTGGTCGTGCCCGCTGGCCATGGACGCCACGTGGCGCACCAGCATCGACCGGCTGCGCGGGTCGGTGATGTCGGCGTCGATCTCCGGGAAGTACGACAGCACGGGGGCGTCGAGGTCGATCAGCCCCTCCGCCTCGGCGAGCCCGGCGGCGGTCGAGGTGAAGCTCTTGCTGAGCGAGTACAGCAGATGCGGGCGCGCGGGGGTGTAGGGCGCCCACCAGCCGGAGGCCACGGTCCGGCCGTGGCGCACGATCACCAGGCCGTGCGGCTCGATGTCCGGGTCGGCCTCGAGGGCGTCGAGGAAGGCGTGGACGCCGGACGCGTCGACGCCCTGGGTCGCGGGGGCGGCGGTCGGAAGGGGGCGCTGGGTCATGGGGGCATCCTGCCCGGGTCACGGGCGGGTGATCCACCGTTTCCGCCGGTCGCCGTGGGGGACCCGGACGTCATGGTGCGAATCGGGTACACGATGATGACCGAGCAGGCCGGGCCGCGTGAGCTCGTCGAGCACGTGGTGCGCGCCGAGGAGGCGGGCTTCGACTTCTCGGTGACCTCGGACCACTACTTCCCGTGGCTGGCCGAGCAGGGCCATGCGCCGTACGCGTGGAGCGTGCTGGGCGCGGCCGCGCAGGCCACCTCGCGGATCCCGCTGATGACGTACGTGACGTGTCCGACGATGCGCTACCACCCGGCGGTGGTGGCGCAGAAGGCGGCGACGATGCAGCTGCTGTCGGGCGGCCGGTTCCGGCTGGGGCTGGGGTCGGGCGAGAACCTCAACGAGCATGTGGTGGGCGGCGGCTGGCCGCCGGTGGACGTGCGCCATCAGATGCTCGAGGAGGCGGTGGAGATCATCCGCGCGCTGTTCGAGGGCGGCCATGTGAACCACCGGGGCGAGCACTTCGACGTGGAGTCGGCCCGGCTGTGGGACCTGCCGGACCAGCCGCCGCCGATCGGGATCGCGGTCTCCGGGAAGCGGTCGTGCGCCCTCGCGGGCCGCCTGGCGGACCTGGTGATCGCCACCGAGCCGAAGCCGGAGCTGCTGGAGGCGTTCGACCGGCACGGCGGCGAGGGCAAGCCGCGGGTGGGCCAGCTGCCGGTGAGCTACGACCCGGACCGGGACACGGCGGTGGAGCGGGCGCACGCCCAGTTCCGCTGGTTCGGCAGCGGCTGGAAGGTGAACTCCGAGCTGCCGCACCCGGACTCCTTCGCGTCGGCGACCCAGTTCGTGCGGCCCGACGACGTCGCCGCGTCCATCCCGTGCGGCAGCGACCCGGAGGATTTCGTCGAGGCGGTACGCCCGTACGCGGAGGCCGGGTTCACCGAGATCGCCCTGGTGCAGATCGGCGGCGAGTCGCAGCCGGCGTATCTGGACTGGTCGGAGAAGACGCTGCTGCCGGCGCTCCGGGAGGCCTTCGGCCGTCCGTCCGTCCCCGGCCGGTGACGGATTCACCCGGAGAGCTGAGCATCTCGCGGAGATCCGGGGTACTAGAGGGCTCTACGCCGCTCGTCGCTACGTCCCGGAGGCGCCTCGTGAACTCGTTCGTGCACAAGACCCTGGTGGTGGAGCTCCAGGCGGGCGACACGGAACGCTTTCCCGTCCTCGCCCACCTCAGCTACGACCCGACGGACCCGTTCGCCATGACCGCCGTCTTCACCCTCGACGGCCGGGTGCTGGCGCGCTGGCAGCTGGACCGGGAGATGGTCGCCGACGGGCTGACCCGCCCGGTCGGCATCGGCGACGTGCGGCTGCGTCCGGAGGCCCGCGGGGTGGGGCGGGAGCTGCGCATGGAGTTCCTGGGCGAGGCGCGCGCCGACGGCGGCCGGCACCACGCGGTGGTGTTCGCCTGGGCGGAGGCCGTCGGGGAGTTCCTGGCCCAGACCCACCGGATGGTGCCGCCGGGCCGCGAGGAGGTCCGCGTGGACGACTTCCTCGCGGACGTCTTCGCCGGGAGCTGAACGGGAACCCGCCCCGCGCGGGTCAGCGTGTGGTGTGGCGGTGGCGGGCCCATATCGGCAGCGCGAACCAGCACAGCAGGTACCAGCACACCACCCCGGCCACCAGGTACGGCACGAAGTCGTCGTGGGTGGCCACCCGCAGGATGAGCAGCAGCGAGGAGCTGGTGGTGACCAGCAGCAGCGCGAGTCCCAGCAGGGTGAGCCGTGAAGCCCACTGCACCGCCTCGGGCTTGATGCGCCGTCCGCTGACGAGCCGGTGCAGCGACACCGGTCCGATCAGCGCCCCGGTCGCGCAGGCGCCCATCACCACCGTGACGATGTAGATGGTCTTGTCGGTGCCGGACAGGTCCTCGTAGGTCGGGGTGAACACGACCGTCAGAAGGAAGCCGAACAGGATCTGCACGCCCATCTGGGCGACGCGGACCTCCTGGATGAGCTCGGTCCACATCCGGTCCGCTCTCTCGTCCTCGGTCTCGTTCCGCCCCCGGCGTCTGGTCTCGCCCCGCTCCGCGTCCGGCACGCTGCCTCCTTCGGTCGTCTCCCCCTCCGGTTTCCCCGAAAAGGGACCCTCCTCCCCCCGCCGGTTTGGCGGGCGCGGGGCACGGTTACACGGTCGGCGACACGACCAGGCCGGAGGAAAGTGGGACACATGTCGGACACCCAGCTCACCGTGACACTCAGCGGCGGGGACGCCGAGGACGCCCGGGCGGTCGTCGGGGCGCTGGAGGGCGCCTTCGGGCCGCCGCAGGAGCGGCCCTCGGACACGGACGCCACCGTCCGCATCGCGACGTTCGGCGGTGAGGGCCGGGGCACGGGCGCGGGGCGGACGGACACGCGGCCCCTGTCGGAGCCGGTGACCGTCACCGTGCAGGGCACCCCGGAGGCGGTGCTCCGGGCGAGCGACGCGCTGTCGCGGTCCTTCACGACCCGCGACCAGGGCGCCGCCGCCGGCGACCAGGAGCAGGAGCGGCAGCTTCTCCTCGAGTCCTGACCGGCCGTTCCCGCGCCTCCCGCCCCTCCGGGGAGGCCCGCCGCTCCGTTACCAGCGGCCCTCCACCTGTTCCCGGATCCGCCGGTCGTACAGGTCGGCGATCGCGGTGAGGGTGGCGTCGGACAGCTCCGGCAGTCGGGCGGCGGCCGCGTTGGCGCGGGCCTGCTCGGGCGAGCGGGCGCCCGGGATGACGGTGGTGACGCCGGGCTGCTGGACGATCCAGCGCAGCGCGAGCTGGGCCGGGGTGTACCCCTCGGGGGCCAGCGCGGCGAACTCGGCGGCGGCCTCGACACCGGTCGCGTAGTCCACGCCGGAGAAGGTCTCGCCCTGATCGAAGGCCTCGCCGTGCCGGTTGAAGGTGCGGTGGTCGTTCTCCGCGAAGACGGTGTCCTTGGTGTACTTGCCGGACAGCAGGCCCGAGGCGAGCGGGACGCGGGCGATGATGCCGACGCCGGCCTCGCGTGCGGCCGGGAGCACCTCGCGCAGCGGCTTCATGCGGAACGGGTTGAGGATGATCTGCACGCTGGCCACGTGGGGGCGCGTGAGGGCGGTCAGCGCCTCGGCGCAGGTCTCCACGCTGACGCCGTAGGCGGCGATGCGCTCCTCCTCGACGAGGGTGTCGAGGGCGTCGAAGACCTCGTCGGTGGAGTAGACGGGGGTGGGCGGGCAGTGCAGCTGCACCAGGTCGATGCGGTCGACGCCCAGGTTGCGCCGGGAGCGGTCGTTCCAGGCGCGGAAGTTGTCCAGGACGTAGTTCTCCGGGATCTGGTCGACGCGGCGGCCCATCTTGGTGGCGACCAGCACGTGCAGGTCCGGCCGTCCGCTGAGGAACGACGCGATGGTCTGCTCGCTGCGCCCGTCGCCGTAGACGTCGGCGGTGTCGAAGAAGGTGACGCCCGACTCGGCGGCGGCCTCCAGGACCGCGAGGGCGTCCTTGTCGTCGACGTCGCCCCAGTCGGCGCCGAGCTGCCATGTGCCGAGGCCGATCACGGAGGCGTGCTGTCCCGACCTGTCGAAAGTGCGCTCTTCCATGACGGTCAGTGTGTCATCCGTCCCGGACGGGCGACCGGCGGCTCCCCGTCCGGGCCGTTCAGGCGGTCAGGGCCGTCCGGCACTCGGGGTGGCCCCAGCCCTTGTCGTTCTTGGCGATGGGCTCGCCGGCCGCGTACGACCGTCCGCACGGGCAGCGCCCGGGGAACTTGGCCTTGATGGTGCGCGCCGAGGATCCGCCGGGGCGCCGGGACGTCCTGGCCCCGCCGGAGGCCCGGCGGGCCGTGCCGCCCGCCGGGCGCGGGGCGGACGGCGGCGGCTCGGGGGAGCCCTGGGCGCTGCCGGCGTCCTGCTGGGCGGAGGCCGCCTGGCTGGCGGCGCGGTCGGCGAAGTCGTTGAGCCGGTCGCCGTCGACCTGGTGGGCGGGGACGTAGCGGAACTCCACCGGGCGGTCCTGCAGCAGCCCGTCGATGCGGACCACGAGCTCCTGGTTGGCGACCGGCTTGCCGGCCGCGGTGCGCCAGCCGTTGCGCTTCCAGCCGGGCAGCCAGGTGGTGACGGCCTTCATGGCGTACTGCGAGTCCATCCGCACCTCGAGCGGCACGGTGGGGTCGGTGGCCGCCAGCAGCCGCTCCAGGGCGGTGAGTTCGGCGACGTTGTTGGTGGCGGTGCCGAGGGCGCCGGCCTCCCAGCGGTCCGGAGTCCCGGAGTCGTCGGCGACCACCCAGGCCCAGCCGGCGGGCCCGGGGTTTCCCTTCGAGGCCCCGTCGCACGCGGCCACCACACGTTCACCCATGCGCCCGATCATGCCATGGCCGGGCGGGTGACCCGGTTCCGCTCCGTCGAGGGCGGTGGTCCTCGGCATCTCCCCCGTCGTGGCGGTGAGGCCGACGGCCGAGAAGTCCGCGCCCCGCCGGCCGCCGACCGCCGCGAACCGCCCGAACGGCGAGTCCACGGGCCCGAGGCGCAGCGCCCCGCCGGGGTCGCGGGCGGGACGCACCGTGCCGTGGCCGGCCGCCCGCACGGGCTCCATGAGCGGTTCGCCGCCGTGGTCGCGGATGCGGTCAGCGGTGGCGGAGGCGTCCCGGACGGCGACGAAGAGGCACCACGGGGAGGTGCCCCCGGGGACGCGACGGGTGGGCGGAGGGGCCGGGTGCCGGGAGCGTGCCCGGCCCCCGGCCGTCCTCACGCCTCGCCCGCGTACGCCTTCTCCAGCTCCGCGAGGTCCAGCTTGCCCATCGTCATCATGGCCCGGAACGCCCGGTCGGCCTTCTCCCGGTCCGGGTCGCCGATCATCTTCGTCAGCCGCTTGGCGTTGACCTGCCAGGAGACGCCGAAGCGGTCCTTGAGCCAGCCGCACGGGCCGTGCTCGCCGCCGCCCTCGACCAGCTTCTCCCAGTAGTGGTCGATCTCCGCCTGGTCGTCGCAGTCGAGCTGGAAGGAGATCGCCTCGGTGAAGCGGAACTCCGGCCCGCCGTTCAGGGCGACGAACTTCTGCCCGTTGGCCGTGAACTCCACGGTGAGGACGGAGCCGTCCTCACCGCCGGGGGTGGCGCCGGTGTTCCGGACGACCTCGCCGAGCTCTGAGTCGCCGAAGACGGAGACGTAGAACTGCGCTGCCTCCTCGGCCCGGCCGTCGAACCAGAGGCAGGTGGTGAATCCGCCGGTGTCCATGAGTACCTCCCGGGTGCGGTCCCCGCGTGGATACGCGGTCACCGGTGCAGACCGTCCGCGCCGGCGAAACTCATCGGTGCGCGCATCGGCCGTCACGGGCCGCCCGGATCCGCTCCGCCCTGGGCGGATCTGCCGCGGGCAGAGATTCCCCCGGCGGCGGGCGCGGCGGGCCGACAGTGGACGCACGCGGCCGTCCGGCCGTGTTCCGACGAGCCATCACGGGAGCGTCCATGTCACCCCTCACCGCCGGCCCGCGGCCGGCCCCTCCCCGGGCGGAGGACGGCGACACCCCGCCGAGCCGCTTCGACGACCACCTCGCCGCCCAGCTGCTCGCCCAGCGGATCGTGCTGCTCGGCACGCAGGTCGACGAGGTGTCCGCGAACCGCGTGTGCGCGCAGTTGCTGCTCCTGTCCGCCGAGGACCCGCGCACCGACATCAGCCTGTACATCAACAGCCCCGGCGGTTCGGTCCACGCGGGGCTGGCCGTCTACGACACGATGCGGCTGATCCCCAACGACGTCTCCACCCTGGCCATGGGCTTCGCGGCCAGCATGGGGCAGTTCCTGCTCTGCGTCGGCACGCCCGGCAAGCGCTACGCCCTGCCGAACGCGCGCATCATGATGCACCAGCCCTCGGGCGGCCTCGGCGGGACCGCCGCCGACATCGAGATCCAGGCGGAGAACCTGGAGTTCACCAAGCGGACCATCGAGCGGATCACCGCCGAGCACACCGGCCAGACCCCGGAGACCATCTCCCGGGACGGCGACCGGGACCGCTGGTTCACGGCCGAACAGGCCCGTGCGTACGGAATGGTCGACCGGGTGCTGGACTCGCTGGACGACGTCCGCCCGGCGGCCTCACGACCCAGGATGGGACTGCGGTGATGGGGACGTACACGATTCCGAACGTCGTCGAGCGCACCGCGCGCGGCGAGCGGTCCTACGACGTGTTCAGCAGGCTGCTGGCCGAGCGGATCGTCTTCCTGGGCACGGAGATCGACGACGGCGTCGCCAACGTGGTCGTCGCGCAGCTGCTGCACCTGGAGTCGGAGGCCCCGGAGAGCGAGATCGCGGTCTACCTCAACTCCCCCGGCGGCTCGTACACCTCGCTCATGGCGATCTACGACACCATGACGTTCGTGCGGGCCCCGGTCTCCACGTTCTGCGTGGGGCAGGCGGCGTCCACGGCGGCCGTGCTGCTGGCCGGCGGGGACCCGGGGCGGCGGTTCGTGCTGGAGCACGCGCGGGTGCTGCTCGGCCAGCCGGCCGCCGGCGGAATGCGGGGGACGGCGTCCGACCTGGCGCTGCGCGCGAAGGAGATGACGCGGATCCGCGCGCAGGTCGAGGAGGTGCTGGCCCGGCACACGCACCACGACGTGGCGACCCTGCGGGCGGACATGGACCGCGACAAGGTGTTCACCGCGCGGGAGGCCGTGGCGTACGGCCTGGCCGACGAGGTGCTGACCCGGCGGCCGGCCCTCGTCTGAGCGGCCGCCGGGCCGTGCGGCACCTCCCGCTCAGGCGGCCAGGCAGAGCCCGTCGCGCGCGGAGCCGTTCCGCACGGAGCGGGTGCGGACGGCGGACCGGCGTGCCGTGACCCGGACCAGTTCCGCGTGCGTACGGGCGAGCAGGTCGCCGAGGCCCAGGCCGAGCGCCCCGGCGGCGGCCGCGAGCACCTCCGAGGAGGCTTCCTTGCGGCCGCGCTCCACCTCCGACAGGTACGGCATGGAGATCCGGGCCGCCTCGGCGACGTCCTTGAGGGTCCGCTCCTGGGCCTGCCGCTCGGCGCGCAGCACGTCGCCGACGAGGTGCCGCCACAGCGGCTCCCTGGGCGCGGCGGGCGGGGCGCCCGGCGGGCCGGAGGCGGCCGGGCCGGGTCGCGGGGGAAGGACGCGGGCATCGTTCGGCGCGTGATCGGTCACGTCCTCAGCCTAGGAATCCCGCTCCCGGGGGCAAGGGAGCGGGATTCCGCCCTGAGTGAAGCGCGTCCGGCACGGTGCCGTCCCGCCGAACGGGGACCGAAAAGCGGAGGACATTCCTCCACCCCGGTGGTGCCGTGCCGCACCGGCCGCCGTACCATCGGACGACAGGCGTGACGGCCGGTGCGCACCGCGTCTCCCCGAGCGGCCCGGTGCTTTCCGGTCGCGGAGAAAATCGACGGGCATAGGTCCGCGGGCCCGGGGTACCCGGAAGTCCCGGTCTCGTGGCAGCCATGACGTTCGTGGGGAGTGGGCAATGAGGACCGCCGTGATCCGGTCGCAGGAGCGGACCGTGGACGGGCACACCAGCGCCGGCACCGAGGGCGAGGACCTTCGCGGCCCCGGTGACCCGCGCGCCGTCGCGCCCCGCGACGCACGCGCGCTCTCCCGGCAGTTCTTCCGGCGTCTGGAGGAGCTGGAGGAAGGCACCCACGAGTACCAGTACGCGCGCAACACGCTCATCGAGATGAACATGTCCCTCGTGCGCTTCGCGGCCGGGCGGTTCCGCGGCCGCGGCGACGACATGGACGACATCGTGCAGACCGGCATGATCGGCCTGATCAAGGCCATCGACCGGTTCGAGCTGTCCCGCGAGGTCGAGTTCACCTCCTTCGCGCTGCCGTACATCGTGGGCGAGATCAAGCGCTTCTTCCGTGACACCACCTGGGCCGTGCACGTGCCGCGCCGGCTGCAGGAGCTGCGCGTGGAGCTGGCGAAGGCCCGCGAGGAGCTGTCGAGCCGGCTGGACCGCGAGCCCACCGTCGCCGAGCTGGCGACCCTGATGAACATCACCGAGCAGCAGGTCGTCGAGGGGCAGATCGCCGCGAACGGCTACAACTCCTCCTCGCTGGACGCCGCGCTCACCGGGGACGGCCCGGAGAACGGCGAGGCCGTCCTCGCCGACTTCATCGGCGTCGAGGAGGAGCGGCTGGCCCTGGTGGAGGACTTCCACGCGCTGGCCCCGCTGATGGCGGAGCTGAGCGACCGCGACCGCGAGATCCTTCACATGCGGTTCGTCGAGGAGGCCACGCAGGCGGAGATCGGCGAGCGGCTGGGCTGCTCGCAGATGCACGTCTCGCGTCTGATCAAGCGGATCATCACCCGGCTGCGGACCGGCATGCTCGGTGAGCTGGGCTGCGCCTGACGCCCCACGGCACGCCGAAGGCGCCCCTGACGGTCCTGAGCCGGCCCAGGGGCGCTGTCGCGAGGAGCGAGGGAGAAAGGGGCAGTGCCGTTCAGCCGCCGGTGAGGTCGATCACCGCGCGAACGCGTTTGCCGACCGGTACGCGCTCCACACCGACGTCCCGCGCCAGCGCGCGCACGATCTCCAGTCCGTGCCGTCCGATCCGCTGCGGGTCGCGCGGGAAGACGCGGGGCAGGGCGCCGTTGCTGTCGTAGACGGCCACCGTGAGCGTGGTGTCCGTGCCCTCCAGCTCCAGGATGTACGGCCCGTCGCTGTGCCGGTCGGCGTTGGTGACCAGTTCGCTCACCACCAGGAGCACGGCGCCCTCCGCCTTGGCGTCGACCGTGGCGCACCACTCGGTCCTCAGCTGCTCGAGGAACTGCGCGGCGAAGTGCCGCGCCTCGGCGATGCAGCCCTGCTCGCCGGTGAAGTGTGCCGCCCGCCGCAGCGGTTCCACGGGCACGTCGAAACCAGTCGGTATCACTACCCCGTCCAAGCGATAGGTCATGCGTTTCCCTCTGCGACGCCGGGTCGGCCGGACGATGCGCACCGGTCCTGGTACCCCGAGTCGGCCGGGGCAGTCCTGCTGATCGGTGTTCGATTTCCCCGTCGGGGAAACCGTTATACCTGACCGGCGCGCAGGGGGGCGCCGTGCACGGACCGACAGCCGTACGTACGGAGCCTGACCGCCCTGCCCGCGGTGACGCTGGGCGGCGGCCACGGAACGCCGGGGCGGCGCACACGCGGGTCCGCCGGGGGCGGCGACCCGCGCGGACGGACCTCCCGGCGGGCGGCCGGGACAGGCGCTGCTTAGCGTGCACACGTGAGCGCACACTCCCCCTCTCCTCCGCGGTCCCCGTTCCACGGCTGGGTGCCCGCCCTGGTCACGGTGGCCGGCTCACTGGCCGCGATGGGCGTGGTGGCGGCGCTGGGGCTCTGGGCGGCCGGAGCGGCCGGCCTCCCGGAGGGCGCCTTCGGTCCGGTGCTCGCCGCCGTCCTGGTGCTCGCCGTGGGCGGCACGGTACGGCTCTCCGGGGACGCCGGCGATCTGGCCGGCGCGGAGGGCGGCCTGACGGTGATCCCGCTGTCCGTCACCCTGACCGGGGCGCTGGTGCTCGGCTGGTGCTTCCTGCGTCCGCTGCGCCGCCGCACGGCGGTGGGCGCACCCGGGCCGGCGGGGTGGGCGGCGCGGGTCGCCGTGCTGTGGCTGCCGGCGGTCCTCGGTCTGGCGCTGGCCGCCCGGCGCACCTTCGAGGTCCCCCTCGGGGACGACCTGCTCGGCGACCTGGGCGAACTGTTCGGGGTGCGGCCGGTGGCGGGTTTCGCCGCGGACGTGCTGCCGACCGTGCTGACCGGCCTGGTGTGGCTGGCGGGCGTGCTGGTGGTGGCGCTGCTGGTGTCGCGCGGTGCGCCGCTGCCGCCCGAGCTGGCGCGGTTCCGGGCGGGGGCGCGGCCCGCGGCACGCGCGGTGGTGGGGCTGCTGCTCGCCTCCGTGGCCGTCGCGTTCGTCGTCGCGCTGGTGGCGGCCGCCGCCCGGGGGCGTCCGGCCGAGACGTTCGCGGTGATCCTGCTGGGGCTGCCCAACGTGGCCTGGCCGGCGCTGACCATCGGGCTGGGGGCGACCTGGGAGGGCAGGGTGGAGGGGCCGTTCGGGCTGCCCATGCCGCGGGTGCTGGACGAGGTGCTGCGCACCCCGGACGTCTCCGAGCTGAACCTGGGCTCGCTCGTGGAGCACGACGGCGGCCGCTGGTGGTGGCTGCTGGTGGCCGCCGCGGTCCTGGTGGCGGGCGCGGCCTGCTTCATGGCGGCCGCCTCGCCCGCGGGGGTGCCGCCCTGGCAGCACGCCGTGCGGCTGGCGGTGGCGCTGGCCCTCGCGGTGCTCACGATCGGCTCGACGGCCCGCGTCTCCGCGAGGATCGGCCTGTCGGTGCTCGGCATCGGCGACCTCGGCGAAGGCCTGTCCGGGCAGGTGCTGCTGGAGCCGCGGCTGTGGGGCGCGTCGGGGCTGGCCCTGCTGTGGGGCCTGGTCGCGGGCTTCGCGGGGGCGTGGGCGGTGCGGGGGGCCGGGCGGCGGAAGCGCTGAGGGACGGTCCGGTCTCAGGCGACCGGGACGCCGAGGACGCGGGCGGCGCGCTGCATCCGCAGGGCGTCCACCGATTCGGCGAGGAGTTCGTACTCCGTGGTGTCGTCGCCGGTGGCGACCCGCACCATGCGTCCGGCGGCGAGCGTCTCGGCCACCTGTTCCTGCCGCTCGACGTCACCGCACCAGGTGCGCAGCACGGTGGGGACATCGGGCACGCCGTCGGGGACGGGGACGAGCGCGCCCGAGGGTAAGTGCTCGGCCTCGGGCTGCGGGTCGAGGCGCTCGGCGATCCACAGGGCACGGTCACGCAGCCACCACAGGGCGAGGGCGAGGGTCGGCGCCCGGTAGGTGCCCAGGGGCACCCCGATACGCCGGCCGTCGCAGACCCCGTACGCCGTGACGTGGCACAGGAATTCGTCGTGCACGTTCCCTCCCCCGCTGCGTGCTCGCCCGCCGGTTCCGGGCCGGCTGCCCGCTCCGTGGCTCGCGTGCTGTGCGTGAGGGCGCCGTCGCGCGGTGTGAAGCGCTCTCGTGTCGAGTATGTTCACCGCTGAAACACTGTCACCATATGTTTCCGGCCAGTCTCCTGGCATATGCAAGGCGTTTCCTGGCCGAAACGACGCGGGTGCGCACATCGCCCGAGGTGACCGGTGTGCCGCCGGACCCGTGGGGAGGGACGCACGGGCCGGGACGGCCGTGGCCCGGCCGCCGGCCCCGCGCGGGGGACGGCGGCCGGTGACCTGCGGTCACTGCCTGACGATCGCGTCGATGCGCGTCAGCTCCTCGTCGGAGAAGTCGAGGTCGCGGGTGGCGGCGACGCTGTCCTCCAGCTGCTGCGGGCTGCTCGCGCCGACCAGCGCGGAGGTGAGGCGGCCGCCGCGCAGCACCCAGGACAGGGCCATCTGCGCGAGGCTCTGGCCGCGGGCGGACGCGATGTCGGCCAGCGCGCGGAGCCGGCCCACCAGCTCCTCGGTGAGGGCGTCGGTGTTCAGGAAGGGGCTGTCGCTCGCGGCCCGGGAGTCCTCGGGGATGCCGTCCAGGTAGCGGGAGGTCAGCAGGCCCTGCTCCAGCGGGGAGTAGGCGATGGAGCCGACCTGGAGCTCGTCCAGGGCGTCCATCAGGCCCTCGTCCTCCGGGCGGCGGTCCAGCATCGAGTAGCGCGGCTGGTTGATCAGCAGCGGGGTGCCCAGCTCGCCGAGGATGCGGGCGGCCTCCCGGGTCTGCTCGGCGTCGTAGTTGGAGACGCCGACGTACAGCGCCTTGCCCTGCTGCACCGCCGAGTGCAGGGCGCCCATCGTCTCCTCGAGCGGGGTGTCCGGGTCGAAGCGGTGCGAGTAGAAGATGTCGACGTGGTCCAGGCCCATCCGGCTCAGGCTCTGGTCCAGCGAGGACAGCAGGTACTTGCGCGAGCCCCATTCACCGTACGGGCCGGGCCACATCAGGTAGCCGGCCTTGGTGGAGATCACCAGCTCGTCGCGGTACCGCGCGAAGTCGGTCTTCAGCGCCTCACCGAGGACGGACTCGGCGGCCCCGGGCGGCGGGCCGTAGTTGTTGGCGAGGTCGAAGTGCGTGACGCCCAGGTCGAAGGCGCGGCGCAGGATGGCCCGCTGGGTCTCGGCCGGGCGGTCGGGACCGAAGTTGTGCCAGAGGCCGAGCGAGAGCGCGGGCAGCTTCAGGCCGCTGCGTCCGGCGCGGCGGTAGGGCATGTCCGCGTAACGGTCGGGGTGTGCGGTGTACAACGCGACTCCAGAGGGGTTGTCCCACGTCTTGGCGTTCGTCTTGCGTTCGTCTCGGCGGTTCGTCGAACCGCCCGTCCACTCTGTCGTGACCTGCGGGGAGCGGTCCAACAGAAGAATCCGATGGAATTGTGCGGCTACGCTTCTCAATCATGGAACTGCGCCATCTCCAGCATTTCGTGGCCGTCGCCGAGGACCGGCACTTCACCCGTGCGGCGGAACGGCTGATGGTCTCCCAGTCGGGCCTGTCGGCGTCCGTCCGGGCGCTGGAGCGCGAGCTGCAGACACCGCTGTTCGTGCGGACCACCCGCAGGGTGACGCTCACCGAGGCGGGGCGGGCGCTGCTCGCGGAGGCCGAACGCATCCTGGCACAGGTGCGGGCCGCGCACGAGGCGGTGGCCGCGGTGCAGGGCGTGCTGCGCGGCACCCTCGCGGTGGGGACGGAGCAGTGCATCGCCGGGGTGAACGTGGCCGGGCTGCTCGCCGCGTTCCGACGGCGCCACCCGGACGTGGAGATACGGCTGCGGCAGTGGGGCTCGGCCGCGCTCGCCGAGGAGGTCGCGGCCGGGCGGCTGGACCTCGCCTTCGCCTACCGCACCGACGCGGACCCGGACCAGCTGCGCGCCGTGCCGCTGACCGGCGAGCCGATGACCGTGCTGTGCCACCCCGGTCACCGGCTCGCCCGCGCCGGGGCGCCGGTCACCCCGCAGGAGCTGGCCGGCGAGGTGTTCGTCGACTTCCACCCCGACTGGGGCCCGCGCCGCGCCACCGATGCGGCCTTCGCGGTCGCGGACGTGCGGCGCACGGTGGCGCTGGAGGTGAACGACGTGCACAGCCTGCTCGACCTGGTCGACGAGAACCTGGGCGTGGCGGTGGTGCCGCGGCACTTCCGGCACAAGCGCCCGTCGCTCACCGCGCTGCCGCTCAAGGACACCGGCGAGGCGGCGTACGAGACGGTGGCGCTGGTGCCGTCGCCGCGCGCGACCAGCCCGGCGGCGCGGGCGCTGATGGAGCTGCTGGACACCGGGACGCGTGACGCCGGAAGGTGAGCGAGTCTGGAGCCATGCATGCCAAGGACATCCTCATCGACGGCTTCGGCCGCGTCCGGGAAGAGGTGCACGCCGCCGTCGAGGGCCTCGGCCCCGACGAGCTCGCCGCCCGGCCCGCGCCGGACGCCAACAGCATCGCGTGGCTGGTGTGGCACCTCACCCGGATCCAGGACGACCACGTGGCGGACGCCTTCGGGCTGGAGCAGGTGTGGCCGGCCGACGGCTGGGAGGAGCGGTTCGGGCTCGGCCTGCCGCGCGGCGCGACCGGGTTCGGGCACACCCCGGCGCAGGTCGCCGAGGTCCGCGTCGAGTCGGCCGACCTGCTGACCGGCTATCACGACGCCGTGCACGAGCAGACCCTGGGCGCCCTGCGGACGCTCACCGCCAAGGACCTGCGACGCGTCGTCGACGAGAACTGGGACCCGCCGGTCACCCTGGGCGTGCGGCTGGTCAGCGTCCTGTCCGACGACCTCCAGCACGTCGGACAGGCCGCCTACGCCCGCGGGCTGCTGCAGAGCGCCGCTTCGTAACCCGGCAGGACGACGTCCCGGATCAGCGCGACGCGCTCGTCGTACGGCAGGAACGCGCTCTTGACCGCGTTCAGGGTGACCGTGCGCAGGTCCTCGGCCGTCCAGCCGGCCTGCTCGACCAGCAGGGTCATCTCCCGGGTCATGGTGGTGCCGGAGACCAGGCGGTTGTCGGTGTTGACGGTGACGCGGAAGCCGAGGTCCTTCAGCGGGGTGATCGGGTGCTCGGCGATCGAGGTCGCGGCGCCGGTCTGGAGGTTGGAGGTGGGGCACATCTCCAGGGCGATGCGGCGGTCGCGGACCCAGGAGGCGAGCCGGCCGAGCTTGCCGCCCCCGAGGTCCGGGATGTCCTCGGTGAGGCGCACGCCGTGCCCGATGCGCTGGGCGCCGCACACCTGGAGGGCCTGGTGGATGCTGGGCAGTCCGTGGGCCTCGCCGGCGTGGATGGTGAACGGCACGCTCTCGCGGCGCAGGTGCTCGAAGGCGGCGAGGTGGTCGGCGGGCGGGAAGCCGTCCTCGGCGCCGGCGATGTCGAAGCCGACGACCCCGGCGTCCCGGAAGGCGACGGCCAGGTCGGCGGCCTCGCGGACCCGGTCGAACATCCGCATGCCGCACAGCAGCGTGCCGACCCGGACGGGCGTGCCGGCGGCGGCCGCCTTGGCCATGCCGGCGGCCAGACCCTCCTGGACGGTCTCCACGACCTCGCGCATGGTCAGCCCGCCCCGGGTGTTCAGCTCGGGGGCGTAGCGCACCTCGCCGTAGACGACCCCGTCGGCGGCGAGGTCGAGGACGTACTCCTCGGCGGTGCGCAGCAGGCCCTCGCGGGTCTGCATCACGGCCAGGGTGTGCTCGAAGGTGGCGATGTAGCGGACCAGGTCGCCGGAGTTCGCGGCCTCCACGTACCAGGCGGCGAGCTCGTCCGGGTCGGTGGTGGGCAGCGGGTGGCCGACGGTCTCGGCCAGCTCCACGACCGTGGCCGGGCGCAGGCCGCCGTCGAGGTGGTCGTGCAGGACCGCCTTGGGGAGGCGGCGGATCGTGTCGGCGTCTATGCGCGTAGATGACATGGCTGGCGGTTCCTCGCGTGTGGTTCGGCGTGGTGGATCAGACGGCGGGCCGGAGCAGGTCCCAGCGGTTGCCGTACAGGTCCTGGAAGACGGCGACCGAGCCGTACGGCTCGTGGCGCGGCTCCTCCAGGAAGGTCACCCCGGCGGCGGTCATGCGGGCGTGGTCGCGGGCGAAGTCGTCGGTGTGCAGGAAGAAGCCCACGCGTCCGCCGGTCTGGTCGCCCACCCGGGCCCGCTGCTCCTCCCCCGCGGCGCGGGCCAGCAGCAGCGCGGCGCCGGTGTGCCCGGCGCCGGGCTCGACGACGACCCAGCGGCCGCCGTCCGGCCGGGGCGCGTCCTCGACGAGCCGGAAGCCGAGGGCCTCGGTGTAGAAGCGGATCGCCTCGTCGTAGTCGTGGACGACGAGGGTGACCAGGGCGATGCGTCTCATCGTCACCTCTCGCAGGGGTTGACCGAAGAGGTTATACGTAAAACTGCCGTATGCGCCAGTCCCGCCCCGGCGCCCGGTCCGGGGCGGGCCGACGTGACGCCTCACGGATAGGCGTAGGTGTTCAGCGCGGCGACGGCGGCCGCGGGGTTCCCCAGGTCGTAGCGGTCGACGGCGAGGTAGGTGGGCTTCTTGCGGGCGGCCGGCTGGCAGAACCGGCGGGCGCGGTCGGCGAGCTTGGCGTTGTCGGTGGCGGCCGTGGAGGCGACGGCGGCGTCCCGGAAGTGGTTCATGACGAAGAGGGGCCGGAAGCCGGGCTCGGTGCGGGTCAGCGGGATCGTGGTGTCCGCGTCGTACCAGCGGCTGTGGCAGGACCAGTCGGAGGCGCCCACGCCCGGCCCCATGGACCAGTGGTTCTCGACGGTCCACTCCCGCTGGTACATCACACCGAAGCTGTCCCGCGTCAGCCCGGCCGACCGGTCCGCCTCCTTGCTGTGGTCGGTGAAGATCAGCAACCGGTGTCCGGCGGCGGCCAGTTCGCCCATCGTGGGCCAGCCGTGCTCGCGCACCCCGGTGCGGTCGGGGCGGTAGAGCACGTCCGGCAGACCCCGCACCCGGTCCAGTTCGGCGCGCAGGACGCCCGGCTCGACGTAGTCCTCGAGGAAGACGGTGACGAACTCCTCGGGGTGGGCGCGCAGGAAGTCGGTGATCCGCTGGAGGTCCACCCACAGGGCGACGGGTCTGCGCACCAGGGTGCAGCTGTTGTGACAGAGGACGGCGCCGTCCGGCGTCTGGTGGATGTCCAGCATGAACCCGCGTACGCCGTCGGCGAGTTGCTGTTGGACGCCACGGTTCTGGTTGGGGAAGAGGTCGATGAGGGGCGGGGCGAAACCACCGTCGACGCCGTTCGCGTAGGCGTTGTGCGCGGTGAGGAACGTGACCTGGTCCAGGGTGCGCCGCTCCCGCGGCGGCACGGGGCCGCCGGGCGTGTCGACCGGGGTGAGGTACCAGGACGCGAGGTCGCCGTCACCGCCCCCGACCGACAGCGGCGCGGGGTGAGTGGCTCCGGCGGGTTTCGGGGCGACGGTGAGCCGCCCGCCGGTGCCGGGTGCGGCGAGCGCGTACCGGTCGGCGCCGAGCGGGGCGAGCCGCCAGCGCGCCTCGGCGGCTCCGCAGGACACGGTGCGGGCCCGGTCGCCGGCCCGTCCGAGACAGACGCCGGGGCTGTCGGTGCTCTCCAGCAGGTGTCCGGCGCCGTCGGGGCGCAGGGACCACTGCTGGCGGTCCTCGTTCCCGCGCGGCCGATGCTGTTCGACCGTCCCGGAGGCGTCGGCGGCGTTGAGGCCGGTGACGGCGCTCTGGACGTAGTACGTGCCGGGCGGCGGCACGGTGTCGGCGCCCGCCGCGGGCGCGGGCGCCGCGACCGCCGCGGCGAGCGCGGCGGTCGTGACGGCGGTGGCGAGCAGGGCGTGGGGGGTGCGCATGCGGTTCCCTTCGTCCGGAGGGGGCGGACCGTTCCCCGGGGCGTGCCGCGCCCCGGAGAACGGTCAGGTGCATGACATCACGCCCGGCCGCCGGCGTCAGCAGTACAGGTTGCCGCCGGGAGTCGTCCCGAGGATCTCGGTGAACTGCTGGTACTTCGTCACCCGGCTCTGCACCTGCGCCGGGTTCCTCCCGTCGCACTCCAGGGAGCCGTTGATGCTGCGGATCGTCTGGCCGAATCCAGCCCCGTTGACCATGGCCGCGTGCGGGGTCATGCTGCCCGGCCCCCTCTGGGTGTTCCAGTACCAGAGGGCGGTCTTCCAGGCGACGGCCGCGTCGTTCTGCACCAGCCAGGGGTTGTTGAGCAGGTCGATGCCCAGCGCGTCGCCCGCCGCCTTGTAGTTGAAGTTCCAGCTCAGCTGGATGGGCCCACGCCCGTAGTAGGCGGCCTGGCCGGCCGGGCAGCCGTACGGCTGGCTCCAGTCGCAGTAGTGCGGGTAGTTGGCCTGGTTCTGCTCCACGACGTGCACCAGGCCGCCGGTCTCGTGACTGACGTTGGCGAGGAACGCGGCGGCCTCCTGCTTCTTCACCGTGTCGCTGCCGGTGTTGGCGAAGCCGGGATAGGCGCTGAGCGCGGCGGTGAGGCCGCTGTACGTGTAGAAGGGGTTCCGGTTCGGGAACATCCGGTTGAACTGCGCCTCGGTCACGACGAAGTTCCCGACGGGCGTCCCGGGCCCGTTGTCACAGGCGTACGGCTCCCAGTACCAGGTGCTGATGGTGGGGTCGTAGCCCGGGTTGGCGTGTTCGGCCACGTACGCCTTGCCGTCGGTGTAGCGGACGATCGCGCCCGCCTCGTACCACTGTCCGGCGACCCAGGCGGGGTAGCTGGAACACGCGGCCGCGGTGGCGGCCGAGGCGGTCGTGGTCGCGGCGGGGAGCAGCAGGGGCGCGCTGCCGGCGAGGACGAGGGCAGCGGTCACGGCGGCGATACGACGTCTCGACAAGGGATCAACTCCTTCGCGGAACACGGCCGCTCCCGGGACGAGGACATGCCGGGGCGAGACCTCGCCCGCACGCGCCGGCGGGGCCGGTCACGGCGTGGGCGCGGCCGTGGTGGGGGGTGTGGAGCACACTCAAGCGCTTTGGTCTGTACCAGTCAAGGGTCCAGACCAGTCAGATTGGCGCGCACACGCCCACGCACCGTTCGGACGCGCGGCCGCGGGATGCGGCGGCCCGCCCTCGCGCCGCCGACCGGGGCGCCATGATCATCCAGCGGCCCGGCACGCCGTCCGGCGGCCCGGTCCGCCCCGGCAAGGGCATCCGGCTCCTCGGCGGCCACGGGATCCCGCCGCTGCCCCGCGAGGCCGGCTCCGGTCCGCGTGCGCGGACCCTCGCGGACCACACCGTCCTGAAGAATGGAGCGGCGTTCCCGCCTGCTCCCGCGTCGGCGACCAGGCACGGCGAGGGAGCGGCGTCCGACTACACATAAAGGGGAAATAAGCGCACAATGGGATATACGCGGCGCTTCCCGCATACCGCACCCAGACGCGGTCAGGCCTGCTAGTCGAAGGAGAGGACTATGGCCAACGTCTCACACCAGCGCGGTGATCTCTCCAGTCATCCGGACGCACCCGAGATGCGCGCACGGTACGAGCGTGTCCTCGGCAGCCGTGACGTGGCCTTCGTGGACGGGCCGGTGTTCCTGCTCGGCCTCTACTGCGCGGTGTCCCCGTGGGTCCTCCACTACACGACGAGCCAGCCGTCGCTCGTGGCGCACAACCTGATCGTCGGCATCGCGATCGGCCTGCTCGCCCTCGGCTTCACGGCGGCCCCCTCGCGCATGTACGGCCTCAGCGGAGCCATGTGCGCGCTGGGCATCTGGATGATCATCTCGCCATGGGTGGTGGGCACCGACCCCGACGCCGGAGTGATCTGGAACAACCTCATCATCGGCGCCCTCACCGTGATCCTGGGCACCGCCTGCGCCGCCACCGCGGCCAGGGCCGCTTCCAAGTCGTCGCGGTCGTAGAGCCCACGAGGACTCCCTCACCCCCGGCCGGTCCGCGCGCCCCGCGGACCGGCCCCTTCTCCGCGCGTGTGCCGCGTCGCCCGGCGCCTTCGACGACTGCCGCCGCGGGCAGCGGGCAGACGCACCTCAGCGGAGGACACGGAAAGGGGAGACATGGAGATCGACGGCATCATCAGTGCCCTCGTCATCGGCATCGTCATCGGCGTCCTGGGCCGACTGGTCGTCCCGGGCCGCCAGCGCATCGGGGTGCTGTGGACGATCCTCGTCGGCATCGTCGCCGCCCTCATCGGCTCGGCCCTCGCGGCGGCGTTCGGGGTGGCGGACACCAAGGGGGTGGACTGGGTGGAGTGGCTGATCCAGATCGGCCTCGCGGCGGTGGGCGTGGCCGCCCTGGACCGCACGAAGGCCGGCCGCTGAGGCGCGGCGCCTCCGTGCGAGCGGTGGCCGTCCCGCGGGCCGTGGTCTGCACGCCCGGCGGGACGGCCACCGCTCCCGCATGTGCGGCGATGCACGGCCGTGCGGCCGGTTCCGCCGGCATCCGCGCGGTCCCACTCCTGTCGGCCCGGAGCCGGCCGTCACGGCCCCTCGATCCGGCCCCGCGTCGAGCGGCCCCTACCGGCGGTCACGCCGGTGCGGAGCCGGACCCGGGCCGTGTCCTCCCCGCCCGTGCCCCGGCCCGGGGGCGGGCTCGTACACGTACGGCGTCGTGACCGTCAGGGCCGTGAAGCCCAGGCGCCGCAGGATGGGGCGGCTCTGCGACGAGGCGTCGACGTGGAGGTGGCGGCGGCCGCGGGCGGCGGCGACGCGGGCGCGGTGGGCGACCAGGGCGCGGTAGACGCCGCGGCCCCGCCACTCCGGTACGGTGCCGCCGCCCCACAGCCCGGCGAACGTCGTGCCGGGGGTCAGTTCCAGGCGGGCCGCGCTCACCGGTTCCTCGCCGGCCAGGGCGAGGACGGCGACGACCTCGTCCGGGGTGGCGGTCAGCGCGTCGAGGAGCCGGCGGCGCAGGCGGGACGCGTCGTCGCCGAAGGCCCGTTCGTGCACCTCGGCCACCCGGTCGACACCGGTCCGGTCGGTGACCGGTACGACCCGGATGCCGTCGGGCACGTCCACGTTCAGGGACAGCCCGCCGGTCTCCGCCGCCATGAGCGTCTCGTCGGGCTCCCGGGTGAACCCGGCCGCGGTGAGTCGCCGGCCGAGGTCCGCCGGGGTGTCGTGGGCGTACAGCTTCCACTCGAAGGCGAGGCCGTGAGCCGTGTAGTGCGCGATCTGCTCCGCGATCGCCGCGTCCGCCTCGCCGGGCGAGGCGAGCCCGGACCAGACGACGCCGTTCCAGCCGTGCGCGGGGGCGGTGCGGCGCACCACCCGGCCGACGCGTTCGACGTGGTCGTCGGGGCCTTCGGGACGGGCTCCCTGTCGTATCTCGCGGTCGTAGAGGGCGAGCAGGGCCGGTGTGGTGGCGGCATGCATGCCAGGAGTGCATCAGCCGCCGGTCACGGAAGCAACGGGATTAGGGTGGCTCGCGATCGAGCCGCCGGAGGAGACGGGACGGGACCATGGCTGTGCGGGACGACGAACTGCCGTATCTGCGGCGCTGCGTGGAACTGGCCGCCGAGGCGCTGGAGGCGGGCGACGAGCCGTTCGGCTCGGTGCTGGTGTCCGGGGACGGCACGGTGCTCGCCGAGGACCACAACCGGGTGGCGTCCGGTGACCGCACCCGGCACCCGGAGTTCGAGCTGGCGCGCTGGGCGGCGGCGCACATGACGCCCGGGGAACGAGCGGCCGCCACCGTCTACACCTCCGGGGAGCACTGCCCGATGTGCGCCGCCGCCCACGCCTGGGTGGGCCTGGGACGCATCGTGTACGTCGCCTCGTCCGAGCAGCTGGCGGCCTGGCTGGCGGAGCTGGGCGTGCCCGAGCCGCCCGTGCGGACCCTGCCGGTCTCCGCGATCGCCCCGGGTGTGGCCGTGGAGGGGCCGGTGCCTGAACTGACCGGGGACATCGCGGCGTTGCACCGGCGGTTCCATCGGCGAAGCGACTGACGAAAGCCGCCCCGGGTCCGTCCGGCACGGCGGACCCGGGGCGGCGGAGCGTTTCCGCCGGGCGGTCAGCCGCCCGTGCGGAGCCGGGCGCGGCGGTGGAGGGCGATCCCGCCCAGGAACAGTGCGGCGCCGGTCGCGAGCACCGGGACCGTCCGGTCCGCGCCCGTCTCGGCGAGCGCGACCTGCTCCGCGGGGGCCGCCTGCTGCGGCACGGGGGCGGGGAGGGTGCGGGCCGGCACGATCCGGTCGGGGTCGGGCTCCGCCGGACGCTCGCCGGGGGTGTTGACGGAGCTGTTGTCCGTGGCCGGGTCGCCGATGCCGACCACGTTCACGCTGTTGCCGCTCACGTTGACCGGGACGTGCGCCGGCAGCTGCACGCCGTTGCCCGACAGCAGGCCCGGCGAGCCCTGCGCGTCGCTCCCGGCGGACGCGCCGGACGTGCCCGACCCGCCGGACGTGCCCGACCCGCCGGACGTGCCCGACCCGCCGGACGTGCCCTTCGCGGAGCCGCGGGACGCGTCCTCCTGTCGGACGTCCTCGTTGACGCAGGTGTTGCCCGCGGCCGGGTTGAGGAGGCCCACCACGTTCACCGTGTTCCCGCACACGTTCGCCGGGACGTGCACCGGGAGCTGCACGGAGTTCCCGGACACCGCTCCGGGCGATCCGGCCGCGACGCCCCCCGCCCCGGAATCGGCGTACGCCGGCATCGCCATGGCCATCGCGCCGGACGCGGCGGCGACGGCGATCGCACCGTTTCGGGTAACCCTTCGCATAGGTTCCCTGCCCTTCCAGACTTGGTCGCGAGCGTTCGCCCGCCACCGGATAGAACGCGGGCGTGGCATCCGGGTTATGGCTCCTCCGTATGCCGCATCCGGTTCACCCCCCAGGGGGTCCCGGCGTTCGAACCCCGGCAAAGTCCGTCGAACTCCCGGTGCCCGAACACACGGACGCGGGACCGACGCCGGCGCCGCGCGTCCGACGGGCGGGCGCGGCGGGACCCGCTTATGGTGGGCGAGGGCGCCGGTCGGGGCGCCTTGGGAGGCTTCGATGCTGGGCGAGCTGTCCGAGCGACTCCGGGGCGGTGACCACGCGAACGCGCTGCCGCCCTCCTTCCGGCGTGGCGCGGCGGCCGGAGCGGTCGGGCTGGTCCTGCTGGCGACCGGCCTGACGGCCACCGGCCGCGACGAGCCGGACCTCGGCCGCTTCCACGACCAGACGATCGCGTGGTCCGCCTGCGAGGGCACGGAGGTGCCGGAGGACCTCCAGTGCGGGACGGTCACCGTGCCGCTCGACTACGCCGACCCCGGCAAGGGCACCCTCGAGCTGGCGCTCGCCCGCTACCGCGCGTCCTCCGACGACCCCCGCGGCTCGGTGCTGCTGAACTTCGGCGGTCCGGGCGGCTCCGGGGTGCAGGGGCTCGCCCAGGGCCGCAAGGACTTCCTCGGTCTGACCGACGACTACGACGTGGTGTCGTTCGACCCGCGGGGCGTGGGCCGCTCCTCCCCGGTGAGCTGCGGGACCGACGCCACCAGCCGCGCGCTGGAGGCGACCGACGGCGAGGAGACGGGCGATCCGCGGGACGCGCTGCGGCAGTTGCGCGAGGTGGCGGCCGAGTGCGAGAAGAACTCCGGGCCGGTCCTCGCCCACATGGGCACCGTGGACGTGGCCCGCGACCTGGACGTGATGCGTCAGGCGCTCGGCGACAAGAAGCTCAACTACCTCGGGTTCTCCTACGGGACCCGCCTCGGCGCGGTCTACGCGGCCCGGTTCCCCGACAAGGTCGGCCGGATGGCGCTGGACGGTGTGGACACGCTGACCGAGCCGCTGGCCGAGCAGGGGCTCGCCAGCGCCCGCGGGCAGCAGACGGCGCTGGACAACTTCCTCACCTGGTGCACCGGGGAACTCTCCTGCCCGTTCGGACAGGACGCGCGCGCCGCCCGCGCACAGGTCGTGGAGCTGGTCCGCTCCCTCGACGACACCCCGGTGCCGTCCGCCTTCGGCTACGAGTTCACCGGCCAGGACCTGGCCGGCGCCATCGCCCAGGGCCTCTACGCCAAGGAGATGTGGCCGCTGCTGCAGCGGGCGCTCGCCGAGCTGGTGGAGGACGGCGACACGAGCGGCGTGGAATCCCTCGCGTCCGGCGGGACGGCCCCCTCCCCCGCGCGCCCGGACGAGCCGCTCGCCGACGCGGAGGACGTGCCGCTGGACAATCTGCCGGCGGCGCTGATGGCGGTGAACTGCGCCGACGACCCCGACCGTCCGGACGCGGAACACCTCGCCGAGGAACTCACGCGCCTGCGTGAGACGTACGAGGAGGCGTCTCCGGTGTTCGGGCCGTACCGGCTGGCGCAGGTGGTGCTGTGCCACGGCCGGCCCAAGGGGACCGACTACATCCGCGAGCAGGTCAAGGACCTCGACACCCCGAAGATGCTGCTGGTGGGCACCCGGGGCGACCCGGCCACCCCGTACCACTGGACGGAGCAGACGGCGAAGCGGCTGGGCCCGTCGGCCGTGGTGCTGGACAACCGCGGCGAGGGCCACACCGGCTACGGTTCGTCCGAGTGCGTCCACCGCAAGGTCGACGACTTCCTGCTGCACGGCACGCTCCCGCCGAGCGGCAGCTCCTGCGGCGCGGAGGACGAGAACCGGATCTGACGCGGACCGGGCCCCCTCGCCCCCTTCACCCGGAGGCCTCCTCGGGGCCCCGCTCCTCGTCCGCGTCCCCGCCGGGCCGCAGTGTCCCGGCGACCCGCCCCGCGTCCGGCACGGACACCGCGATCCGTACGAACGGCGACGGGGGCCGGAGGTCCAGGACGACCACCGGGACGCCCGCCCGCACGGCGGCGAAGTCGCGGCCCAGGACGTGCTCCCGCTCCCCCACGCAGAACCGTCCCGGCCGGCAGCGGCCGACGACCGGTGTGCCGCGCACCGCGCGCCACCAGTCGGGCTCCACCCCGGTCGCCGCCACCCGGGACAGCGGCACCCGTACCGCGCGGCGGACCGGCGCACGGCACACCGGAGCTGGTGTGGCGGGCGGTGCGGCCGGTGTTCGAGGAGCAGGACCGCAAGCGCGCCGAGGAGGTGGCGCGCGAGCTGGAGTCCGCCCGCAGCCGCAAGGAGTTCGCGGCCGGTGTCGACGAGCTGTGGCAGAGCGCCCGCGAAGGGCGGATCCGGCTGCTGGCCGTCGAGGAGAACTACCGGATCACGGTCCGCGACGACGGCGAGCATCTGATCGCCGCCGAGGACGGCGACCCCGACGCCCGCGAGGACATCGTGGACGAGATCGTCGAGCAGTGCCTGGAGACGGGCGCCGAGGTGCGTTTCGTGCCGGACGGCGGCCTGGCCGACGCGCAGGGCATGGCGGCGGTGCCGCGCTACTGACGGGCGGACGGTATGCGGATCGGCCACCGCACACCCCCCTCGAACAGGCACCCGGCTGTCGAACGTGTGAGTGGGCCGGTCCGAGTGTCTGACGCACCGTCATATCACATGCGTATCATGGGACTTGGGGTGTCGAGCGGGTCCCGGATGACTACTTCGCGGTAACTCCGCGGGACAGTGACATATGCCGGTGGCACCACCTCGTCGTGTGTCGCCGAATCCCTCACAGGCCGTCGTGGGCTGTGCGACAGTCGTGACGGTCCCTCTCCGCCCGAAGGCCGTACCGTCCCGCATCGGAGTGCGTCATGCCGTCCTCTCTCCCCGCGGACCGCCCCGCCGCCCGGCCGCCGGGAGGCGGCCCGGTCGACGCGCTCATCTCGCAGACCCGGCGGCTCAAGGGCGAGGTGGACGCGGTGCGCCGCGACACCCCGGCCGACGCGGGAGACCCCCGGGAGCGCTGGCGTCGCGCGCTGTACGACCTGGCGATGCACCAGCTCGACGACCTGGACGAGCACCTGGCGCAGCTGCGGGACGACCCGCCGCCCGCGCCGGGCGTCCCGGCCGAGGAGTCACCCGCGCCGCCGGACCCGCCCCGCGCCTCCCTGCTCAGCCGGGTGGGCAGCGCGGAATGGCACCTCCTCACGGACGAGGTGAGCTGGTCCGGCGAGCTGTACCGGATCCTCGGCCGCGACCCGGCCGCTCCCCCGCTCACCCTCGACGAACTGCCCTCCCTCGTGTTCGACGAGGACCGGCCGCGGCTGACCGAGATGGTCACCGGCTGCCTGGTCGACGGCCGGCCCATCGACGGGGAGTTCCGCGTCGTGCACGCGGACGACGTCATACGGACCGTGCACATGATGGGCGAACCGGTGCTCGGCGCCGACGGCAGCACCGTCTCCATGTGGGCGGTCCTGCGCGACGTCAGCGAACTGCGCCGCTGCCGGAGGGCGGTGAGCGAGACCCGTGACTCGCTGCACCGGCACCGGCACGCCGCCGCGCGGAGCGAGCACCGGCTCGCGGTCGAGCTGCGGGAGGCCGTGCTGCCGACGTGGCACGGGTCCCTGCGCTTCCCTCGGCGCGGCCCGCGGGCCCTGGACGTGGCCGCCGCCCGTCTGCCCCCCTCCGGGCGCGCATCGGCCGGCGGCGACTGGTACGACGCCCTCGAACTGTCCGACGACGCGACCCTGCTCGGCGTCGGCGAGCTGACCGGACACGGCGTGGGCGCCACGTCCGGCGTGGCCCTGCTGCTCGGCGCCGTCCGGGGCATGGCCCTGGCCGGCACCGCACCCGGCCCCCTGCTGGACTGCCTCGACCGGCTGCTCGACACCACCGCCCAGCCGACCCTGGCCGGCGCCGTCTGCCTGCGCTACCGGCACGACACCCGCACCGCGGTGTGGGCGCGGGCCGGCAGCCCCGCCCCGCTGCTCTACCGCGGCCGGGCGGGGCGGGTGCTCGACGCACCGCGGGGGGCGCTGCTGGGCGCCGCCCCGGGCGCCGGACACGGGCAGGCCGAGGAGACCCTCGAGGTCGGCGACCTGCTCCTGCTGCACACCGACGGCCTGGTGCCCGGGTACACCGGGACGGCCGCCGTCCACCGCCTCCTCTCCCTGGCGCCCCGGTTCGCCGGGGGCCGTTCCGCCCAGGACTGCGTCCGGGAGGTCGTACGGGAGATCGGTGAAGGGGAGCGTGCCGGGCACGCCTGTGTGCTGGTGGCGCGGGTGGCCTCGTGACGAGGGCGGAGTCGCCTGGCGGCGCGTGACCTCAGGCCTTGGTGCTGCCGCCCTTCCCCCACGGGTGGGGGAGCGCCACCTCGATCTCCTCCCGCAGCTCCTGGATCCTCGGGTACGAGGCGTACTCGGCGGTCAGCCGGTACATCTGGCGCAGCCGGTCCCAGGTGCGGCGCGAGGAGTTCTGGCCCATCGACACCAGGGCGAGCCGCGCGAACCGGTCGGCCTGCTCGGGATCGTCGGCGATGAAGCACGCGGAGGCCATCGACAGGAAGTCGAAGATCTTCGACCGCTGCTGGGCGTCCACCCGCAGGGCCAGCGCCTTGTCCGCGTAGTGCTGGGCGTGGACGGCCGCGCCCGGTTCGAACTCCGCGAGCGTCCGGTACGCCAGGGCCTGCATGCCGTACAGGTCCGCCTCGTTGAACAGCTGCATCCAGTCCGGCGGCGGCACGTCCCCCTTGTCGGAGACGAACAGGTCCTCGGCCTGGCCCAGGGTGCGGCGCATCGCCTGGCCCTTGCCCATGGACGCCTGCGCCCAGGCCTCGATGGTGTGGAACATGGCGCGGGTGCGGGGCAGCATCTGGTCGCCCGAGCCGGACTGGGCGAGCTTCATCAGGTCCAGTGCCTCGCCGGGCCGGCCCAGGTGCACCATCTGGCGTGCCGCGCGGGACAGCGCCTCGCCGGCGCGCGGGCGGTCGCCGCCCTCCCGTGCCGCGTGGGCGGCGATGACGAAGTACTTCTGCGCCGTCGGTTCCATGCCGACGTCGTGCGACATCCAGCCGGCGAGGACGGCGAGGTTGGCGGCGACGCCCCACAGGCGCCGCTGCAGATGGGGCGGGTGGCGGTAGGCGAGCATGCCGCCCACCTCGTTGAGCTGCCCCACGACCGCCTTGCGCTGGAGCCCGCCGCCGCGGGCGGCGTCCCAGGCCCGGAACACCTCCACGGAGCGCTCCAGTTCCTCGATCTCCTGCGACCCGATGGGGGCGGCCTCGTAGCGGTCGAACCCGGCGGGTTCGGCGTGCAGGGGATCGTGCAGGCGGGGGGCGTCTGTGGTCAGGGCCGGATCGGTGTGCAGCCAGTCGTGCATGGCGCTGCTGAGTGCGGAGCCCGCGGTGAGGGCGGCGCCCGCACCCACCAGGCCGCGTCGGTTGAGCATGAGGTCCATTCCCGTGAATTCGGTGAGGACCTCGGCCGTCCGCTCGGGCGCCCACGGCATTCCGTCGGGATGTTCCGCACTCCCGGCGCGTGGCCGTTTCCCCGTACGCCCGTGCCGGACCAGACCGAGATCCTCGATGGTCACGACACGGCCGAGACGCTCGGTGAACAGAGCCGCCAGCACCCGCGGAACCGGATCGCGCGGGATCTCTCCCATGTCGATCCACCGCCGCACCCGGGAGGTGTCGGTCGCCAGCTGCGGATGGCCCATGGCCGCCGCCCGCCGGTTGACCAGCCTCGCGAGTTCGCCCTTGGACCAGCCGGCCAGGCCGAACAGGTCCGCGAGCCGGGTGTTGGGTCGTCCGCTCACGTCAAGCCCCCAGGTTCTCGGCTGAGTTGACAGTAGCCCCGTGGGCCATGCCGGGCGACTATTCGCCAGGGTTCGCCAGGGTCCGCCAGATGGTGTGCCAGGGGCCCTCGGGTGTCGAGTAGGAACGCGCCACCACGACCCCGTCGCCGCAGGGGCATTCCCCCAGGGTGCGGCCGGGCGGCCGGGTTGGGTGGTGCGCTGACGTCGCAGGCACACGAAGGGATCTGTATCACCCATGTACGCAGCATCGTCCTCCGTGTCCGCCCCGCCCCGGCCGCTGCGTCCGCGTCCGTCGGACAGCGGCCCCTACCTCGCCCCCGCGCGGCCGGCGAACCCGGTGCTCGGCGCGGGCAACGCACGGCGCCTCGCGGGACCGGGCACCCAGCCGCTCAGCGGGAGGCTCGACCTGTCCGGCGCACAGGGCGCGCAGCTGCGCACGGCGCTCGCGTCGGTGCACCGCATCTGTCCGGAGTTCGCGCCGGTCCAGGTGCTGCGCCGCACCGGCCGGTCGGTCCTCCTGGTGGGCACCACGGGCCGCAGCACGGCGGTCGCCAAGTGCTTACTGGACCACTCCCCCGCGTGGAGTGAGCGCATCCGGCACGAAATAGCGGCATACCGCTCGTTCGTCCGGCAGCGTCCGCCCGTGCGGGTGCCCCGGCTGATCGCAGCGGATCCGGACAACTGCACGCTGGTCGTCGAGCGTCTGCCCGGACGGGTGGCTGCGCTCCAGCGGCACCCGGTGGAAGCGCCGCCCCGGGCGGACATCAGGGCGGCACTCGGCGCGATCTGCCGGCTCAACTCCTGGCGGCCGCCCGCCGGGACGTTCGACGCGCCGCTGGACTACGCGGCCCGCATCAACCGGTACCACGAGCTGGGTCTGCTCACCGACCGGGACCTCGGCGACCTGCAGAAGCTGCTGCGCGGCATCGCCCTGGCGACGGGGCGGCAGGGCATGGGACAGTTCTGCCACGGCGACGCGCTGCTCTCCAACATCCTGATCTCACCGGCCGGTCCGGTGCTGGTGGACTGGGAGCACGCGGGCTGGTACCTGCCGGGCTACGACCTGGCGACCCTGTGGTCCGTGCTCGGGGACGCGCCCGCGGCCCGGCGCCAGATCAGCCAGATCGCCCAGGCGGCGGGCCCCGCCTCGCGCGACGCGTTCCTGGTGAACCTGATGCTGGTGCTGACCCGGGAGATCCGCACCTGTGAGACGGCCGTGCAGCGTTCGATGCACGAGTCGGCGCCGGCGCCCGCGGGGGGCCGGCCGGGGGGCGTGCCGTCCGGTGAGGAGCAGCGGCTGCTGCTGCGCCGGCTGCACGACGACTGCCAGCTGGCCCGGCGGGCCGTGCGCGCCGCGGTCGGCACCCGCTGACCCGCGCGGCACGACCGTCCCGCCGACGCCCGTGCGACTGCCCGCAGGCGACGACCGCCGCGGGCAGTCGGGCCGTCACTGTCGGGCGGTCCCTCTCGGACCGCCGCTCCCGAGCCGTCCAGGAAGGGACGGCGTACGACCACGGCGCAGACGCCGCCGGGCGCGCCACCGGTGTAGACCGCTGACGCGCCGCAGGTCCCGCCACGGACCGCCACGAAACCGCGCACACCGCGATTGACAAGGGAATTCGCGCCTTCCTGGGCATGATTGACGGATCATCGGCCTGCCGGTACCACTGACGGGTCACCCGACCGTCCCCAGGAGGCTGCAGTGCGAGACCTCGCCACCGAGCCCGGCCGTGCGGCCGGGCCGTCACGACGCGCCGTCCGGGGCGCTGTGGGCGCCCTGGCCGCGGCCTCGTTGACGCTGCCCCTGCTGGGCGCGGCGCCCGACCCGGCCCCGCCGGCCACCGTCCGGCTGCAACAGGCGTTCGCCTCCGCCGCGGCCGCGTACGACGTCCCGCAGAGCGTCCTGCTGGGCGTCTCCTATCTGCAGTCCCGCTGGGACGCGCACGGGGGCGCCCCGAGCGTCACCGGCGGTTACGGGCCGATGCACCTGACCGACGCCCGCGCCGCGCTCGCCTCCGCCGGGCACCACGCGACCGGCTCCGAGGACCCGCGCGGTGACGACGCGCGTCCCGCGCTGCGCCCCTCGGAGCTCGGCCTGGACACCGCGGAGCTGCCGGACCGGCTGACCACCCTGCCGAGGGCGGCCCGGCTGACCGGCCTGAGCGCCGGGACGCTGCGCGAGGACCCGGCGGCGAACGTGGCGGGCGGCGCCGCCCTGCTGGCCGAGGCGCAGCGTCGGCTGGGCGCGCCGGCCAGTGACGACCCGGCCGACTGGTACGGGGCGGTGGCGCTGTTCTCCGGCGCCGACGACCGCGCCTCGGCGACGGCGTACGCGAACGACGTGTTCGCGGTGATCCGGGAGGGCGAGGAGCGGGTCACGGACGCCGGGCAGCGGGTCGTCCTGGACGCCCGCCCCGGCGTGGCGCCCGACACCTCGGCGCTGGACCGCGCCGGGCTGCGCCAGGGCTCCGCGGTCGGCACGGAGTGCCCGAGGACGGTGTCCTGCGAGTGGATCCCGGCGCCGTACGAGGAGTTCGGCGAGGGCGACTACGGCAACCACGACCTGGGGAACCGGCCCGCCTCGCAGCGGATCCGGTACATCGTCGTGCACGACACGGAGGGCGCCTGGGAGGGCGTCCTCCACATGGTCCAGGACCCGACCTACGTGTCCTGGCAGTACAGCCTGCGCTCCACCGACGGCCACATCGCGCAGCACGTGAAGGCCGAGGACGTCGCCTGGCACGCGGGCAACTGGTACGTCAACGCGGCGTCGATCGGCCTGGAGCACGAAGGTTTCCTCACGGACCCCGACGCCTGGTACACCGAGGCGATGTACCGGTCCTCGGCCCGGCTGGTGAGGTACCTGGCCGACAAGCACGGCATCCCGCTGGACCGGCAGCACATCCTCGGCCACGACACGGTCCCGGGCACCACCGCCGCCACCATCCCGGGCATGCACACCGACCCAGGCCCGTACTGGGACTGGCGGCACTACTTCGAGCTGCTGGGCAGCCCGCTGAAGGCCACGGGCAGGAAGGACTCCGGGGCCGTCACCATCCGGCCCGACTACGCCGCCAACCGGCCGGTGTTCACCGGCTGCGGGACCGCCGGGCAGCCCTGCGCCCCGCACGGGTCGAGCGCGGTGCGGCTGTACTCCGACCACGACGTGGACTCCCCGCTGATCAAGGACATCGGCCTCGGCTCCGCGCCGACCACCGGGGTGAACGACCTGTCCTCGCGGGTGTCCACGGGCCAGCAGTACGCGGTGGCCGACCGGTGGGGCGACTGGACCGCGATCTGGTACCTCGGCCAGAAGGCCTGGTTCCGCAACCCGGCGGAGAACCCGGTCGCCGTGCCGGCCAGGGCGAGGGTGGTCACCCCGCGCGAGGGCCTGGACTCCGTGCCCGTGTACGGGCGCGCGTACCCGGAGGCGGCGGCCTACCCGGCGGGGGTGCCGGTGCAGGCGGTGTCGGCGCTGCCGTACAGGGTGCTCGCGGGGCAGAAGTACGTGACCGGCGGCAAGGTGCCGGGCGAGTACTACTACGCGGTGACCTTCGACCCGGCCTCGCACCGGGTGGTGCGCGGCGAGGAGCAGTACTACGAGATCCAGTTCGGCCACCGGGTCGGTTTCGTGCGGGCGGCGGACGTGACGGTCTCGTCGTCGTAGCGCGGGAGCGTGCGCCATGCGGCGGGCGCCCCCGGACCGGTGCGGTCCGGGGGCGCCCGTCGTCGTCCGTGGGTGAGGTCAGCCCTGCTGGAACAGCTCCGCCGGCAGCGGCTTGAGGAGGGCGTACAGGTCGTCGGTGATCGGGCGGTCCCAGGCGGCGATGGTCACCAGGACGTTGTCGCTGCGGTCGAACTGCACGCAGGAGATCCGGCTCTCGGAGAGCTTGACGCGGCGCACGATCAGCAGATTGTCGCCCTGCATCACCGGCACCTCCTCCGTGGAGACGACGGTGACCTCCTCGTCGTTCTCCAGCGCCAGCAGCAGCTGTCCGACCTCGAAGGGCACTTCGCCCTCGGGGACGTCACGGGCCGGGGAGCCCTCGGGCAGATTGCCGATGATCATCGCGGGACCGCGGCCGCCGAACAGGTCGTAGCGCAGGAAGACGCCGTGGCAGGTTCCGTCGGGGGCGGGCAGCAGGCCCGCGCCCAGGTTGCCGGGCCAGTCGCCCGGGTCCATGGCCAGTACGTCGAAATCGGGCCCGGCGGGTGTGGCACTACGGCGGCGGAGGAACGACATGCCGCCATGGTACGTGGCCGGAACCCGGTTCGGACGGCCGGGCGGAAGCCTCCCGGCAGCCCGGCCCGGCGCCTTCCGGCTCACTCCTCCCCGGGAACGGGCGGAACGACCGCCACCGGACTGTGCGCGTGCAGCAGAACCGCCTGGGTGACCGAACCCATCATGCGGGCGGGCGCGAACAGGCGGCGGCGGTGGCGGCCCACCACGACCAGCGAGGCGTCCCGGGACCCGCCGACCAGGTGACCGGCCGCGTCGCCGGGCTCCACGGCGACCTCGGTGACGACCTCCGGGTGCCGTTCCCGGTACGGGGCGAGGAAGCCGTCGGCGAGGACGCGCGTCTCGTGCTCGATCGCCTCCTGGTCGGCCTGCGCGGGCGGCACCTCGCCGGGCAGCATCATCGTCTGCAGCGGCCACGGGTACGCGGTGACGACCCGCAGCCCGGTGCGGCGCAGGGCGGCCTCCGCGAAGGCGAAGCCGAGCGTCGCCGCGTCGGGGCCGTCGGCGTTCACCCCGACGACCACGGGGCCGTCCGGGCGGGCCGGCGCGTCCTCCTCGCCGCCGCGGCCGGGCCGGGGCACCACGACCACCGGGCACACGGCGTCACGGGCTGCGGCCAGGGAGTTCGACCCGAGCAGCAGGCTGGCGAAGCCGCCGCGGCCCCGGGAGCCGAGCACCAGCAGCCGGGCCTCCGCGCCTGCCTCGGGCAGCAGCGCGCCCGGCACGCCCTCCGTCACCACGTACTCGACGGACGGCGTGCCGCCCAGTTCGTCCACCCGGGCGCGCGCCTGTGCGAGCACCGGGTCCTCGTCCGCGCCGGGCGGCCCCGCGTCCCGCGCCTCCGGCCGGGTGCGGGGCAGGTCCGCGCGGACGTGCAGGACGCGCAGCGTCGCCCCGCGCCGCCGGGCGGCGTCCAGGGCCCACTCCAGGGCGCGCAGTCCGTCCTGGGATCCGTCCACCGCCGCGACCACCGGCTGGTCGTTCATGTGTCTCGCCTCCGGATACGGCATCGGGTCCGCGCCGTTCCCCGTGCGGTCCGGCGCGGCTCTCTGCGCATCACGTGTCCGGAAAAGCGCGCGGCACACGTCCGTGGGGCGGGGCGCGCCGCCGATCGGGTCAGGTCAGGTCGAAGTCGCCCTCGCGCGCACCCGACACGAAGGCGCCCCACTCGGCGGGGGTGAAGATCAGGGAGGGGTTCTCCGGGCGGCCACCGTTGCGCATGGCGATGAAGCCCTCCACGAAGGCGATCTGGACGTCGCCCAGACCTCTGCTGCCGGACTGCCACTGTGCGTTGCTGAGGTCCAGCTCGGGCTTGTCCCAGCCCGTGAGCGGGCGCTGCTGGGTGGTGCTGTCGGCCACGTCCGTGCTCCTCCCGGTTGCCGTCGTCCGCGGCCAGCCTAGCGATCGGTCCGTCCTGCGGACAGGCCGTGCCAGGGGGGCGGGAGGGAGTGCGGATGACGGTCGCTGGGCGGGTGCGGGGCGGTGGGGCTCGCTCGCGCGGCTCCCCGCGCCCCTCAGGGCGGTGTCGTCGCCGCGTCCTCGGATCGCGCCGTCGGAAAAGTGCAGGCCGGGCTCTTGCACCGGAGGGCGGTCGGCTGCGTTACTGGGGCCCGTGGCACACGACCGAATGATCGGTCGACGGCAGGAGGACGGGTGGAGGGAAGGTCCTGATGACTCAGGCGGCGGACCTGCTGGACCCGGCGGAGCGGCTCGACCTCGACAGTCTGCGGGTCCTCCAGCTGGAGCGGCTGCGGAACTCCTTGCGGCACGCGTACGAGAACGTGCCGTTCCACCGGGAGTCCTTCGACAAGGCGGGCGTCCACCCCGACGACTGCCGTTCGCTGTCCGACCTGTCCCGCTTCCCCTTCACCACCAAGGCGGACCTGCGGGAGAACTACCCGTACGGCATGTTCGCCGTCCCGCGCGAGCGGATCCGCAGGCTGCACGCCTCCAGCGGCACCACCGGGCGCCCCACGGTCGTCGGCTACACGGAGAACGACCTGTCCATGTGGGCCGACATGGTCGCGCGGTCGCTGCGCGCGGCGGGCGGCAGGCCCGGCGACACCGTCCACATCGCGTACGGGTACGGCCTGTTCACGGGCGGCCTCGGCGCCCACTTCGGCGCCGAACGCCTCGGCTGCACGGTGATCCCCGCGTCCGGCGGCATGACGTCACGGCAGGTCACGCTGATCCAGGACCTCGAGCCGTCGGTCATCATGGTGACCCCGTCCTACATGCTCACCCTGCTCGACGAGTTCGAGCGGCAGGGCATCGACCCGCGCTCCACCTCCCTGCGCGTGGGCGTCTTCGGCGCCGAGCCGTGGACGGAGGAGATGCGCCGGGAGATCGAGGAGCGGTGCGCGATCGACGCGGTCGACATATACGGCCTGTCCGAGGTGATCGGCCCGGGTGTCGCGCAGGAGTGCGTGGAGACCAAGGACGGGCTGCACATCTGGGAGGACCACTTCTTCCCGGAGGTCGTCGACCCGGTCACGGGCGAGGTGCTGCCCGAGGGCGAGCGGGGCGAGCTGGTGTTCACCTCGCTCACCAAGGAGGCCATGCCGGTCGTCCGGTACCGGACCCGGGACCTGACCCGGCTGCTGCCGGGCACGGCACGGGTGTTCCGGCGCATGGAGAGGGTGACCGGACGCAGCGACGACATGGTGATCCTGCGCGGGGTGAACCTCTTCCCCACGCAGATCGAGGAGATCGTGCTGCGCACCCCCGGCGTGGCGCCGCACTTCCAGTTGCGGCTGACCACGCGCGGCCGCACGGACCGGTTGACGGTGCGTGCGGAGGCCCGCCCGGACGCGGACGCGGCGGCCCGGGAGGCGGCGGCCCGGTCCATCGTGCAGGCGGTGAAGGACGGCATCGGCGTCTCGGTCGAGGCGGAGATCGTCGACCCGGAGTCGCTGGAGCGGTCGGTGGGCAAGATCCGGCGCATCGTGGACCTGCGGGAGCGGCGCGGCTGAGACCCGGCCCGGGGTGGCTCGGCCTACCGCCCGTCGGTCACGATCCGCTCGACCGCGGCCGCCACCAGCCGCTCCCGCTCCTCGGGGGCGAACACGTCCGGCAGGGTGAGCTGTTCGACGATCAGCCAGTTCAGGGCGAGGTACAGCAGCTTGACGGCCGTGGCGTCACCGGGGAGGCCGGAGCCCTCGTGGTGGCGGACGTTCGCCTCGACGTCGGCCCGGACGCGTTCGGTGAGCACGGTGCGCAGTCCGGGCCGGCGGGTGGCCTCCAGCCGCAGTTCGAGCAGGGCGAGGTAGCCGGTGCGGAACGAGGCGACACGGCCCACCAGTTCGCGCATGATCTCGGCGTACGTCTCCCGGTCCCGGCCCGCGGCACGCTGCCGCGCGACGGTCTCCTCGTCCGGCTGGAGCCGCTCGTAGACCCGGGCCCCGGCCTGGGTGAGCAGATCGTCACGCGAGGAGAAGTAGTTCGACGCGGTACCGGGGGGCACGGCGGCCTCGGTGTCCACGGCCCGGAAGGTCAGCCCCCGCGCGCCGTCCCGCGCCAGCACCTCGATCGCCGCGTCCACCAGCGCGGCCCGCCGCGTCTCGTTCCGCCGCACCACGTCCACCACTCCCCTCCACGGACCACTCCGGCCAGAGTAGTGCGGGTGGAGCGGCGGCCCTCGTACGGCCCCGCTCGCCCGTTGTCCACAGCCATTGACAACCCGCACCCCTGACACGAAAGTTTCATCTCGCGCGGCGATGTCCGGAAGTTACTTTCAGGCGGCTCGGGGCTGGACCCGGGAGGGTGGACGGATGACGGACGGCAGAGGGATCAGTCGGCGGCACGTGGGCGTGGGAGCGCTGGCGTTGGGCGGGGGGCTGGCGTTCGCCTCCTTGCCCGCGGATCCGGCGGCCGCGGCGGCCGCGGCCCGCGGGGGCGGTCGCCCGGCGCTGCGGCACGGGTCGGCGCAGCGGGCCGGGCTGCTGCCCGGTCCGCTGCGGCGACTCGTCGCCGACGCCGAGGCGTTCCTCCAGCCCTCCCCGGAACACCCCTGGTACGCGGGGGCCGTTCTGCTCGCCGGGCGGGGGCACACGGTCGCGCTGCACCAGCCCATCGGGATGGCCGTGCGCTATCAGGCGTACGACGAGGAGACCGACACCGGCGTCGAGTTCCCTGCGGAGCACCAGATACCGATGGCCGAGGACACCGTCTTCGACCTGGCGTCGGTGTCGAAGCTGTTCACCTCCGTCCTCGCCGTGCAGCAGATCGAGCGGGGCCGGCTGACGCTGGAGGCGCCGGTCGCCTCGTACCTGCCGGACTTCGGGCGGGCCGGGAAGCAGGACGTGACGATCCGGCAGCTGCTCACGCACACCTCGGGGTTCCGCGCGTGGATCCCGCTGTACGCGGCGCCGACGTACGAGGAGAAGGTGCAGCGCGTCTACGACGAGGCGCCGGCGAGCCCGCCGGGAACCGCGTACCTGTACTCCGACCTGAACCTGATCTCGCTGCAGTTCGTGCTGGAGCACGTCACCGGGCGCCCGCTGGACGTGCTGCTGCGCGAGGAGATCACCGAGCCGCTCGGCATGCGGCGCACCCGCTACAACCCTCCGGCGTCCTGGAAGCCGAAGATCGCGGCCACCGAGGACGCCCGCACGCCGTGGTCCGGGCTGGACCGGGGGCTGGTGTGGGGCGAGGTGCACGACGAGAACGCGTACAGCCTGGGCGGGGTCGCGGGCCACGCCGGTGTGTTCTCCGACGCGTGGGACCTGGCGGTCCTCGCGCGGACGCTGCTCGACGGCGGTGTCCGCGGCCGGGAGCGGATCCTGCGGCCGGAGTCGGTGGAGCTGATGTTCACCGACTTCAACACCGCGTTCCCGGGCGACGAGCACGGCCTGGGCTTCGAGCTCCACCAGCACTGGTACATGGGCGCGATGGCCACGCCCCGCACGGCCGGCCACACCGGGTTCACCGGCACGGCGCTGGTGCTCGACCCGACCACCGACTCCTTCCTCGTCGTCCTGGGCAACTCCGTGCACCCGGTGCGCAGCTGGCGGTCCGGTTCGGCGCCCCGGGTGGCCGCCGCCGACCAGCTGGCCCGCGCGGTGCCGGTGCGGCCGGCCCGGGGGCGCACGGCGTGGTTCTCGGGGATGGCGAGCGCGGCCACGGCGACCCTCGCGCTGCCGGCGCTGGACACCTCGTCCGGCGCGGCCCGGCTGAGCTGCGCGCTGTGGTGGGACACCGAACCGCGGGCCGACGTCCTGGTCCTCGAGTCCTCGGCGGACGGCGGGACGGCCTGGGAGCCGGTCCCGTTCACGACACGGCGGCGCGGCGGCGCGCCCGAGCAGCACCCGACGGGCACGGCCACCGGCTGGTCCGGCCGCGTCTGGCACGACCTCACCGCCGATCTGCCGGCCGCCCCCGGGCTCGTCGTGCGCTGGCGGTACACGACGGACCGGCTGTACGTCGGGCGCGGCGCCTACGTCGACCGGCTGCGCGTCGAGAGGGGCCGCCGCCGGCTCTTCGACGAGGCCCGCCCCGCGGACGCGGCGCGCCTGCGGGCGGAGGGCTGGAGCCGGGAGGACGGCTGAGGCCGGACCACGGCCGGCCGGGCCGTCAGTCCTGGCCGGCCTCCAGCACGGCCATCGCCGCGTTGTGCCCCGGCACCCCGCTCACCCCGCCGCCGCGCACCGCGCCCGCGCCGCAGAGCAGCACGTTGGCGTGGGCCGTCTCCACGCCCCAGCGGCCGGTGCCGTCCTGGGCGTGGGGCCAGGAGAGGTCGCGGTGGAAGATGTGGCCGCCGGGCAGCCCGAGGTCGCGTTCCAGGTCGAGCGGCGACCTGGCCTCGACGCACGGGCGGCCGTCGGCGTCCGTGGCGAGGCAGTCGGCGATCGGCTCGGCCAGGTGGGCGTCGAGCTGGGCCAGCGTCGACTTCAGCAGTTCCTCGCGCACCGCGTCGTTGTCCCGTTCGAACAGCCGCGCCGGCGTGTGCAGTCCGAACAGGGTGAGGGTCTGACAGCCCCGCGCCGCCAGGCCGGGCCCGAGGATCGACGGGTCGGTGAGCGAGTGGCAGTAGATCTCCGAGGGCGGCGCGTCGGGCAGCCGTCCCGCGGCGGCCTGGGCGTGCGCGGTGGCCAGCTGCTCGTAGCCCTCGGCGATGTGGAAGGTGCCGGCGAACGCCTCACGCGGGTCGACGGAGCTGTCGCGGAGCCGGGGCAGCCGCTCGAGCAGCATGTTCACCTTGAGCTGGGCGCCCTCGGCGGGCGGCGGGGGCGTGTCGCCGGTGAGCCGCGCCAGCTCCTTCGGGGAGGCGTTGACCAGGACGTGCCGGGCGGTGACGACGCCCTCGCCGTCGGCCGTGCGGTGGGTGACCTCGGCGGTACGGCCGTCGGTCTCGACGCGTACGGCCTGGTGGCCGGTGGCGATGACCGCGCCGGCCGCGCGGGCGGCGCCGGCGAGCGCGTCGGTGAGCGCGCCCATGCCGCCGACCGGGACGTCCCAGGCGCCGGTGCCGCCGCCGATGACGTGGTAGAGGAAGCAGCGGTTCTGCTTCAGTGAGGGGTCGTGGGCGTCGGCGAAGGTGCCGATGAGCGCGTCGGTGAGGACGACGCCGCGCACCAGGTCGTCGGCGAAGCGCTCCTCGACGGCGACGCCCAGGGGCTCCTCGAAGAGGATCCGCCAGGCCTCCTCGTCGTCCACCGTGCGGCGCAGCTCCTCACGGGTGGGCAGCGGCTCGGTGAGGGTGGGGAAGACCCGGCGGGCGACCCGGCCGGTCAGGTCGTAGAAGTCCTGCCACGCCCGGTGCTCGCGGTCGGAGCCGGTGAGCCGGACGAACGCCTCGCGGGTGCGTTCCTCGCCGCCGCCGACGAGCAGACCGGTGGGCCGGCCGTCGCGTTCGGCGGGGGTGTACGAGGAGATGGTGCGGGTGGAGAGCCGGACGTCGAGCCCCAGGTCGGTGAGGATCTTCCGGGGCAGCAGGCTGACCAGGTACGAGTACCGGGACAGGCGTGCGTCGACACCCGCGAAGGGACGGGTGGAGACCGCCGCGCCGCCGGTGTGGTCCAGCCGCTCCAGCACCAGGACGGAGCGCCCGGCACGGGCGAGGTAGGCGGCGGCGACGAGGCCGTTGTGGCCTCCGCCGACGACGACGGCGTCGTACGTCCGGGCGTCCCGAGCTGCGGTCATGATTCTTCGTAACACGTGACGATCGCCCGCGGCCAGAGGGGGTCCGGAGGACCGGGACGACCGGCCGGACCCGGCGGGGGCAAGGGACCGCGCGCCTCCGGCCGGACCCCGCCCGCGAAGCGGCGCCCCCCGCCCGTACAGCTCCGCCGCCTCTCCCGGGCGGCCCGGACCCTTCAGGCAGCGGGCCTCGTCCTCGCGGGCGGCGAGGGTGTCGGGGTGGTCCGCGCCGAACACCCGCTCCCGGGCGACGGCCCCCTCCGGTGCTCGGTGAGCGCGTGCGCCCGGTCGCCCAGCCGGCCCGGCGCGACGGCGGCCTCGCGGCGGCTGGCCAGGGCGTCCGGGTCGCCGGCGCCGGGCACCCGCTCGCGCAGGGCGGCCACCTCCCGGGACTCGGCGAGGGCGTCCGGCCCCGGACGGCTCGGCCGGGGCCGGACGGACCACGACGGAGGCGGCGTGGTCCGTCCGGCCCCGGTCTCGCCCTGCAGGGCGACGACCCGCCCGAGTGCGCACGGGGCCGGGGGCGGCCGGGGACGTGGCGGGACGGTGGGTCAGTCGAGGGTGGCGAGGAATTCGGTACAGGCCCGCGCGCAGGCGCGGCAGGCCTCCGCGGTCCGTTCCGCTCCGGGGTGCCCGTCGAAGACCTGGGCGCTCTCCAGGCACACCTGGCGGCACCACTCGACCTGCATGCGGATGGTGGCCTCGTCGGCCTGGTTCTGCTCGGACAGCACACGGCAGGTCGCGTCGCAGACCTCCGCGCACATGATGCCCTTGCGTCGTACGAGTTCCTGGTTCTCGGCGCCGTCGGGGTCCACGAGGCCGGCCCGGGTCGCGCAGGCCCGGGCGCACTCGGCGCAGGCCTGGGCGCAGGCGAACCGGTCCTCCAGGAACCGGAACAGCTCCTCCTGCGATGTCGTCGTCACACCGCGCGGGTTGCCCCCGTACGGGGCGTCAAACCCGGTCGGCCCGGCGATCCCCAGGGCTGTGCGGCGTCCCGCGGGCGGGTCCGGCGGGGGCGACCTGGTTCGGGGCGGGGACCCGGGGTACCCGCGAGGACATGATGAACGCGATGGAGACAGCCGACCTGGCGGCGGGACGCGGTGCTCTGGGCGTCGGTCTGGTGGTGGCCGGGATCGCGGTCCTGGCCCTGCTGATCGGCATGTTCCTGTTCGGCAGCCGCCGGGTCCGTAACAACGACTCGCGCCGGCCGCGGCCCGAGGAGCAGCCCCGGATGCCCGAGGGCGGTCCGGTCCGCGAGGTGCGGGAGCACCGGGAGCCGGAGGAGATGCCCCGGACCGAGGAGCGGCTGAGCCCGCACGAGCTGAAGGGCCACGGCAACGCGGGCAGCCGCACCGGCGCCGGCGAGGGGCGTCCCCGCTGGAACGAGGGCGGCGGCGGAGGCTTCGGCAGCGGCGGCCCCGGCGCCCACTGACCTCGGCGGTCCCGGCGTTCGCCGGGGCCGTCGCCGTGTCGGCCGCCTTCTCGGCCGGCTGCTCGGGAACCAGCAGGGCAGTGCCTTTCGGCACTGCCCTTTTCGTGTGTGCGGCGCCGCTGCGACCGCACCCTTCACGAGACGTGATACGGGTCACAGTGGCGTGCTGCAGCGTTTCCCCGGTCCCAGGGCCTTCTTCCAGGTGCAAGGGGTTGTACGGACACGGGGCGGTAAGGGATGCAGCGGTTTCGGGCCGACGGCTTCGACGAGTTCGTGGCCGCCCGCTGGTCGGCGCTGCTGCATGTCGCGCGTCTGCTCACCGGCGGCGACCGCCAGCGCGCCGAGGACCTGGTGCAGGAGGCCCTGGTGAAGTTGTGGTTCGCCTGGCCGAAGGTCGCCGAGCAGGCGCCGGAGGCGTACGTCCGCCAGGTGATGGTGCGGCTGGCCGCGCGGTCGGCCCGCCGCCGCTGGTGGGGTGAGCGCCCCGTGGGTGAACTGCCCGACCGGCCCGGACCGGGCGACGTGTCCGCGTCCGTCGCCGAACGCTCGCGCCTCGAAGCGGCGCTGGCCCTGCTGACGCCCCGGCAGCGGGCGGCGGTGGTGCTGCGCTACTACGAGGACCTGCCCGAGGGGCAGGTGGCGCAGACCCTCGGCTGCCCGGTCGGCACGGCCCGCTCCCACGCGTCGCGCGGCGTGGCACGGCTGCGGCAGATCCTGTCCGACTCCGCCCGGCCCGTGACGTGAGGGGAGCAGCGATGGACGACTTCGAGCGCGAGCTGACGCGCATGATGCGCGAGGGCCGGACGCCCGCCCCCTTCGAACCGGGGCAGCGGGCACGCCTGTACGAGGGCATCCGGGCCCGTCGCCGGACGCGGATGCTGGTGCGGGCGGGCGGTTCCGCCCTCGCGGTGGCCGGGCTGAGCGTCGGTCTGGCGCTGCTGCCCCGCCTCGGCTCCGGGACCGCACCGGCCGACCTGCCCCTGCCGGCGACCGGGTCGACGGCCCCCTCGCTGTCCGGCGAACCGACCGGGGCCCCGTCCGGCGCCACGGAGCCGAGCACGTCACCGCCGCCGACCCGGACGTCCGAGCCCGGCGCACCGGGCGGCCCCCCGCCGAGGGCGACCGGGCCGGTCACCACGGAACCCGGCCACGGCGGCACCCCGACCTCTCCCCCGCCGGGCGGATGACCCCGGGCGGATGACCCCGGGCGGATGACCCCGGGCGGATGACCCCGGGCGGGCCGCGGGCCCGCCCGACCCGCCCACGGACCACCCGACGGGCTTGCTTGGCATGCCCACATCATCTCCGACACCTCGTCACCGCGACCCCAGGCGTACGCCGGAAAGGGACCCCCATGAGAACCGCCCGGCGGTCCGCACCGCCCCTCGGTCCCGGGCACCACCACCCCGAGCCCGTCCTGGAGGTGGTCGTGCCCGTGCACAACGAGGAGCGCGACCTCGAGCCCTGCGTCCGCCGGCTGCACGCGCACCTCGCGGAGACCTTCCCGTACCCCTTCCGGATCACGGTCGCCGACAACGCGAGCACCGACCGCACCCCGTGGATCGCCGCCCGCCTGGCCGGGGAACTGCCCGGCGCCCAGTGGGTGCGCCTGGAGGAGAAGGGACGCGGACGCGCCCTGCACACCGCCTGGTCCCGCTCCCCCGCCCCGGTGCTGGCGTATCTCGACGTGGACCTGTCCACCGACCTCGCGGCGCTGCTCCCGCTCGTCGCGCCGCTGATCTCCGGCCACTCCGACCTCGCCATCGGCACCCGGCTGGCCCGGGGCTCCCGGGTCGTGCGCGGGCCGAAGCGGGAGATCATCTCCCGCTGTTACAACGGGCTGCTGCGCGGCACGCTCTCCGTCGGGTTCACCGACGCGCAGTGCGGTTTCAAGGCGGTCCGGCGGGAGGTGGCCGAACGGCTGCTGCCGCTGGTGGAGGACCGCGAGTGGTTCTTCGACACGGAGCTGCTCGTGATCGCCGAGCGGGCCGGGCTGCGCATCCACGAGGTGCCGGTGGACTGGGTGGACGACCCCGACAGCCGGGTCGATCTCCTCCCCACGGCGCTCGCGGACCTGCGCGGCATGGCCCGGCTGGCCCGGGCGCTGGCCCGCGGGCGGCTGCCGCTGGCCGCGCTGGGCGGCGCCGGCACAGCCGCCGGCTCCGCGGTCCCGCCGCCCGGCCGCCCCGCCCGGCTGCTCCGGTTCGCCGCCGCGGGAGCCGCCGGCGCACTGCTGCACCTCGCCCTGTACGTCCTGCTGCGGCCGGCCGCGGGAGCCCAGGCGGGCAACGCGCTCGCCCTGCTCCTCTGCACCGTCCTCAGCACCGCCGCCGACCGGCGCTTCACCTTCGGCGTGCGAGGACGCGCGGGGCCGGCGGCCCTCCTGGCCGGTCTCGCCCTCACCGGCGGTGCGCTGGCCGTCCTCCACCACGCCCTGCCCGCCGCCGGTCCCCGGGCCGAGCTGCCGGTGCTGGCCGCCGCGAACCTCGCCGCCGCCCTGCTCCGCTTCCACCTCCTGCGCGCCTGCGTCCTCCCCGGCCGCCGCTCCCGCCGTACGACAGGGATCCCCGCCTCATGAGCAGCACGACGACCCGCCGGCCCGGGCCGGCAGCCGCCCCGTCCCCGCCCGGCTCCCGTGAGCGGCTGCGCCGCCTCGCTTCCCGTCTCGGGCCCGTTCTCGCCGTGTACGGGGTGCTCAAGCTGACGGGCTTCACCGTGTTCCTGGTCCTGCTGGACTCCGCCGGCGACTTCCGGGAGAAGCACGTCAGGTTCGGCGGCGGCGCGCGCCCGTGGGACGTGCTGGGGAGCTGGGACGGCTGGTGGTACCAGCAGATCGCCCTGCACGGTTACGACCCCGCCCTGGAGCCCGTCCCCGGCGCGACCGGACTGATCACCCTGGAGGGCAACTCCGCGGCGTTCTTCCCGCTGTACCCGGCGCTGATGCGGCTGGTCATGGAGGTCACCGGACTCGGCCCGTACGGCGCCGGGATGACCGTCTCCGTGGTGTGCTCGTTCGTCGCCGCGCTCGGCATCCACGCCGTGACCGCGCGGCTGGGCGGGCGCCGGGCCGGGCTGGTCGCCGTGGGTCTGTGGGCGGTGTGGCCGGGGTCCGGCGCGGAGTGGGCGGTGTACTCCGAGTCGCTGTACACGGCGCTGGCCGCCTGGGCCTGCTGGGCCGTGACGACCCGCCGCTGGGCGGCCGCCGGGGTGCTGGCCTTCGCCGCCGGGCTGACCCGGCCCACGGCGGTCGCCCTGGCCGCCGCGCTCGCCGTCGCGGGACTGCTCGCGGTGGTCCGGCGGCGGGAGGACTGGCGGCGCCCGCTGGCCGCCGCGGCGATCGCCCCGCTGGGCACGGCCGGCTACCTGGCCTGGGTGGGGCACCGGATGGGCGACTGGGGCGGCTACACCAAGCTCCAGGAGGGCGCCTGGGGCCACACCTTCGACTACGGACGGCACAGCCTCGACGTGCTGACCTCCGTGCCGGTCGGGCACTTCGACTACCTGTTCGCCATGCCGATGGAGGACATCATCGGGGTCGGGGTGGTGCTGCTGGTGCCGGTGCTGACCGTGCTGCTGGTGCGGCTGCGCCCGCCGGCCGTGCTGGTGGTGTACACGGTGCTGTCGTACCTGATGGTGATGGCCACCCAGCAGTACTTCGGCAACGTCTCGCGTTACCTGCTCCCGCTGTTCCCGCTGTACGTGCCGCTCGCCCTGGCCATGCGCCGGCTGAGCGGGCCCGTGCTGGCCGCGGTGCTGGGCACGGCGGCGGTGGCCTCCGGGTCGTACGCGGGGTACGTCCTCTTCGAGCTGGGTGTGCCGTAGGCCGGGGGCGGGGGTGACGTCGTCCGCCGCCGGGTGGAAGCGGGCCCGGCGCAGTACGCTGAGCGCAGTCGGCCACCGGGAGCTCTCCATGTGGAAACGCAGGAAGCACGCGCGTCGATCCGCCCCCGTCGCACCGGAGTTGTGCGATCTGTGCGCGAGAACGTTCCCGCCGGAGGAGGCGGTGCGGGGTCATGTGGCGGACTCCTCGGCCGTGCGTCCCGACGATCCGCTGCACGACGGTCTGCGCCGTGTCACCGCGTGCTGCGAGGCGCACCTGGAGCTGATCCGCGCCGCCTACCGGCGACGGCCCTTCGTCCAGGAGGAACTCTGGGCGGGCAAGATCAGCCGCGTCCTGACGTCCGGTCCGCCGGTCCTCGGCATGACCGAACTGGCGTGCCGCACGGGTCTGGACGAGCCCGACATCCGCCGCGCGATCGCCTGGCACAACGAGCGTCGCCGGCGCATGGACGGGTGACCGCCGGCGCACGTGGCCGCGGCCCCGGCCGGACAGGTGTCCGGCCGGGGCCGCGGGGTGTCGCCGGTGCCGGCGGCGCGGGAGGTCAGGCCGGGGCCGGGGCCGCCGGGCCGACCAGTTCCGTCAGGACGTCCTCCATCGTCACGAAGCCGATGACCTTGCCGTTCTCGCCGACGGCCGCGGCGAGATGGCTGCCCTCCGCGCGGAGCGCGGTGAGCGTGTCGTCGAGCGGGGTGTCGATGCGGACCCGGGTGACCTTGTGCAGCGCGGTGGGCGGGAACGGCCGGTCCCGTTCGGTCACGCCGAGGGTGTCCTTGATGTGCAGGTAGCCCAGGAGCGCGCCGTCGGGGCCGGTGACCGGGAAGCGGGACAGGCCCGCCTCGGCGGCCACGCGCTCCAGGCGCGTCGGGGTGACCGTGTGGTCGACGGTGTGCATCCGCCGGGCCGGGACGAGGATCTCGCCGACCGGGCGGGTGCCCAGTTCCAGCGCGTCCCGCAGCCGCTCCCCGTCCGCCGGGGTGAGCAGTCCCGCCTCGCTGGAGTCGACGACCATCCGGACCAGCTGGTCGTCGGTGAACACCGACTCCACCTCGTCCTTCGGCTCGACCCGCAGCAGTCGCAGCAGGACGTTGGCGAAGGCGTTGATGCCGAACACGAAGGGCCGCAGCGCCCGGGTGAGCCACACCAGCGGCGGGCCCAGCAGCAGCGCGCTGGGCACCGGCGCGGCGAGCGCGATGTTCTTCGGCACCATCTCGCCGATCAGCATGTGCAGATACGTGGCGAGGGTCAGGGCGATGACGAACGCGATCGGGTGGACCAGGGCGTCCGGGACGTTCACCGCCTCGAAGGGCGGCTCCAGCAGGTGCGCGATGGCCGGTTCGGCGACCGCGCCGAGCACCAGCGAGGACACCGTGATGCCGAGCTGGGCGGTGGCCATCATCGCGGACAGGTGTTCCAGCGCCCACAGGGTCAGCCGGGCGCGCTTCTCGCCCGCGAGGGCGCGCGGCTCGATCTGGCTGCGGCGCACCGAGATCAGGGCGAACTCCGCGCCGACGAAGAACGCGTTGGTCAGCAGGGTGAGGACACCGATGGCGAGCTGCAGGACGGTCATCGGGCCTCCTCCATGACCTCGGCGGCCGGCAGGACGGCCGGGGCGGTGACGCGTATGCGGTCGGCGCGGTGGTGCTCGACCGCCAGCACGTCGAGCCCCCAGCCGTCGACCTCCACGAAGTCGCCCGCGACGGGGATGCGGGCCAGGCGGGTGGCGATCAGTCCGGCGACCGTCTCGTACGGGCCGTCCGGGGCGGGGAGCCCCAGGTCGGTGAGCCGGTCGAGACGGAGACCGCCGTCGGCCTCCCAGACCGCGCGGCCGTCGGCCGTGGGCGGTGCGGGCGCCAGCTCGGGCACCTCGACGGGGTCGTGCTCGTCGCGGACCTCGCCGACGACCTCCTCGACGATGTCCTCCACGGTGGCGACGCCCGCCGTGCCGCCGTACTCGTCGATGACGACGGCCATGGCGCGGTGGGCGCGCATGCGCTCCAGCAGACGGTCGGCGGGGAGGCTGTCGGGGACCAGCAGCGGCGGCGTGGTCAGCTCGGTGACGGGCGTGGTGGCGCGCCGCTCCGGCTCCAGGGCCAGCACGTCCCGGATGTGGACGGTGCCGACGACCTCGTCGAGGCTGTCCCGGTAGACCGGGAAGCGGGACAGGCCGGTGGCGTGGCTGAGCACGGCGGCGTCGGCGGCGGTGGCGTGCACCTCCAGGGCGCAGACGTCGACGCGCGGGGTCATCACGTTCTCGGCGGTCAGCTCGCTCAGGTGCAGGGTGCGGACGAACAGCTCCGCGGAGTCCGCTTCCAGGGCGCCCTCGGCGGCGGAGTGCCGGGCGAGCGCGCCCAGCTCCTCGGCGGTGCGGGCGGACGCCAGCTCCTCCGCGGGTTCCAGGCCGAAGCGGCGCACGAAGCGGTTCGCGGTGCCGTTGAGGTGGTTGATGAACGGGCCGAAGGCGGCCGTGAAGGCGCGCTGCGGTCCTGCGACGACCTTGGCGACCGCCGCGGGACGCGAGATGGCCCAGTTCTTCGGGACCAGCTCGCCGATCACCATCAGCACGACCGTGGACAGCGCCACACCGAGCAGCGTGGCCACGGTCGGGGCGGCGCCGCCGAGGCCGGCCGACCGCAGCGGGTCGCGCAGCAGGGCGGCGAGGGACGGCTCGGCGAGCATGCCGATCACCAGGGAGGTGACGGTGATGCCGAGCTGGGCGCCGGACAGCTGGACCGTCAGACGGCGTACGGCGGCCAGCGCCCCGGCCGCACCGCGCTCACCGGCGTCGGCTGCGCGCTCGAGTTCGGCGCGCTCGACGGTGGTGAGGGAGAACTCGGCCGCGACGAACACTCCGCAGGCCAGCGTCAGCAGCAGGGCGAGCAGGAGCAGCAGGACCTCGGTCACCGTGCCACCCCCGCTCCCTGTCGGGCCGCACGACGCGGACTGCGGGTGGTGGCACGGTTACTACTGGGAGGATCACCCATCGGGGGACCGTCGCTCCTTTTCGAACAGTACGAAGATGTGTGGAAGCAGAATGGCTGCTTCTACGCCAACTGTAAAGGACCCGCAAAGCACCCCGTGTGGGTGTTCGCCGATCCGGGGAGCGTGAGGCCCGGTCAGCCGTCCCAGGTCCAGTCGGCGACCTCCGGCAGGTCGGTGCCGTGCTCGCGGATCCACGCGTGGTGGCGCAGGCGGACGTCCTCCATCCGCTGCCGTACCGCGGCGGCCCGCACCGCCAGGCCGGGGACCCGGTCGATGACGTCCATGACCAGCCGGTAGCGGTCCAGGTCGTTGCGGACCACCATGTCGAACGGCGTGGTCGTGGTGCCGATCTCCTTGTAGCCGCGCACGTGCAGGTGCTGGTGCCCGGTGCGGCGGTAGGCGAGCCGGTGGACCAGCCACGGGTAGCCGTGGTAGGCGAAGATCACCGGTTTGTCCGCGGTGAACAGGCCGTCGTACTCGAAGTCGGACATGCCGTGCGGGTGCTCCTCGCGGGGCAGCAGACGGGCGATGTCGACCACGTTGACGACCCGCACGGCCAGCTCGGGCAGGTGCCGGCGCAGCAGCTGCGCGGCCGCCATCACCTCCTGGGTGGGGACGTCGCCCGCGCAGGCCAGCACCACGTCGGGTTCCCGGTCGCCGGTCTCGGTGCCCGCCCAGTCCCAGATGCCGGCGCCGCGCGCGCAGTGCGTCCGCGCCTGCTCCATGGACAGCCAGTCGAAGCAGGGCTGCTTGCCGGCCACGACCACGTTGACGTAGTCGCGGCTGCGCAGGCAGTGGTCGGCGACCGACAGCAGGGTGTTGGCGTCCGGCGGCAGGTAGACCCGTACCGCCTCCTGGCTCTTGTTGAGGATGTGGTCGACGAAGCCGGGGTCCTGGTGGGAGAAGCCGTTGTGGTCCTGGCGCCACACGTGCGAGGTCAGCAGGTAGTTCAGCGAGGCGATGGGGGCGCGCCAGGGCAGGCGGCGGGTGACGCGCAGCCACTTGATGTGCTGGTTGACCATCGAGTCGACGATGTGCACGAACGCCTCGTAGCAGGAGAACAGGCCGTGCCGGCCGGTGAGGAGGTAGCCCTCCAGCCAGCCCTGGCAGGTGTGCTCGGAGAGGATCTCCATCACCCGGCCGTGCCGGTCGAGGTCCTCGTCCACGTCGAGCGTGCCGGCCTGCCACGCCTTGCCGCTGGCCGCGTACACGGCCTGCAGGCGGTTGGAGGCGGTCTCGTCGGGGCCGACCAGCCGGAAGTCGCGCCGGTCCGCGGTGGCCCTCATGACGTCCTCGAGGAGGTCGCCGAGCACACGGGTCGGCTCGTGCATGGTCACCCCCGGCTTGTCCACGGGGACGGCGTGCCGCTCCAGCGGCGGCAGCGGCAGCTCGCGCAGCATCAGCCCGCCGTTGGCGTACGGGGTGGAGCCGAGGCGGCGGGCGCCGTCGGGGACGCAGGCCAGGACGTCGGCCCGGGGGCGGCCGTCCTCGTCGAACAGCTCCTCCGGCCGGTACGACCGCAGCCACGCCTCCAGCTGCCGCAGGTGGCCGGGGTCGTCGCGGACGCCGGGCAGCGGCACCTGGTGGGAGCGCCAGGTGCCCTCGACGGGCTGTCCGTCGACCTCGGCGGGTCCGGTCCAGCCCTTCGGGGTGCGCAGGACGATCATCGGCCAGCGGGGGCGTCCGGTCGCGCCGTCCTCGCGCGCGGCGCGCTGGAGGGCGGCGATGCGGTCGAGGGCGGTGTCCATGGCGCGGGCCATCGCCCGGTGGACGGCGGCCGGGTCGTCGCCGGTCACCCGGAGGGGGTCGTGGCCGTAGCCGCGGAGCAGCGCGTCCAGCTCGTCGTCGGGGACGCGGGCGAGCACGGTGGGGTTGGCGATCTTGTAGCCGTTCAGGTGCAGGATCGGCAGGACGGCGCCGTCGTGGACGGGGTCGAGGAACTTGTTGGAGTGCCAGGAGGCGGCCAGCGGACCGGTCTCCGCCTCGCCGTCGCCGATCACGCAGGCCACCACCAGGTCCGGGTGGTCCAGCGCGGCGCCGTAGGCGTGGGACAGGGAGTAGCCGAGCTCGCCGCCCTCGTGGATGGAGCCGGGGGTCTCGGGGGCGACGTGGCTGGGGACGCCGCCGGGGAACGAGAACTGCTTGAACAGCCGCGCCATCCCCGCCGCGTCCCGGGTGATGTCCGGGTACGTCTCGGTGTACGACCCCTCCAGCCAGGACCCGGCCAGCACCGCGGGCCCGCCGTGCCCGGGCCCCCACACGCACAGGGCGTCCAGGTCACGGGCCCGGATCACCCGGTTCAGGTGGGTGTAGACGAGGTTCAGGCCGGGCGAGGTGCCCCAGTGGCCGAGCAGCCGCGGCTTCACGTGCTCCGGGCGCAGCGGCTCGGTGAGCAGGGGGTTCGCCATGAGGTAGATCTGGCCGACGGCCAGGTAGTTCGCGGCGCGCCAGTGCGCGTCCAGCGTCCTCAGCTCGTCCTCGCCGAGCGGGGCGGAGGCCTGGTGCGTGTCGACGGACATCGTGGTGTCCTTCCGCGTCGGTGGTTCCGGGATGTCTGGGGGGTGTGCCTGGGGTGTGCCTGTGGGTGGGTACCCTTCCTCAGCTTCCCCGGGGGGCCGGGGTCCCGACAGGGCCGCGTGGGCCATCTGCGGGGCGCAGGGCCGGGGGCGCCCGGCGAGGGGGGCGGCAGGGACCCGCCGGTGGGCCGCTTCCGGTCGCGTGGTCGGACGCGGCACCGGTACGGCCACCCGCGGGCCGGGGCCCTCGCCGCGCGGAGCGGCGCGGCGAGGGTCCGGCCGGTGGGGAGGGCCGCCCGCCCTCAGTCCCCCTCCTCTCCGTGCGGGACCACGACCACCGGGCAGGCGGACCGGTGGAGGGCCGTGCGGGTGGCGCCGTCGAAGCGGGACCGCACGCGGTGGCCACACGGCTCCCCTGCTCGTCCGGTCGCAGCGCGTCCGGCCCTGCGGCCTCCCGGGGCCGGGACGGCGGGTGACGCACCAGGACCTGGGGCGCCCGTCCTGTCGGAGCAGGCGCCCCGGGCCCTCCCGCCACCGTCGGCGGAGTCACCGGTGCCGGGCGACCAGCCGGCAGGAGCTGGAGCGCCGGGGTGCGCGAACAGGCCGAGCACCGCACCGGGCGGCACCAGGGTCCAGGGGGACGTCCACGGCACCGGGCAGGTGTCCGGTGCCGTGCTCGGCGGGCGGGCGTGCGGACGTCGCTCACGGGACAGGCGTGGACCCGCGGTCGTCCGGAGGTCAGCCGTGCGGTACGACTGCCAGGGGGCAGCGGGCCTGATGGATCACGGCGTGGGCGACGGGACCGGTCCGCGGCAGCGCGGAACGGCCGGCGATCCGGTGCCCGACGACCAGCAGCTGCGCGTCGGAGGCCGCCTTGAGCAGGGCGCCCGCGGGTTTGCCCTCGGCCACCGTCTCCAGGACCTCGACGTCGGGGTACTTGTCCCGCCACACCTGGAGCACGGCGGACAGGAAGCGCAGCCACTCCCCGGCCCGCTCCTGGTCACCGGCCGGGCCCGCGCCGGCCGCGCCCGGGGTGAGCCGGTCGGGCGCGCGCCAGGCGTGCAGGGCCCGCAGCCGCGTACGGCGCCGGCGGGCGGCCTCGAAGGCGAAGGCGAGCACCTCGTCGCAGGGTTCGATGACGTCGACCCCGACCACGACGTCCTGCCGGCCGTCCCCGCGCGGTCCCGCCTCCTCTCCCGCCGCGTCCGCGCGTACGAGGACGACGGGACGGGTGGCCCGCGCCACGACGCCGAGCGGGACGGAACCGACGAGGAGACCGGCGACCCGGCCGAGCCCGCGCGAGCCGAGGACCAGCGGATCGGCGTCCTCCGCGGCCCGCGCGAGGGCGGTGGCCGCGGGCCCCTCGGCCCGGACCTCGTGCACCCGTACGTCCGGCCGGACGGCACGGACGTGTTCGGCCGCCCTTTCCAGGACCCGCCGGGCCGGGCTGTGGTCGGCGGACCGGGCGGGGTCCGTGCCGTTCTGCCGCGGGTGCCGGCTCCGCACGTGCAGCAGCCGCAGACCGGCTCCACGGCGCGCGGCTTCGTGGGCCGCCCATGCGGCGGCCGCCAGGCTCTCGGCGGAACCGTCGACACCGACGACTACCGGCGACTCCATGACAAGCACCTTTCGATCGGAGCGTTCCCCCGCCGACGCCCAGCGTCGCCGGGGCGGTGGCGGGCGGGGAGGGCCTGCCAGGCCCTGGCCTGGGCCCGACAGGCCCCGAGCGGGTCGGGGCGCGGGGGCCGACGGGGGCAGGCCGGCGGGCCGGCGGGCCGTTCACAACGACGACATCGCGGACAACTGGGCCGATCGGCCCTGTTCCCTGCCCCCTGGGGCCCTGGAATCCGCACGGCGGCCGCCGGAGGCTGAAAGCGACCGCTCCCGGCGGGGTCCGTCCCGCCGGTAACACCCCGCGCAGTGAGGAGGTTCAGCGATGAAGGCCACCGAGGTCGGCGCCGTCATGACCACGGACGTGGTCACCGCCGCGTACGGCACCCCGCTCGGGGACGTGGTCCACGCACTCGCGGAGCACCGCGTCGGCGGCCTTCCGGTGACGGACGACGAGGACCGGGTGATCGGCGTGATCTCCACGTCCGACCTCTCGCGCCCCCGCTCCCGCACGGCGGGGCCGGACGACGCCCCTCGCTCGTGGCGGGTCCGGCCGCGCAGGGCGGGCCGCCGCCTGCTCCGTACGGTGCTCGGCCGACGCCGGCCCCGTACGGCGGGCGCGGTGATGTCGGCCCCCGCCGTCACCGTGGGGGCGCACGCCACCGTCACGGAGGCGTCCTGGATCATGACCGGACACGGCGTGGAACGGCTGCCCGTGGTGGACGACGAAGGGCGGCTCGTCGGCATCGTCACCCGTGGCGACCTGCTCCAGGCCGTGCTGCGCACCGACGGCGGCATCGAGCGCGCGGTGCGCAGGGACGTCCTGGGGACGGCCCTCTGGCTGACGCCCCGGGCGCTCGCCGTGACCGTCGAGGACGGGGTGGTGACCCTGACCGGCCAGGTGGAGCGGCGCAGCGACAGCGACGTGGCGGTGCGTGCGGCGAGCCGCCTCGACGGGGTGGTCGCGGTCGTCGACCAGTTGTCGTACCGGGTCGACGACACGCGGCCGCGTTCGGCCGGGGCGGTCCCCGCACCCGCGGAGCCCGGGGGCCGGGGCGCCCGCCCGTGACCGGCACCGGTGCCGCGGGTGCCGCGGATTTCGGGGGTACCCGGTCCCACGGCACGTTCCCGGGACCGTCGGCCCGGCGCCGCGCGCCCGCCGGAGCCGGACGGTGGACGTGGAACGGCCGGCACACCCCGGGCCACCCCCGGCCGAGGAGGCAGTCATGTCGCACACCCTGGAATGGAAGACCCGCCTCCACCTCTTCGAGGAGGAGGGAACGACGAAGGCACGCGCCACCCTCGAGACCGGGACGACGACCCTCACCGGTCACGGCACCGCCCACCGGAACCCGGCGGACCCGGACGTCCCGGAGATCGGCGACGAACTGGCGGCGGGCCGCGCCCTGCGCGACCTGGGCCGGCAGCTGCTGGACCTCGCGGAACGCGACGTCGAGAGCGTGGGCGCGCGGGGCGGCGCGGAGGCCGGCCCGGTCCTGGGCTGGTCCCTGTGACCGGCCGCCTCCCTCACAGCAGGCGCCGGGGCGTCCCCCCGTGGCCCCGGCGCCGCTGGACAGGTGCACGCGGGCGCCCCGCAGATGTCCGGCCGGGCAGTAGGGGCGTGCGCCTGCCGGCTCGCACCCCGGGCGGCCGGGTCGCCCACGACGTCTGCCGGTCGAGCCCCTGACAGGCCATGCCCGCCCGTACCGCGTGCGGGTGCTGGAGCGGACGCGCGAAGCCGCTGCAGGAGGCCACGGGCCGGAAGGGTGCCGGGTGCGGCGCAGCGACGGCTTCCTGTGGACTTCGTGCTCCCGCGTCCGGGGCTCGTGGCCGCCGTCGCCGCCGACGGACGAGTACAGCACCGGCCAGTGGTCGTGACGGCCGCGCCGTTCCCGGCCGTCCGGGGTCAGGGGCCGGACCCGGGCGTCGCGCCCGAGGCGGGCGAGCGCGCGGTCAGGGTGAAGCGCCGGCGGTCAGACATCACGCCTCCGCAGGACCAGCGCCGCTCCGGCCAGGGCGAGGGCGGTGTACCCGGTGACCAGTGCCAGGGACGGCCAGGCTCCCAGGCTGCCGACCGCCTCCGGACTCGCGTCGGACGTCTGCGTGAGCTTCTCCGGCGCAGCGGTCGGAGCAGCTCCGGCGACCCATCGCCGCAGGCCGCCGAGGAGCGGCCCGCACAGGGACGGCAGCAGCGGCACGGAGACCACGGCGGCGACCGCACCGGCCGTATGACGTACGAACGTTCCGATCGCCAGGCCGAGCACGCCGACGACGGAGGACAGAGCCGCGATGCCGGACAGCGCCGGCAGCGGCTCCCCTCGGCGTACGAACCGTCGAGGACGGCGTCGCCCAGCAGGCAACCGCCACCGGCCACCGGCTGCGCACCAGCAGCGCGCCGATCGAGACCGCGAACAGCAGCCAGGTCACCGTGTCGGCCTGCCGGTGGCCGGGATCGTTGACCGCCGCGTCCGAACCGGTGAACCCCGCGACGACCGCCGCGATCGCCACATCCGCGAACGGCGGGGCAGCGGCCAGGGGATGCGAAGGCGGCGTCAGGGGGCAGAACGGCTCACAGCCTCACCGTAAGAGCGTTTCGAGGCGAACGCGTACGCCGGCGGGAGTACGCGCCGCGTTCCGAGACACCGGCGCCCGGCCGGCACGAGAATCTGTTTTCGGTCTTTCCCGGCGCACCCGCCCTGACCGTGTCCCCCCTCGCCTCCGATCACCTTATGCTTCTACTCGTCTGTAGAAGGCTCGCGCAATCCGGGCCTCGCGTTCTTGGAGATGACACAGATGGCTTCGATCGACCTGGACAAGGTGCTGGACAAGACCTGGGCGGACAAGAGTCTGCCCGAGATCCTGGCCGCTCCGGTGGCCGCGCTGAAGGGGGTCTCCGACCGCGACGGCGAACTGCTGCAGGAGGCGTTCGGGGTCAAGACCGTGGCCGACCTGGCGGAACTGAAGTACGCCCGCTGGGCGCAGGCGCTGGCCGCCCTCGACGCGGCCCGGTAACCGGCCCCCGCGCACCGCCGCGGTGCCGCGCGCCGTCGGGCGGGCGGCACCGCCCTCATGGAACACACGTACGTTTAAGGAGTGGACGCCACCATGGTGTTCAAACGACTGCTCGGCTCACTCGGCGTCGGCGGCCCCACCGTCGACACGGTCCTCGACCCGGGCCCCGCCCGGCCCGGTGGCACGCTCACCGGCCAGGTCCACCTCAAGGGCGGCAACGCCGACGTCGACATCGAGCACATCACCCTGGAACTCGTCGCCCGCGTCGAGGTCGAGCACGAGGAGGGTGAGAGCGAGGGCGGCGTCGCCTTCGACCGGTTCACCGTCGGCGGCGGCTTCCGGCTCGCCGAGGGCGAGCAGCACAGCGTGCCGTTCAGCCTGGCGCTGCCGTGGGAGACCCCGATCACCGAGCTGCACGGACAGCCACTGGGCATCGTGCTCGGCGTGCGCACCGAACTGTCGGTGGCGGGCGCCAAGGACAAAGGCGACATCGATCCGCTGACCGTCGGTCCGCTGCCCGCCCAGGAGGCGATCCTCGAAGCGTTCGGCCGACTCGGCTTCGGTTTCAAGTCGGCCGACCTGGAGTACGGGCGCATCGGCGGCACGGGGCAGCAACTGCCCTTCTACCAGGAGATCGAGATCACTCCTTCGCCGCAGTACGCCCACCAGGTGAACGAGATCGAGGTGACGTTCCTCGCCCACCCGGGCGGTATGGAGGTCGTGCTGGAGGCGGACAAGCGTGGCGGCTTCCTCTCCGGCGGCCACGACGCGCTGACCAGGTTCACCGTCGGCCACCACGACTCCCGCGACTGGAACGCCGACGTCGACGACTGGGTACGCCAGTTGGTCGAGCACAGGGCCTCACACGGCGCCTACGGCCACGGCGACCCGTACGCCGGGGGGCACGGCGGGCACTACGGTCACGGCGACCACCACGACGACCACCACCGATCCGGTCCCGGCATGGGGACCGTCGTCGCCGCGGGTGCCGCCGGTCTGGCGGTCGGCGTTGTCGGCGGCATGGTCGCGGCCGAAGTCGTCGACGAGGTCGGTGACTTCTTCGAAGGCGACGAGGAGGACGAGGGCTGACGGCAGGCCCCGGCGGGCGACAGAGGACGCACAAGCGGGGGGCGGGCAGGCACTTCTCCCCGCCCCCCGCCGATGACTTCTGCTCCGTTGCAGGAGAACCGCTGTCCGGAGCACCCGGGTCCGGGCATCCTCCCGACACGTACGGAGCTCTCATGGCCCTGTGGGACCGCGCCCTCGACGTCACCGGGACCGCCCGGCCGGCCGCCGAAGGGAACACCGCGGACGCCTGACTCGGGGCTCGGACCCGGCCGCCTCACCGGATGCCCTCGGGATCGAGGTCGGTTCCGACGACCAGGGTCACAGTGCCGGCGGCAGCGCCCGTGTCCTGCCCGGCCCGCACACCGGGCAGCCGGGAGGCGAGCACTTCGGCCCGTTCGTCCAGACCCGGCGGATGACCGACTGTGGTGGTGCGGGTGGTCGCCGGGGCGTTGCCCGTGCCGACGACCGTGAAGCCGGCCTCGCGCAGCTTCTCGGCGACAGCGGCGGCGCGCCCGGAAACACCGGTGCCGTTGAGGACCTGGACACGCACGGAGGAGGCGTACACAGGGGTCCTGGCATCCGCCCGGAATCGCTTCTTGTCGACCTCCTGGTCCTTGGCCAGGGCGGTGAACAGGTCGGCGGCCTGGGGGTACTGCCACACGACGTTGGCCTTGTCGGTGGGCACGTCGGCCTCGCGCGGGTAGTTCGGCACGGTGAGGAAGGTCAGGCGGTCGGCGGGGATGCCCTTGAGTTCGGACGCGAGGCCGTACAGCGGCTTGATGCCGGCCAGGTCCTCGTCCGTGGTCAGGGACTCGGTGGCGGACTCGAGGAAGCCGTACAGCGCACTCGGGCTAGTGAGTGTGGACTGCGCCTTCTCGACCAGCGCCTGCATGAATTCCTGCTGGCGGCCGATGCGCCCGGTGTCGGAGCCGTCGCCGATGCTGTAGCGGGCGCGCACGTAGCCGAGCGCCGCCTCGTCCCTGACGGTCTGGCAGCCCGCCTCCAGGTCCAGGTGGGCCTTCTCGTCGTGGATGGCCCGCTCCGGGCAGACCTCTATGCCGTCCAGGGCGTTGACCATGCCTTTGAAGCCCTGGAAGTCGACGGACACGAAGTGGTCGATGCGCAGGCCGGTGCCGGCTTCGACGGTCTTGATGGTGCAGGCGGCGGCCCCGGCGACCTCGCCGCCGGCGCCGCCGATCGCGAACGCCTCGTTGATCTTGGCGTGGTGCGGGGCGGACGTGGTGCCGTCGCCCTTGTCGCAGGCGGGTATCCCCACCCACGAGTCGCGGGGGAGCGAGACGACGGTGGCCCACTTCCGGCCGGCGGGGACGTGCACGACCATCAGCGTGTCCGACTGCATGGTGGTCAGGCCCCTGCCGTACCTCGCGTTGTCGCCGTCGCGGCTGTCGGAGCCGACGACCAGGATGTTCTTCGAGCCGGGGCTGAGGTTGACCGGACGGTCGCCGCCGAGCTTGTCGTCGACGTCGGCACCCTGGATGTTGTCGTCCAGACCCTTGTAGACCCAGGCGCCGGCACCCGCGACACCGAGGACGAGCACCGAGCACACGCCCGCGCTCCACGCCAGGACCCTCCCCCGCCTCGTCAGCCGGACTCTTTCCGTTCCGGCCGGCGCGCGCCGCCTTCCCGTTCCGCTCACTGGCGCTCACTCCTCAGCCTCGATCGTGTCCGTCCGTTGCGCTCGGACCTACGACCCCCATGGCCGCCGAACGGGTGAACTCTACATGCATGTAGAGACAAGGAGGGGAGGGGTCGCCTCATCGCCGCCGGAACGGCGGCGTGAGCAGCGGTGACGATGTGCGGACGGCGGCCGGGAAGGCGCCGCGGGCGCTCGCGGGACGAAACCGGGCAGCGAGGATCAGCGCGTTCTTCGCGCTGGGCGGAGCGGCGTTCCTCATGGCCTTCGCCACCGGCATCGCCTGACACCCCGGCCCAGGTCAGAGAGGGGTGGCCGCGTAGAGGATGAGGACCATCGTCACGGCGGAGTTCGCGGACGACATCGCGGAGACGACGGCCCCCGCGGCGGCACCCCACGCCGCCAGGCCCACCGAGGTGAACACCGACGGCCAGCGGCGCACCGCCGGAGCAGGTCCGAGCAGGGCCGCCACCCTGCGCGGCACCGGTCCGGCCGCGGCGAAGCCCGCCAGCGTGGCCACCGGAGTGCCCCGGGACACCAGGGCCGTCCTGCCGATCGCGTACGCCACGGTGCGGCGGCTGCCGACCGCCCGAGCCGCCTCCTCGTCCGCCCACCGCTCCGTCGTGTACGCCACCGCCGTGCGCAGCGGCCGCAGGAAGGGGTTGGCCCGCGCGGCCAGCTGGACGGCGAGCAGAAAACGATGGTGGCGGGCGGCCAAGTGAGCCCGTTCATGGGCGAACAGCGCCCGGCGCTCGGCCGGTTCGAGGCAGTCCAGCAGGGCTGTGGTCACCACCACGCGATCCCGGCGACCGCCCGGCAGCGCGTAGGCGTAGGGCACGTCGTCCGGCAGGACCGCGGCCTCCGTCTCCCGCAGCCCGGCCAGCGCCCGGTGAGCACGACGGCGCACCCGGCCGTGCCGCCACAGCGTCCGCCCGCACGCCACGAGCACCACGCACAGGGCGGGGATCGCCGCCTTGCCGGCGACCTCGTCATAGGGGACCGCCGCCCGCACCTCCGGGTCGGACCAGCCGTCGGGCAGCGGGTTGCCGGGCAGCTGGGCGGTGCCGACCACCATCACCAGCCCCAGGCACACCGTGCTGCACACCGCCATCGTCGCCGCCACCGCGGTCAGCAGCCTGGTCGCGGTGCGCGGGTGGAGATGCTGCTCGGCCAGGCGTGCGATCGGCCAGGCCGTCAGCGGCAGGACCAGCGGCAGAAAGACGAACACCCCCATGAGGTCTCAGTCTTCCCCTTCGCTCCGGGTCCGGCCCAGCAGCTCGCGCAACAGTCGTTCGTCATCCGGGCCGAGACCGGTGACGAAGCTGGCCAGCACCGCCTCCCGGTCGCTCTCGGCGTCCAGCACCCGGCGCATCTTGTGAGCGGCCAGACCGGCATGGCCGGAGGCCGGGGTCCAGGCGAAGGACCGGCCCGCCCGTTCCCGGGTGACCACGTCCTTGGCCAGCAGCCTGGTCAGGATCGTGACGACCGTCGTGTAGGCGAGGCCGCCCCCCAGGCGCTCCTGCACCCAGCCGGCCGTCGCCGGGCCGTCCGCCTCCCGCAGCGCCGCCAGGACCAGCGCCTCCAGCTCGCCCTGCCCCCGCCGCCGGGGACGCTGCTGCTCAGTCACACCCCGCCTCCCTTCCGCCGCCGCCTGTTTCCCGAGCGGACATCGTATAGACGCCCCCACGCGCCTCATGCTCCCGGCGCATCCCTCCCACCCACCATGACCTCTACATAATTGTAGAAGTTAAGCTGCCCCAAGGCATGCCCGCACACAAGAGGGACCACCGGAAGGAGTGCCGGGGAGATGGGTGTCATCGCGTGGCTGGTACTGGGACTTCTCGCCGGAGCGATCGCCAAGGCCATCCTGCCCGGACGCGATCCGGGCGGCTGCATCGGCACGACGCTCATCGGCGTGGCCGGCGCCTTCGTGGGCGGCCGGCTGTCGGCGGAGCTCCTCGACCGACCGGTACAGCAGGAATTCTTCGATGCCGCGACCTGGGGTTCGGCCATCGCGGGCGCCCTCGTACTGCTCATCGCCCACCGCCTGCTGTTCGGCAACTCGCGGGACTGACCAGGAGCTTCGTCAAGACACGCCGACCGGGACGCGGTCGTGCCCTCCTCCCAGTTTTTCTACAGTGTTGTAGATTCTTGACTCGGGCCCGCGCCGCGGGCCTCGACCTCACCCGCCGAGAAGGAGTACGCAGTGGGAGTTTCCCTGTCCAAGGGCGGCAACGTCTCGCTCAGCAAGGAGGCGCCGGGTCTGACCGCCGTCCTGGTCGGCCTCGGCTGGGACGTCCGCACGACCACCGGCACCGACTACGACCTCGACGCCTCCGCCCTCCTCCTCGACGCCTCCGGCAAGGTGCCGTCGGACCGGCACTTCGTCTTCTACAACAACCTCAAGAGCCCCGACGGCTCGGTGGAGCACACCGGCGACAACCTCACCGGTGAGGGCGAGGGCGACGACGAGAGCGTCAAGGTGAACCTCGCGGCCGTGCCCGCCGAGGTCGACCGGATCGTGTTCCCCGTCTCCATCCACGACGCGGAGAACCGCGGCCAGAGCTTCGGCCAGGTCCGCAACGCCTTCATCCGCGTCGTCAACCAGGCGGACAACCAGGAACTCGCCCGCTACGACCTGTCCGAGGACGCCGCCACCGAGACCGCGATGATCTTCGGCGAGCTCTACCGCAACGGTGCGGAGTGGAAGTTCCGTGCCGTCGGGCAGGGCTACGCCTCAGGACTGTCCGGTATCGCCGCCGACTTCGGCGTAGGCGTCTGACATTCCCACGACGACGCCGGGCCGGCCCTCCCGAGGGCCAGGTCCGGCGCGTCGACGCGCAGCTCCGACCGCCCGACCTACACATCCCACCCGCAGGAGACCACGTGGCCGATCCACTGCGCCTTCGCCCGGAGGACAGGCCGGACTTCGAGGCGGTACTGAACCTGGCACTCACCACCGCGGACGTACAGAAGGCACTGAGCACCGACCCCACCGGCCGGGCCACCGCGCGCCTGCGCCTGCGGGCTCTCGGCGACGCCGACGAGATAGCCGCCGCGGCATCCGGGGAATACGGCGCGTACCTCGCCCTGCGCACGCCGGCACGGCCCGGCCCCCCGCGACACCCCGCCGCCGGCACCCTGCTGCCCGCCCTGACAGTGCTCACCCCGCTTGTGGCCGCCGCATCCGCCGCGGTCCTGCTCGTCCTCGGCTACCTTCTCCAGCTGACCGACGCGGAAGGCGCGCTGCCCGGCTCACTGGTCACCGCCGGATGGGTCCTGACGCTGATCGCGGGCATCAGCGCCCTCCTCGCCTTCGCCGCGCTGTTGAGGACGGCGATACGCGGCGATGACGAGTCCGCACACGCAGCCCGTCTGCAGCAGTCACGACTGAACTGGCAACAGGCCCTCCTGGACCGGGGCATGCTGCCCCGTCTGCGCCAGTGCCTCGATGAGGACCCCGCCGTCCGTGGCACACCGCCCCTGGTGGTCCGCACCACCGATCCCCACGGCTCCCACGCCACCGCGGGCCCGAAGGAACACCCCTCTCATTCCGGTCGGCCCGAGTGAGGGCCACCGGATGAAAGACCCGTGCGCCCGCCGCGGGCCGCACCTCCAGAACCCGCTCCCGGCCGTCGCGCCCCGCCTGTGGGCGCCGCCACCGTCACGCTCGCGCCGTCCGGGCCCGGGTCCCGGAAAAGGGAGCAGGACACCCATGTGCGGACCGAGCGAGCTCGCCCTCGTCCTCATCGTCGCCACAGCCGTCCTCGTCGCCGAGAAGGGACGGAACACGATGCGTCTCGCGCAGCACCACGGGCCCGAGGTCTTCCTCGACCCGGCGCACATGAACCGCTTCCACCGGCCGGCGACGGCGCTGCGGTCGCTCCCGCCGCCGGAGCAGGCCGGGGTGGCGGACCGCTGGCGAGAAGGCCGCTCCAGGAAGATCCGGGTGTGCCCGCGTGGAGGCCGCGTGCCCCGGCACACGGTGACCGTGCACCGGGGTGACCGGCGGCCAGGCGCCCTGCGGCGGCTCAGCCGGTGGCCTTGCGCCAGGCCGACTCGCGCAGCAGCCGCAGGCCGTTGAGGCCGACGATGACGGTGGAGCCCTCGTGACCGGCGACGCCCAGCGGCAGCGGAAGATGGCCGGCGAGGTCCCAGACGACCAGGCCGGCGATGAAGACCCCGGCGATGACGAGGTTCTGCACGACGAGCTTGCGGGCCTGGCGGGACAGGGAGATCACGGCGGGCACGGTGACCAGTTCGTCCCGGACGATCACCGCGTCGGCGGTCTCCAGCGCCAGGTCGGAGCCCGCTCGGCCCATGGCGACGCCGGTGTGGGCGGCGGCCAGCGCGGGCGCGTCGTTGACGCCGTCACCGACGACCATGACCTTGCGCCCGGCGGTCTCCAGTTCCCGGACGGCACCCACCTTTTCCTCGGGCAGCAGCCCGGCCCGCACGTCCTCGACGCCGGCCTCGGCGGCGAGACGGGCGGCGGCGCGCGGGTTGTCGCCCGTCAGCAGTACTGGCGCGGTCCCGGTGAGGGAGGCGAGTGAGGCCACGGTCGCGGCTGCGTCCGGGCGCAGCCGGTCGGCGATGCCCAGGACACCGACCGGCGTGCCGTCGAGGATGACGAGGACGGCGGTCCGGCCTCCCCCCTCCAGTTCACCGGACAGGGCCTTCGCGTGGGCCGAGGCGGCGTCGTCGGTCTCGCGCAGCAGCCGGGCCGGGGCGCCGGCCTCGACCAGGCGTCCGTCGAGCGTGGCCCTCACTCCGACACCGGGCGTGGAGCCGAAGTCCACCACCGGCTCGAACGCGAGTCCCCGTTCGCGCGCCGCGGTGACGATCGCCCTGGCCAGCGGGTGTTCGCTGGGTGCCTCCGCCGCGGCGGCGAGCAGGAGCAGGTCCTCGTCGTCCAGGCCCGTGCCCGGGAGCGGCCGGACGTCCGTGACGCGCGGGGTGCCCTCGGTCAGGGTGCCCGTCTTGTCCAGCGCGACCGCGTCGACCTGGCCCAGCCGTTCCATGACCACGGCGGACTTGACCAGCACTCCGTGGCGTCCGGCGTTGGCGATCGCCGACAGCAGGGGAGGCATGGTGGCCAGCACGACCGCGCACGGCGAGGCCACGATCATGAAGGTCATGGCCCGCAGCAGGGAGTCGGTGAGGTTCGCGCCGAAGGCGAGCGGGACGAGGAACACGGCGAGGGTCGCGGCCACCATGCCCAGTGAGTAGCGCTGTTCGACCTTCTCGATGAACAGCTGGGTCGGCGCCTTGGTCTCGGAAGCCTCCTGCACCATCCGCACGATCCGGGCGATCACCGAGTCGGCCGCGTCCCGTTCGACCCGTACGCGCAGCGCGCCGGTGCCGTTGAGGGTGCCGGCGAAGACCTCGTCGCCCCTCTCCTTCGCCACCGGCAGGGGTTCACCGGTGATGGTGGCCTGGTCGACCTCGCTCGCCCCGTCGAGGACACGGCCGTCGGCGCCGACGCGCTCACCGGGCCGCACCAGGACGGTGTCACCGACCGTCAGGTCCTCGACGCGGACGGCCGTCTCGCTGCCGTCGACCTCGACGCGGGTCGCGGTCGCGGGTGCCAGGTCGAGCAGGCCGCGCACCGAGTCGGCGGTGCGGGCGGTGGCCAGCGCCTCCAGTGCACCCGACGTCGCGAAGATGACGATCAGCAGGGCGCCGTCCATCACCTGCCCGATCGACGCCGCCCCCAGCGCGGCGACGACCATCAGCAGGTCGACGTCGAGCGTCTTCTCCTTCAGTGCCCGCAGCCCCGCCCATCCGGGTTCCCAGCCGCCGGTCGCGTAGGACAGCGCGTACAGCGGGCCCCATGCCCAGGCCGGCGCCCCGGCCAACTGGAGCGGCAGCGCGAGCAGGAAAAGGATCGTGGCCGCGGCCGCCCAGCGCACCTCGGGCAGGGCGAGAACCCGCGTCCTGCGCCGGGGGACGTCTCCGGTGCGCGCGGGCGTGGGACGGTCGGCCGTGGGCGGGGGGAGGGTGGAAGTCATCGGAGCAGACAGTCCTTCACGACGGCATGGCGAAGAGGCGGCAGCCCGTGTATGCGGCAGCCACTCGCGTTCACCATACAGGAGCACATGAAGATTGGTTCATGCATTCATGGGAGGGCCTTCGTAGGATGGTGCCCATGGGCCATGGAGCTGACGCCGAGACCACCGCCACCGCACGCGAACGCCTGGAGACGGTGGGCGCCGCCGACGTGGCCGCGACCCTTCAGGCCCTGGCCACCCCGTCCCGGCTGCGCATCCTGACCCGCCTCCAGGAGGGCCCCTGCGCCGCCACCGAACTCGCCGACGCCGTCGGCATGGAACAGTCGGCCTGCTCCCACCAGCTGCGCCTGCTGCGCAACCTCGGCCTGGTCACCGGCGAGCGCCGGGGCCGCTCGGTCATCTACGCCCTCTACGACAACCATGTCGCCGAACTGCTGGAGCAGGCCCTCTACCACGTCGAGCACCTGCGCCTCGGCCTGCGGGACACGCCGACCACGGCGGCCGTGAACGGCACGACCTGAGCACGGGACCGCACCCCCTCGGGCGTGACGGCCCGCAACGCGCCCTCCCGCACGCCCCCGTTCCACCGCCCGGGTCCCGGCGAGGCGCCGCTCGGCCCGGACGACGGCTGGTGACAGTTCGCCCGCGCCAGGCCCTGGCCATGAAGAGGCCGGCGACGGGAGGCGCCGGCCGGGCGGAACCGGCCGATCCGAAGAAGGCCTGTCGCCGAACGCCCTCCCGCCCGTGTCGCCGCGTTCCTCGACCGGGTCGGTCCGGACCCCGTCGCACGGCGACCGCCACCCGTACGAACCGTCCGGCGGCCGGTGCCGGCGCGCCGGGATCGCGCGGGCACCGGCCTCCGGCCCGCGCCCGCCGGCCCTCGACGAGCCGGCGCCGTCCCTCGATCCGGGCCGGCGTGCTGAACCTGCTCGCCGGCCTCCGGGGCGACCTCGGCCTCGGCCACCTGCTCATCTGCCACGACCGGGCGGTCGTGCGGCACTTCGGGACCGTGTGATCGAGATGCGTGACGGGCCCGTCACCTCCGAGGGGAGTCCCCGGCCACCCGGCGCGGCCCTCCGGTGAGCCGCTCCGAGCCGGGCGCGATCTTCGGGGCGAAGGCCCACTGCGCACGCCGACGCCCCTCGTCGGGATCGCTTCGGCCCGCCGGACCGAACCATTACCGCATATGAAAATCATTGTCGTGTACTGTTGATGTCTGCCCGGCGCGGTCGAGGTGCCCCCGACCTGCCGGCCGGCGCGTTCAGCGCCGGACAACCGTCCCGACCGAGAGGAACGACCCATGGCCGTGCCCAAGCGCAAGATGTCCCGCAGCAACACCCGTCACCGCCGGGCCCAGTGGAAGGCGGCGACGCCGAATCTGGTGCCGGTCACGGTGGACGGTGTGACCCACCGGGTTCCCCAGCACCTCGTGCCCGCCTACCGGCGCGGTCTGCTGCGCCCGGAGGGCTGACGCCGATGTCCACGCAGCGCCTGCCCGTCACCGTGCTCTCGGGCTTCCTCGGCTCCGGCAAGACGACGCTCCTCAACCACGTCCTCACCAACCGCGAGGGCCTGCGCGTGGCGGTGATCGTCAACGACATGAGCGAGGTCAACATCGACGCCGCCCTCGTGCGCGGTGGCGAGGCGGCGCTCTCCCGCACCGAGGAGCGCCTGGTGGAGATGACCAACGGCTGCATCTGCTGCACGCTGCGGGACGATCTGCTGGAAGAGGTCGACCGCCTCGCCCGGGACGGCCGCTTCGACTACCTGCTCATCGAGTCCAGCGGCATCTCCGAGCCGATGCCTGTGGCCGCCACCTTCGCCTTCGCCCGCGACGACGGAGCAGTGCTGGGGGACGTGGCCCGGCTGGACACCATGGTCACCCTCGTGGACGCCGCCGGCTTCCTCACCGAGCTGGACACCGGGGACGACCTCGCCGAACGGGGTCTGGCTCCCTACGAGGACGACGAGCGCACCGTGAGCGACCTGCTGATCGACCAGGTGGAGTTCGCCGACGTGCTCGTGCTCAACAAGCTGGATCTGGTCGACGACGCCGACGCCGACCGAGTGCGCGGGGTGCTCGCACGGCTGAATCCGACGGCCCGTCTGATCCCCGCGGTGCACGGCCGGGTCGACGCGCGCGACGTCCTGGAGACCGGCCGGTTCGACCTGGAGCGTGCACAGCAGGCACCGGGCTGGGTCCGGGAGCTCAACGGCGACCACGTCCCGGAGACCGAGGAGTACGGCATCTCCTCCTTCGTCTTCCGCTCCCCCGTCCCCTTCCATCCCGGACGTCTGTGGGGCTTCGTCACCGAGGGCCTGGACAGCGGAACGCACGGCCGGGTGCTGCGCTCCAAGGGGTTCTTCACGCTCGCCGGCCGCGAGGGCGTGACCGGCCTGTGGTCGCAGGCCGGGGCCGTGGCCCGCTTCGAACCGTCCGGCACCCGGGACACCGACGCACCCCACGCGCAGGAGCTGGTGTTCATCGGCGCCGGCCTGCGGGAACCGAGCCTGCGCGCCGCCCTCGCCGCATGCCTGATGACCGAGGGCGAGCCGAGTCCGGCGAACGATCCCTTTCCCGCGTGGGACACCGGGCAGGTATGCGATCCCGAGCACGGCCACCGGAGTCCGGCGGCGGTCGCCTGACCGGATCACGAGGGCGTCCGGAAGCGACGGGAGGCACACTCATGTACGGAACGGCCCGCAGCGAGTGGCGCACGACCCCGCGGCGAGCCGCGGTCCTCGGGGCCCTGCACGCCTGCGACGGCTTCGTCTCGGCGCAGACCCTGCATGCCGCTCTAGCCGGGGACGGCGTGGCGGTGGGGCTGACCACCGTCTACCGCACGCTCCGGTTGCTGGAGGCGGCCGGGCACGTCGACGTGGTGCGCGACAGTGACGGTGAACGTCTTTACCGGCCCAGGCCGGACGACGGCCACCGTCACTACCTCGTCTGCCGGGAGTGCGGGTTCAGCCTGGCGGTGGACTCCGACGAGGTCGAACAGTGGGTGGTGAGGATCGCGCGCGACATCGGGTTCCACTCGGTGGATCACACCGTCGAACTCACGGGCGTGTGCGACGGCTGCCGCCCCGGGCCGGTCGACCGCTGATCGGCATCTCGCCGACCGTGCCCGGGGCGCCCGGTGACGGGCCAGGCGCACGGGTGGTCCGGCGAGCCGTTCGGCCGCCGGTGCGCCCCCGGCTCCTTCCGGGGGCCGGGGGCGCACCGGCGGGTGCTCACAGCACCTCGAGCTCCGCCGCGCCATCGGCCGCCAGCTCCTCGGTGACCCGCGCGGGGTCGAGCACGTCCGCGGCGAAGTGCACACCGGGAGTGATCGCCCCGTCGAGCGTCCGGAGAGCGGTGGCGGCGGCGAGGAACCCGCTCAGTTCGTAGGAGTCCGGGGCGCGCAGGACGAGCCTCGCGGTGGGCGGGCCGTCCGTCGCTCCGTCCCAGAGGTGGAACTCCTGTCCGTACCAGGCTCCGTGGCGTCGCACGTCCTCGTCGGCCGCCGCGACCAGGTCGGCGGTCTCCGTGCTGTCCAGTGCCCATGCCATGGCCAGTTCCTCGGCCAGGCGCCCGCCGCCGAAGACGGTGTACCAGCGCACCCGGCCGATGTCCGTGGCACGGGCCAGCCGGACGGCCTCGGTGGACAGGAAGGGGAAGGCGTCGACGGGTGCGGGGAAGGCGCCGAGTCGCACCCCTCGGCGGGGGGCCAGCGCACGCTCCCGCACCCGGCCCTCGTGCCAGGCGGCCGCCGGCGTGCCGTGCTCCGGTCCGCGGCCGAGCAGCACGTCGCCGGCGGCGGCCGGGGTGAGCGGCGCGACGCCGCCGACGTAGGCGTCCAGTGCGACGGGGCCGGTGGCGCGGGCGGCCAGCGCGCGGGGCAGCAGCGAGGACAGACCCGGCAGCGCGCCGGCGGACAGCACGGCCGTGCGTCCGGCCGCCACCCATCGCCCGGCGCCCCCGTCGGCGGACAGCAGGGTGTGGACCGGGTCGTCACCGGCCGCGTCGACGTAGTCCGCGCCGCCTCGCAGCGCGGCCCGGGCGACCGCGTCGAGGACGCGGTACGAAGGTCCCGCGCAGTTGACGACGAGTCGGCAGCCCTCCGTGAAGCGGTCCAGCGAGTCGGGATCGGTCAGGTCCACCGCCAGGGCGCCCACCTCCGGGCCTCCCTCCGGGAGGCCGGCGACCAGCGCTTCCGCCCGGCCCCGGTCGCGGCCGGCCACCAACAGCGGGTGGACACCCGCCCGGTGGAGCCGCCGTACGACCGCGCTGCCGACTGCTCCGTAACCGCCTATGACGCCGATGACCGCCGGATGTCGCACCGGTGTTCCTCCTGTTTCCCGCTGATTCGGTTGATGAAAATGATAATTATTATCGTAGTCATTATTCGACGGACCAAGGAAGAAGTGACGACGATGCACGACGTGATCGTGGTGGGCGGAGGGCCCGCCGGCCTCAACGCGGCGCTGGTGTCCGGGCGTCAGCGCAGGCGGGTCCTCCTGCTGGACTCGGGCCGCCCGCGCAACGCGCCCGCGGCGCAGATGCACATGTTCCTCAGCCGGGACGGCTTCCCGCCCGCCGAGCTGCGCCGCATAGGCCGGGAGCAGCTCACCGCCTACCCGAACGTGGCCGTACGCGAGGCGACCGTCACCGCCGCCGCGCCCGCGCCCCGGGGATTCGCCCTGACGCTGGCCGACGGCACCGTGGAGCGGACCCGGAAGCTGGTCCTCGCCACGGGGCAGGTCGACGTGCTCGACGAGCGGGTGGAGGGCCTGTCCGCGCTGTTCGGCCGGGGGGTGTACCACTGTCCGTTCTGCCACGGCTGGGAGACCAGCGGGATGAGCCTGGCCGTCCTGGGGCACGAACTGCCGCAGGTCATGCAGGCCTTGTACGTGGCCGACCGGTTCAGCGAGGACGTGATCGTGTGCACCGACGGCCACCCGGTGCCCGAGCAGGCCGCGGGCCGCCTCGCCGAGGCCGGGATCGCCGTGGAGGAAACGGCCGTGGCCCGCGTCGAGGGGGAGGAAGGGGCCGTCCGCCTGGTCCTCGCCGACGGACGGGTGCTCGAGCGGCAGGGCGTCTACCACCGGGCGCCCACCCGTCAGCACTCCCCGCTGGCCGAGGAGTTGGGGTGTGCGATCCTCCCGGACGGCTGTGTGCGGGTGGACGAGTTCCAGCGCACCTCCGTGCCCGGTGTGTACGCGGCCGGGGACACCGCCCGGCTGGAGGCCCTGCCGGACGCCCTCACCTTCGTGATCACCGGTGCCGCCGACGGCGCCCGTGCCGCGGTCTGGCTCGACCAGGAGCTCTTCCGCGAGGACGCCGGCCTGGGCGGCTGAGACCGAGGTGCGGCGGGGGCCGTCCCGCCCCCGCCGCACCCTTCTCACCGGTCGTCCGGTTCGCGGAGGGCGGCGGCGAGTCCGGCCACCGTGGGCTGCCGGAGGAAGCGGCGGGGCGTCACCCGCCCCAGTCCCTCCCGCGCGAGCGAGCCGAGCATCCGCACCGCGAGCAACGAGTCGCCGCCGAGCGCGAAGAAGTCGGCGGTGCGCTCCTCCACCGGACAGTCCAGCAGCTTCCGCCAGTGCGCCGCGACGGCTCGTTCCGTGTCGTCCCGGGGCGGTCCCGGCTCCGCTCCGCCGGCCGCCGCCGCGGGTACGGACAGGCGCCGGCCGGACGCCGGCCAGCCCGGCCCGGCCCGCTCGCCGTCGACCGCGTCGGGCAGTCCGACCACGGCGGCCCAGCCGTCCGGTTCGACCAGCGATTCCACGGTCGCCATGAGATCGGCGAACATCCGGTCGACGTCCGCTCCCGCGAACAGCTCCTCCACCAGCGAGAAGACGACCACCAGCTCCCCGCGCAGCTCGAACAGCCGCACCTCCAGGGCCACCTGGGGCGTCCGCAGCTGCTGGTGGTGGCTCAGCAGGTCGATCGCGCCCAGCGGCCCGGCCTCCTGGGGCACCTCGCTGCCCAGCGCCGCGTCCACTCCCAAGGTGGACTGGAAGACGACGGGCGCCACCGGGCGGTGGGTGCCCCGGCGGCGGCCCAGTTCGCGGGAGACCTCCACGCCGGTGATCAGGTTGTGGGCGAGCGCGTCGCCGATGTCCCGCTGGGCGCGGCCGGCGAGGTCGGCGAAGACGGGGGCAGCCGGCAGCTCGACCGGCAGGAGCATGGTGGAGGAGAAGGCTCCCACCAGGCGGGACACGTCGGGGTGGAGCGGGAGACGGTTCAGCTGGAGCGTGTTGAGCAGGAAGCGGCGGTGTCCGCAGGCCCGGGCGACGGCGGCGGCGAAGGCGGCGAACATCGCCGCGGACGGGGTCACCCCGTGCTCGGTGCACAGCCGGCGCAGAGCCGACCAGCGCTCCGGGTCGAGCACCGCCTGCCGGGTGCCCATCAGGGTGGGGCGCACCTCGGCGGGGTCGGCCACCAGCGGCAGGGCCGGCGGCAGCGGGAAGTCGTCGAGGCGGTCCCACCACCAGTCGCGGTCCTGCTGCCACGCCTCGGTGCCGGGCAGGTCCCGCAGGGTCGTCACATAGTCGCCGTAGTCGATGTCCAGGGGCGCGAGGACGGCGTTGTAGTCGGAGACCAGGGCGAACAGGTCGCGGTAGAAGACTCCGGAGGACCATCCGTCGATGATCAGCAGACTGGTCGAGGAGTGCAGCCGGGCGCGGTCCCCGGGCATCAGCGTCAGGCGCATGTCCAGACCGCAGCCCCGGGACGGGTCGGGGCCCTCGGTGCTCATCTCGTGGCGTATCTCCGCGAGCCGGGCCGCGGCCGTCTCCTCGTCGGCGTCGCGCAGGTCGGTGACCCGGAGCTGCGGTACCGCCTCCGGGTCGTCCAGGGGCAGGATGCGCTGCCGGCCGTCGGGCAGGATGCGCGCCCGCAGGACGGCCTGGTGCTCGGCCAGGCGCTCCAGGGCGTCCTGCAGCGCCTCGGGGGCTTCGTCGGCGTCGATGTCCTCCAGCCCGATGTCCACGTAGTGGTGTGCGGAGCGGTAGGACAGCTCCCAGGCGTCCTGCTGGCCCACGAAGTAGCCCTGCTGGAGCGGCAGGAGCGGGAACGGCGCGTCCGGGTCCTCGCGTCGGCGCAGGTCCAGGGGGAGCGGGCGCAGGGCCCCCGTCCCCGATCCGGTACTGCGTTCGTGGACGAGGGCGGCGAGCTGCGCGGCGCTCTGTTCGACGCGGACGTCCGCCAGCGCCAGCGGCGTGCCCAGCCGTTTGCGCAGCATCGCGGCCATGCGGACGGCCAGGACGGAGTCGCCGCCCAGGCTCAGGAAGCTGGCGTCCGCCGGTACGGCGGCCAGGTCGGTCTCCAGGGCGTCGGCCCACACGGCGCGGACGGCGTCCACCAGGTCGGCCGAGGTCTGCTCGGCGGTGTGTCCGGGTGCGGATGCGGAGGTCAACAGGGGGCTCCAGTCGGGTCGGCGGGGCGGATGATGTCGTCCACGGCGTGGATCCGTGGGAGGGGCAGGGCAGGGGGCAGGCGGCCGGCGAGCGCGGCACGGACCCGGCCGGGGTCCGGGCGGGCGCCGTGGGTTCTGACGCGTCCCGCGATGACGCGCTGGCCCGCCGGGGCGAGGGGATGCTCCTCGTGCGGCAGGACGGGCAGCGGGTCGAAGCCCGCCGCGTCCAGTTGCCGTTCCCATTCCCCGGCGGTGAGGAAGACCCGGTCCTGGCCGGCCCGCAGGTCCGTGAACCACTCCTGTTCGCCGGGCGCGGGCGACATCAGCAGGTACATGGAGGTGAGCGCCTGGTAGTGCTCCTGGCACGACTCGACCAGGACCAGCAGCCCGTCGGGCGCCAGCAGTTCCCGCAGGGCCGCCAGACAGCGTCCGGCGTGCCGTGCGTTGTGCAGGACGTTCGCCGCCAGGACGACGTCCTGGGAGCCCGGTTCCAGGCCCTGTCCGAGCGGGTCGGCCTGGATGTCGAACAGGGCGTGCCGCAGTCCGGGGTGGCCGCCGAAGGCGTCCCGGGCCGCCCGCAGGAAGAACGGGGAGACGTCCGTGAACAGGTAGTCGACGGGCGTGTCGCCGAGCGCCTCCAGGACGGTGCCGGTGGTGCCGCCCACGCCGGCGCCCGCTTCGAGGACGCGCAGGGGGGCCGGCCCCGTCCGGCGGCGGGACTCGCCGGCGATCAGGGACGCGGCGGCGTGGTTGGCCCAGCGGCTGGGGACGCTGTCGCGGTAGTTGCCCTGCGCGGTGTCCGTCTCCCCGTCGGGGAAGAGGACCTCCTGCAGGGACGTGCGGTCCTGGAGCAGCAGCGGGAGCCGTTCGGCCGCGGCCCGGAAGAAGCGGGTCATGGACGCCGGGTAGCCCAGGCCCGCACAGGCGCCGTCCAGCTCGCGCAGTGCCCGGGCGTGGCCGCTGCGGTCCGGCACCGCGAGGGAGTGGTGGCGGCCCGTCGCCGCGTCCAGGTGGAGCCGGCCCTCCGCGGTCAGGGTGCGCAGCCAGCGCCGCACAATCCACGCGTGCCGGGGTGCGACCGCCAGGGCTTCGAGGATCTCGTCGGTGCGGCGCCGGCCGCCGTCGCGGAAGAGACGGGTCCGGTCCAGTACCCGGGCCATCGTCAGCAGCGCCGTCTCGTCGAGCTGCCGCATCAGTGCCGGGAGAACGGTCGGGTCGGCGCCGCGGACGGCGGCGTCACCGGCGTCCGCGGCCCAACCGGCGGCGCGGGCGTCGTCCCGGCCGGGACCGGACGACGGCCGCGCCGCCGGGGGCGGCCCCGTCACCAGCAGGGTGTCCTGTCCCCCACCGCGCACCAGCTGCCACTGCGTCACGCCGGGCAGCCCGGCGAGGGTCTCGTCGGTGAGTGCGTCGTTCACGCGTGGCCGTCCTCGATGACGTCCACCACGGTGATCGGCGGCGGGGCCGTGTCCGGTTCGGCCCGGCGCAGGTGGTCGCGCAGCACCTCGGGCAGACGGCGCCGGACGAACAGGGGGAACGGCTCGTGGGCCACCGGGCCGGAGGGCGCGGGGAGGTCCTCGGCCGCGGCGGGCGCGCAGTCGGCGGGGGCCGCCACGGCCAGCGCGCGCGGGTCGGCGGCGTCGAGCAGGACGGCGGCGTCCGTTCCCCGCAGCGCCTCGCGCAGGGCGTACGGGGTCACCGCCCCGGGGGCGTCGTGGAGCAGGGCGTTGGGGATGCCGTGGACGACGACGGGGCCGTCGGCGAGCGCGTCGCGCAGCGCTCCCCGGACATCGCTCCCCCGGGATCCGTCCCAGGGCGTCCGGCGCACGTGCCGGGTTCCCCCTCCGCCGGTGTGCGGGCCGACGCGCAGGACGACGTCGTAGCGGTAGCGGGTGAGTTCGGTGTCCTCGGCCATGGTGCGGGCGTGCACGCTCATGCGGACCGGGCGGGGCTGGGCCGCGACCACCGCGGCGACGGCCGCCGGGGTGAAGGACAGTTCCTCGTCCGCCTCGGCGGCGGCCGCGGCCCTTGCGGCGATCGTCGTGCCGTCCGCCTCGGGGTCGCGGGCCCGTTCCAGCCGTGCGAAGTGGTCGAGCAGCAGGCCGGAGTGCCGGATGTCCCCCACGATCACGGTGCCGCCGTCCTCGACCGCCGACAGCGCCCCGCGCAGGACGGTGGTCAGGTAGGCCAGGTCGGGGAAGCACTGGGTGACCGAGTTGAGCAGCACGCAGTCGGGGCGCGCGCCGGGGCCGAAGGCGGCGTCCATGGCGTCCCGCACCCGGGGCGCGGCCGTCTCGTGGGCGGCGGCCCGGACGAACGCGGTGCGGGGCAGGCCGGCCGCGGTGAGGCGGTCCACCGCGACCTGGGCGACGTCGGTGCCGGCGTACCCGTCCAGGTGCGGGTGCAGGCGGTGGGCGAGCAGGCCGGTGCCGCAGCCGAGTTCCAGGACCCGACTCGGACGCCGGGCCAGGACGAGGTCCACGGTGCGGTCCACCCAGTCCCGCATGTGGGCTTCGGGCAGCGGTGCTCCGGTGCCGGAGGCCCGCCACCCGGACAGGTCGAGGTCGTCGGCGTGCCGGCCCTCGGCCGTCTCGTACGTCCACTCGTAGACCTCGGCCCACTGCTCGAGGTGCTCGCGCATCAGGGGGCCCGGCTCGGGTGCCGCGGTCACGGCGTCCGGGTGCGGGACGACCCGGACGCCGCCGTCGGGTGCGGGACGGGCCCGGGCCACCCAGGGATGGGCGGCCAGCAGGCCCGCGATCCAGCCGGTGTGTTCAGCCGTCGTGTGGTCGGACACCGGAGTGCTCCGTTCTCTCGTCGAGGGGGTGGTCGGGGGTCGGGTGCGGCCGTGGGACCAGGCGGCGCCCGGTCAGGTGGAGGACCCGGTCGGCGCGGGCGGCCGTGCCGGCGTCGTGGGTGACGGTCAGGACGGCGGGGCCGTTCTCCCGCAGCCGGTCCAGCAGGTCGAGGACGAGTCGTGCCGAGTCCGGGTCCAGACCCGCGGTGGGCTCGTCCAGCAGCAGCACGTCGGGCTCGGCGGCGAGCGCCCGGGCGAGAACCACCCGGCGGCGCTGGCCGCCGGAGAGCGCCGCCGGTCTGCGGCCGGCCAGCTCGGCGGGGAGTCCCACGGCCTCGAGGAGTTCCCGCACGCGTTCCCGTCCGGCCGCTGCGGTCGCGCCGTGGAACACCTTCAGCGGCCGGGCCACCGCTCGGCCGACGGTATGCGCCGGGTTGAGTTCCGCCGCCGTGTCCTGTCCGGCCAGTTGGACGGCGCGCAGCGTCCGCCGGTCGCGCGAGCGGGTCCCGGCGGGCAGCGGGCGCCCGTGCAGCAGGAGGTGTCCTGCCGCCGGCGGACGACGGCCCGCGAGGGCGTGCAGCAGGGTCGTCTTCCCGCTGCCCGACCGTCCCGTGACGGCCAGCCAGCCGCCCGCCGGCAGGTCCAGCTCGCCGGCGTCGAGCAGCGGCGTGCCGTCCGGGGTCCGCAGGGTCAGGCCCCGCGCCGACAGCACGGGTGCCGGGGACGGGGCAGGGTCCGCCGCCGTGCGGGGCGAACGCCCGGCCTGTGGTGACGCGGGAGCGGCGATCGGGCGAAGCGGTTCCTTCCCCGGGGTGCGCGTCGTCCGTCCGCGCTCGGCGGCGGTCACACGTGACCTGTGCCGCGCGGTGGCGTCGGCGCCGGCGGCCGGGTGCGCGTCACCGGCGAGCACCAGGGTCCGGTCGGCCAGTTCCGCGGCCAGCCGGGCATCGTGCGTGACCAGGACGACGCACCGGCCGGGGGTCCCACGGCGCGACCGCACCTCTTCGGCCACCAGGCCGGCCGTCGCGCGGTCCAGTGCCGAGGTCGGCTCGTCCAGGACGAGCAGCTCCGGGTCGGCGCACAGCGCCCGGGCCAGGGCGACCCGTTGGGCCTGTCCGCCGGAGAGCTCCCCCGCCCGCCGGGAGGCGAGCCCGGGCGGAAGGCCCAGCCGGCGCATCAGGGCCTCGACCCGCAGGGCGCGGGCGGCGGCGTCACCGGTGAACTCCTCCCCGATCAGCCGGTCCACGCGCCACAGCGGATGGAGGGCCGCGCCGGGGTCCTGCGCCAGCCAGCCGCACCGGGCGCGCCGCCACCGCCGGGCCGTCCGGCCGGGCGACACGACCGCACCGCGCCAGCGCACGGTGCCCGCCGCGCGGTGCAGTCCGTCCGGGAGGACGTCGAGCAGGGCGCGCAGCAGCGTGGATTTACCGGCACCGGACGCGCCGGTGACGGCCAGCACCTGCCCCGGGCCGACGCGGACGTCGACCGGCGGCAGGACGGTGGCTCCGTCGAAGGCACGGCGGACGGTCAGACCCTCGGCCGCCAGCAGCGGGGCGTCGGTGGGAACGAGCCCGTCGTGGGCACGGACCGTCATGCCGCCTCCCCCGGAACACGGGCGGCCGTCCGGGCCGCCGCGGCGAACGCCCAGGCACAGCCCGCCAGGGGGACCGCCGGCGCCAGCAGCGCCCAGGGGTTGAGTGCGGCGCCGGGCAGGTTCTCACTGAGCATCAGGGCCCAGTCGGGGTCCGGGGGGTGGGGCCCCAGCCCGAGCACGGCGAGGGCCGCGGCGATCTGCAGTGCCGTGACGAGCCGGAGCCCGGCGTCGGCGGCGACCAGACGGCGCAGGGCGGGCAGCACCTCGTGGAGCAGCACGGCGGGCGTGCGCTCGCCGCGCTCGACGGCGGCGTGCACGTGCCCGCTGTCGCGCAGCTGCGCGCACTGCGTGGCGACGACCCGCGCGGTGAGCGGGGCTCCCGCGAGCACCGACGCCACGACGACCGCCGTCGCCCCCGGCAGTGCGGTGGCCAGCACCAGCGCCAGGACCAGGGCGGGGACGGCCAGCAGCAGGTCGCACAGGGCCCGTACGGTGCGGGCGGCACGGTCGCCCGACCACCCCGCGGCCAGGCCGAGACCCGCGCCGCAGACGACGGCGGCGAGCGCGGCGAGCAGGGACACGGTCAGGAGCTGGGTGCCCCCGGCCAGGACCCGGGACAGCACGTCGCGCCCCAGGACGTCGGTGCCCAGCGGATGCCGTCCGCCGGGCGGCGCCCAGGGGGCGGCGACCGTTCGCTCCGGTGGGTGCGGGGCGGCGTACCGGCCGAGCGGCACGCACACCAGCAGGGTGAGGGCCGCGGTCACGGACACCGGAGGACGGACGGCTCCGGGGAGGAACGGCGCAGGCGCTCCGGTCATGCGGTCCTCCCCGCCGCCGCCACCGACGGGCCGGGGTCCCCCGGCGCCGTGGTGCGACGGGCGGCCAGGTCGGCCAGGAGCATGCCCAGCAGCAGGACGGCGGCCGGGAGGAGGGCCGCGGCCTGGATGACGGGGACGTCCCGCACCGCGACGGCGGACACCAGCAGCTGCCCGGTGCCCGGATAGCCGAAGAGGGTCTCCGCCAGGGCGGTCCCCGCCACGAGACCGCCGGACAGCAGGGCCGTCACCTGGAGCGCCGGCGCGTACAGGAAGGGCAGGACGTGCCGGTGCAGCACGAGCGGGGCGGGCAGGCCGCGCAGCCGTGCGTCGGCCACGTGCGGGCGGCGCAGGGTGTCGGCCAGCGCCCCGCGCAGCAGGACGGTGGCGAACGCGGCCGAGGGCAGCGCCAGGGTGAGCGCGGGCAGCACCAGGAGCCGGGGGTCCGCCAGGGGCGAGCCGCCGGGCGGCAGCAGGGACACGGGGGGCAGCCAGCCCAGCAGCCCGGCCAGGACCGCGCCGAGCACCGCCGCGTGGACCGGCTGCGGCACGGCGGCCAGCCCGGTGGCGGCCGAGCCGCCCCGGCCGCCGCGCAGGTACGCCACGGTCAGGGCCGTCGCGGTGAGCAGCACGGTGACCGCCAGCGCCGCCACGACCAGGACGGCGGTGGCGGGCAGCCGTTCGGCGAACAGCGTCGCCACCGGCTTGCCGCCCGCCAGCGAGCGTCCCAGGTCCCCCCGGACCAGGCCGTACAGCCAGTCGAGGTAGCGCACCGCGGCCGGCCGGTCCAGCCCGAGACGCTCCCGCTCCGCCGCGACGTCCTCGTCGGAGGCCCGTCCCGCCGTCCTCAGTTCCCCGGCGTCACCGGGGAGCAGTTCGGTGGCCGTGAAGACCACGGCCGTGGTGGCGACGGCCAGGGCGGCGGCCCGGCCGGCCGGGCGCAGGGCGCGGCCGGCAGTGCGCGCGGTCACTTGGCCATCCACACCTGGTCGATGAACATGCGCTGGAATCCGGGTCCGTCGGGCAGTCCGCGCACGCCCGGCGCGGCGAGGTCCAGGCCGTCCCCGGTGCCCCAGACGACGTAGCCGCCGTCCTCCCACAGCTCGCGCTGGATGCCGGAGAGCAGTTCCTCGCGCCGCGCCTCGTCGGCGGTCGACATGGCCCGGGCGAAGCCGTCGTCGAAGCTCTTGCTGCGCCAGGCGGTCTCGTTGGTCGGGGAGTCGGACAGCAGTCCGACGCGGACGAGGTCGGGGAAGGAGATGCCGCCGTAGTAGCCGGTGTAGAACGCCTTCTTGGCGTAGACGGCGGTCCAGTAGGTGTCCGCCGGCTCGACCTTCACCTCGGCGTCGACGCCGATGTCGGAGAGCTGCTGGGCGTAGAGGGTGGCCGCGGTGTCCATGCCGGGGTAGGAGGTGGTGGTGTGCAGGGTGACGGACAGTCCGTCGGCGTGGCCGGCCTCGGCCAGCAGCTTCCTGGCCTTCTTCACGTCGCGGGTGCGCTGCGGCAGGTCCTCGGGCGCCGAGGGGTCGTAGGGGGTGGGGAGGTCGTTGGCGACCTCGCCGTAGCCGAGGAACACGGTGTCGACCAGGGCCTCGCGGTCGGCGGCGAGGCGGAACGCCTCGCGGACCCGGGGGTCGTCGAACGGCTCGGTGTCCAGGCGCATGACGAACGGGTACTCGGTGACCCCGTCACGCCGGACGACCTGGGTCCTCGCCGAGGATCCGGCGCTCTTGACCGCGGCGGGGCTGACGCTGCCGGCGACGTCGGCCTGCCCGGAGGCGACGGCGCCGGCCCGTGCCTGCGGGTCGGCGACGGCCTGGATCTCGATCCGGTCCAGGTGCGGGCGCTTGCCCCACCATGTGTCGTTGCGGGTCAGGACGGTGGTCTGGGCACCGGTCCGCTCCACCCGGTAGGGGCCCGAGCCGGTGACGGGGCGGGAGAAGTCCTCGGTGCCCTCCGGGACGACGAAGGTGACGGACTCCAGGGCCCGGGGCGCGTCGGCCATCGGGGCGCGGGTGGCCAGGACGACGGTGTGCTCGTCGGGGGCGGTGGACTTCCTCATGTCGAAGTCGGCGAGCCTGCCGTAGTTCTCGGCGGCCTTGCCGCCGATGCGCCGCAGGGAGTACAGCACGTCGGCGGCGCGCACCGGTGTGCCGTCGGTGAAGCGGGCGTCCTCGCGCAGGGTGAGGGTCCAGCGGTCCATGGCCTCGTTGGGCGTCCACGACGTGGCGAGCCGCGGCCGGGTCCTCCCGTCCTCGCCGGGGACGGTCAGGACGTCGTAGGTCAGGGCGAAGCGGAGGACGTCGGACTCGTTGCCGAGGCCGCCGTGGGGGTCGTCACTGGCGGTGGCGGGGGACCCCGCGACGGCGTACCGCAGGGTGCCGCCGTCGACGGGCGCGCCGGTGCGGGAGGCCGGGGTGTCGGCGGCGGGTGTGCCGGAGCAGGCGCTCAGCAGCAGGGCGCCGACCGCCGCGAGGGCGGTGAGGGCGGATCTGCGGGACAGGGGGCTGCGGGGTGACGGGTGCTGGTGCATGGGTGCTTTCCGCGAGAGGTTCGGGGGTCAGGGGCGGCGGCCGGGCTCACCGGCCGGTGTGGACGGCGGCCAGGGCCCGGTCGATCAGGGCGGCGGTCCGCCGTACTGCGGGGTCGTGCAGCAGGGAGTAGTGGTGGCCTTCGACGGTGTGGGCGTCGACGGGGCCGCTGACGTGCGGCAGCCAGCCGAGGGCGGGCAGGTCCGCGGCGTCGTCGACGCCCATGCCGACGCCGGCGTTGTGCGGTGCGGGACGGGACGCGGCGATGAGCAGCAGCCGGGTGGCCGGGTCGGTGAGGTGTCCGGCCCGGTGGTCGGCCAGCGCCCGCAGGTGGCGTTCGAAGACCTCGAGGCGGGTGTCGGCGGTGTCCCGGGGGCCGAGCAGGCCGGCCGCTCGCAGCCGTTCGGTGACCGCCCGGCGTACCGCCGCCGGGTCCGGGGCGGTGCGGATCGTCTCCGCGTCCGGGCCGAGGTCCAGGTCGAGGTCGAGGAACGCCTCCAGCGAGCGCAGGTAGCGGACGGCCGCGAAGGCGGTGTCCTGGGCGCGGTCGGTGCCGCCCAGCGCCCGGATGCGGTCGGGGGTGTTGGAGTCGATCAGGACGAGGAGGTCGGTCCGCTCTCCGCGTCGCTGGAGTTCCACGGCCATCTGGTGGGCGACGGTGCCGCCCATCGACCAGCCGCCCAGCAGGTAGGGACCCTGCGGCTGGTGGACGCGCAGCGCCGCAAGGTAGCGGTCGGTCGTCTCGGCGATGGTCCGCGGCCCGGTGCCGCCGGTCAGGGCGGGGTCGGTGAGGGCCACGACGGGCCGGCCGTCGGTGAGGAGACGGGCGAGTTCGCCGTAGCACAGCACGTCCCCGCCGGAGGGGTGCATCAGGAACAGGGGGCGGTCGCCGTTGCCGTCGCGCAGCAGCAGGGCCGCGTCGGTGTCGGGGGTCGGGCCGGGAACGGTCCGCTTCCTCGCCGTGGGGGCCGGCCGCCGCGCTTCACGGGCCGGGGCGGCGAGCGCGGTGCGGGGCTCCTCGGTGTCCCACGCCCGCGGTGCGTCGGCCAGCCGGCGCACCCGCTCGGCGTAGGCGGCGAACGCCGCGTCCGCCTCGTCGGCGGGCAGGGCGTTCTCCAGGACGTCCCACTGGAGCAGGAGCGCCCCGTGCTGCTCGATCACCTGGTGGTCCAGCCAGGTCTGCGGGGTGCTGCTCACGCCGTACACCGGTGTGCCCGCCCAGTCCAGGTCGTGTCCGCCGCCGAGCGGCCCGGACAGGCCCAGGGCGCTGGTGAAGACCACGGGGACGGACTCGGTGCGGCCGGTGCGCGAGGACTTCTCGGCCAGCAGGTCGAGCGCGGAGAACTCCCGGTGGTCCAGGTCCTCGAAGAGGGTGCGCTGGGCCCGTACGGCGGCGTCGGCGAAGCAGCGGGTGTCCGAGCGGTCCACCTCGTGGAGCATCAGCGAAGTGAAGTCACCCACCACGGCGTCCGCCCCGGGAAGGTGCGCGGGCCGGTCGAAGAGGGTGAGGGTGACGGCGAAGCGGTTCTGCCCCGACCACCCGGCGAGGGCCTCGCCGTAGGCCGCCAGCAGGACGGCCGTGGGGGTCAGCCCGCGCCGGGCGGCCTCGGCCTTGAGGGCGTTCCAGCGGTCCGGCTCCAGACGGGCGGTGCGCCGTGCGAAGCGGGGCCGGTCCCCGGGGCTCCCGGCCCGGACGGGCAGCGCGGGTGCGCCGGGCAGGTCGTCCAGCCTGGCCCGCCAGTAGGCGGCGGCCCGCGCGTGCTCCGGGCCCTGGGCGCGGCGCTCGAGTGCGGCCACGCAGTCCGCGAAGGTGGTCTCCAGCGGCGGCAGCCGGGCGTCGGGGTCCTGGTAGAGGGTGCGCAGTTCGCGGTCCCAGATCAGGTAGCTGGCGGTGTCGCACACCAGCACGTCCACGTTGACGAACAGCCGGACGACGTCGCCGGGCAGCCGGGCGGCCCGGATGTCGACCAGGGGCCAGCGGCCCGGGCGGGGTTCGCGGCGCACCATGCGGGTGCGCACGCGCTCCAGCTTCCGGGCGCGCTCGGCGTCGTCGTCCTTCGTCAGGTCCTGCACCCGGATCCGGTAGGGGGGCACCTTGTCGAGCACCCGGTTGCGGCCTTCCGGTGAGACGACCGCGCGCAGCATCGGGTGGCGGGCGACGACCGCGTTCCACGCCGTTTCGTAGCGGTCGGTGTCCAGGCCGGGACAGTCGTACTCCAGGTGGAAGGAGCACGGGACGTCGCCGAGGCGGTAACCGCCCGATCCACCGACCCAGTAGGCGTGCTGCACCCGGGTGAGGGGGAACTCCCGGGGGCCGTCCCCGGGTTGCGAGGAGGGAACGCCCGCGGTCCGGGGCGCGGCGGGATCCCGCCGGGATTCCCCGCCGGGCAGCATCGGGGCCAGGGCCGCGATGGTGGGCCGGGCGAGCAGGTCCTGCAGCCGCAGGTCGGCACCGTGGTCGTCGCGCAGCCGGGCGAGCATGCGGGTGGCCAGCAGGGAGTGCCCGCCGAGGGCGAAGAAGTCGGCGTCACGGTCGGTGACGGGGAAGCCCAGCAGGTCCGACCAGACCTCCGCCAGGAGTGTCTCCGCCCCGGTGGTGAATCCCGCACCGGCCCGCAGCTCCGCCGTGGGCGCGCCGGGAGCCGGAGCGACGGAGACGGGTACGGCGGTGGGCGTGCCCGCGGTGCGGGGCGCGAGGTCGGCCGGCGAGACGGCGACGGAGGCCGGGACACGGCCGCCGGCCGCGAGCGCCAGCAGACGGTCCACGGTGCGCATGCCGTCCGCCAGGCCGATCGAGTGCCGGGAGGCGACGGTGCGTTCGCTCCGGCCGGGCCCGACGCGCCAGCCGTCCCAGGCCACGCTGATCCAGCGGGGTGCGTCCGGGTCCGCGTGGTGCTCGTGTTCGGCGAGGGCGTCCAGGTAGCGGTTGACGGCGGCGTAGGGGGCGAGGCCGAGGCCTCCGACGAACGCCGTGGCGGAGGACATCAGCAGGACGGTGGCCGGGCGGCGGCCGGGCGGCAGGCCGTGCACGGCGTCGCGCACCGCGAGGGCCGCGGTGACCTTGGCGTGCGCGTGCGCGCGCACGGCCCGCTCCTCGGTGGCCCGCAACGGCGCGACGGCGGCGGAGGCGACCACGCCGGCGGCGTGCACGACCAGGTCCAGCGGGCCGTCGCGGTCGGTCAGTTCCCGCAGCAGTTCCGTCGTGGCGGCGGTGTCCGCGGCGTCCGCGGCACGGACCTCGATGTCGGCGCCGGAGTCCCGCAGGGCACGGATCGTCTCCGCCCGTTCGGCTTCGGTGCTGCCGGGGGCGGGGTCCGGGGGGAGCCCGGTGCGGCCGGTCACCACGACCCGCCGCCCGGAGCGGGCCAGGTGCCCCGCCAGGGCCAGGCCCACGTCCCCGAGTCCGCCGAGGATCACCGCCGTGCCCGTTCCGCCGTCGGTGGCGGCCGGGCCGTCCGTGTCCGGCGCGGGTGCGGACGGCCGCCAGGGGGTGATGCCGCGCGTCCAGCGGTGTCCGCCGCGCAGGGCGCACTCGATGCCGTTGGGGCCTCCCGCCAGCAGGTCGGCGGCCTCCGCCGGCACGGCCCGGACGTCGTCGGCGTGCGGCGGGCCGGCCGGCAGGTCCACCGAGCGCCAGCGCAGGCCCGGGAACTCCTGGGCGAGAACGCGGGGCACGGCGAGGCCGGCGGCGACGTGGGCCGCCGGCCGGTCGGTGCTCTCCACCTGCTGGGCGTTGTGGCTGAGGTGCAGCAGGCAGGTGCGGTGCGCCCAGGAGGCGGCGGCCCGTGCCACCTCCGCGTAGTGCAGGACCGACGCGCTGACGGTCTCCGCCGGGTCGTCGCCGGTGTCACCGTACGGGCCGATCACGACGATGCCCTCGCACGGGGTGCCGGGGTCCGCGAGCGCCTCGCCGAGGGTGACGGTGCGGGCGCCGGCGGCGGCGAGCGCGGCGCGCACCCGCTCGGCCGACGGCGAGCCGGGCGGACCGTCCACCAGCCAGCGGCCCCGCAGCGCCGACGGGTCCGTCTCGACGGGGGGCGTGCGCCGCCAGACGGGCAGCTGGAAGGGCTCGGACTCGTCCGGGGCTGCCTGCCCGGCGCCGTGGCCGGGGCCGGCCGCCGTACCGGCCTGCGCGGTGGCCGACGCGGTGGCGGCCGGCGGATCGATCCACAGTCTGCGGCGCTCCATGGGCAGGCCCGGCAGGACGACACGGCGGCGCCCCGGACGGTGCAGGGCCGCGGCGTCCAGGGGGACTCCGTGCGTCCACAGTTCTCCGGCGGCCGCCAGCAGCGCGGCCCGTCCTCCGCCGGGCTGCTCGCGGTCGGGGAAGGCGGCCAGGGTGGCCAGGAGCTGCCGGTGTCCCTGCTGACGGGCCAGTTGGAGCAGTGCACCGCCGGGTCCCGCCTGGACGAGGACGGCCGGCCCTTCGCCCAGGGCGGTGGCCAGGGCGTCGGAGAAGCGCACGGTGGAGCGCAGGTGCGCCACCCAGTGGTCGGCACCGGGAGCGGTGTCCAGCAGTCTCCCGGTGAGGGTGGTGGCGAGCGGGATGCCGGGAACACGCGCCCGGACGGTCCTGGCGGCCGCGCGCAGTTCGGGCAGGACGGGGTCGACCAGGCGCGAGTGGGCGGCCGCGTCGAGCGAGAGCCGCACGGTGCGCTCGCCGCGTGCGGTCAGGACGCGCTCCGCTTCGGCCACGGCCGGCGAGGGTCCGGACACCACACAGGACCGCGGGCCGTTGACCGCGGCCAGGTCCAGTTCCGGGTGGTCGGCGAGCAGGGCGAGGGTCTGCCGCTCGGTCAGCGGGACCGTCAGCATCACCCCGCCGCCGGCCGCCCGGGACATGCCGCGCGAGCGGACCGCCACCAGTGTCGCGGCGTCGGGCAGGGACAGGGCACCGGACAGCACGGCGGCCACGTACTCGCCGAGGCTGTGACCGACCACCGCGTCCGGCTCGACGCCCCAGGAGCGCAGCGTGCGCGCGGCGGCGAGGGAGACGGTGAACAGGGCGGGCAGTCCGTGGGCGGGGTCGCGCAGCAGCCGGCGCGCGTGCTCGTCGGACGGGTCGGCGGTGATCAGCGCGGTGAGGCCGGTACCGGTCCCGTCGTCGAAGAGATCGGCGCACTCGCGCACGGTGCGGTAGAACTCCTCTTCCTCCGCGCACAGTTCGCGACCCATGCCCGCGTACTGCGCTCCTCCGCCGGGGAAGGCCAGCACGATCCGGGACGGGGTGGGACCGGGGCGGCGCCGCGGGGCGGCGCGCAGGGCGCGGCTGTCGGTCTCCGCCGCCCCGGTGATCACCGCGGCGGCGCGGTACGGCAGCGTCGCGCGGCCTGTGTGCAGGGTGTGGGCCGCGTCGGCGGGCGCGACCTCCATGGTGTGGAGGGCGGTCGCGGTGGCCTCGGTGAGGCGGGCGAGGGCGTCGTCGCGGTGCGCGCTGAGCAGGGCGAGCTGCGGGCGCGGATCGGCGGGCGGCTCCGGACGGACGGGGGCGCTGCCCAGGACGACGTGGCAGTTGGTGCCGCCGATGCCGAAGGAGCTGACGCCCGCGTACCGGGGCCCGGTCCAGTCGGTGGCCTCGTGGACGACGGTGAAGGGCGAGTCGTCCAGCCGGAGGTCGGGGTTGAGGGGCAGGGCGTCCAGGGTGGGCGGCAGTACGCCGTGGTGCAGGGCGAGGACGGTCTTGGCGAAACCGGCGATGCCCGCGGCCGCGTTGGCGTGCCCGATGTTGCTCTTGACCGAGCCCAGGGCGCACCAGGCCGGGCCGGTGTCGCCGAACACGCGGCGCAGCGCGGCGACCTCCACCACGTCGCCGAGGCGGGTGGCGGTGCCGTGGGCCTCGACGTAGGTGATGTCCCCGGGCGTGAGACCGGCCACCGCGAGCGCCTCGGAGACCACGCGGGCCTGTCCGCGCGGCGAGGGGGCGGTGAAGCCGGTGCGGTCGCCGCCGTCGTTGTTGACGGCGGAGCCGTGCAGGACGGCCAGCACCGGGTCGCCGTCGGCGAGGGCGTCGCGCAGCCGCCGCAGGACGGCCACACCGACGCCCTGGGTGTGCACGATGCCGGTGCCCTCGGCGGAGAAGGTCCGTACGCGCCCGTCGGCGGAGAAGATGCCGTCGGGGACGTGGAGGTAGCCCCTGCCCTGCGGGACGATCAGGGAGGCGCCGCCGGCGAGGGCGGTGTCGCACTCCCCCGCCAGCAGGGACTGAGCCGCCATGTGCACGGCCACCAGCGAGGTCGAGCAGGCGGTGCCGACCGCGACGGCGGGTCCGGTGAGCGCGAGGCGGTGCGCGACGTGCAGGGGGAGGTAGTCGGCCACGCCCGCGAGGGCCGCCTGGAGGCTGCCGACGGGATCGGTGGCGGAGGCGGCGTACCGGTCGGCGAGGTTGCGGGCGAGGTAGTCGCTGTGGGCGGCGCCGGCGAAGACGCCCACGGCGCCCGCGCCGGCGCCGCCGCCGTGTCCGGCGCTCTCCAGGGCGCGCAGGCACGCTTCGAGGAAGAGCCTCTGCTGGGGGTCCATCACGGCCGCTTCGGCGTCGGTCAGGCCGAACGGCTCGGGATCGAACCGGTCCTGTCCGTCGATGACCCCGCTGACGGGTATGTGGGCGGGGTTGGCCAGCAGCCTCGCCGGGACGCCGCGTTCGGCCAGTTCCCGCTCGTCGTGCCGGGTCAGTCCGCTGCGGCCGCCGACGAGCAGGTCCCAGTAGGCCGCCGTGTCGGGGGCTCCGGGGAACCGGCAGTCCAGGGCGGTGACCGCGATCAGGTCGTCGCCGGCCTCGTGGTCGGGCCGGGGCGTGTCCGGCGTGTCCGCCCGGGAGGAAGTCGGTTCGGTCATCGTGCGGTCTCCTCGGCCAGGGCGCGTGCGGCGACGCGGGACGTTCTGCGCGTGGGCCGTTCGGACCGCTGGGAGGCGGGGGGCCTGACGGCGCCGGCGACGGTGGCGGCCCGGTCGGTGTCCGGGGCGTTCTGGGCGGTGATGCGGGCGGCCAGGGCCGCGACGGTGGGGTGTTCGAACATGTCCGCCAGTGCGAGCCGGGGCGCGATGCCCTCCCGGAGCCTGCGGTGGGTGAGGACCAGGGTGAGGGAGGTGGCCCCCAGCTCCTTGAAGGTGCTGTCGGGTGTCACCGGCACGTCCGTGAAGTCGGCCAGGATGCCGGTCAGGGCCTCCAGCACGGCCGGCGCCACGGGCGCGGCCGGGCCCGGCCCGCGGTGCCGGGGTTCCTGGTCCGGTCCGGTGCCGTACCGTTCCGGGGCCGGGGCGCCGGACGCCGGACCGGTGGACGGGGAGGGCGTCGGGGAGTCCCCTGCCCGGGGGCGGCAGACCACCTCCGCCAGTCCTCCGGGGCCCAGGAGCGGCACTGCGGCTTCGCCGTCGGCGGTTCGCGCCACGTGCCGGAGCCATCGGGCCGACGCCTCCAGCGCCTGGTCCGGCCGGAGACGTCCGGGCCGGACCACGACGGCGGCCTCCAGGCCCAGGGTGGTCGCCTCGGCCAGCGCGGCGGCGACCCAGTCCCCGCCCGGAGCGGACTCGGCGGCGGCTCCGGCCGGGACCGTACGCGGTGTCGCGGTGGGCTCGGCCGCCGCCTCGGCGACCGGGGCCGGCCCGTCGGCGTCGGTGGTCCGGTCATCGGCGGGCGGGGCGGTCAGCGCCGCGTGGTCGATCTTGCCGTTGGCCGTCACCGGCAGCTGGTCCAGGATCACGAACCGGCTGGGCACCATGTAGTCGGGCAGCCGTTCGCGCAGGACGTCCGCCAGCTCCTGGGCGGCCGGCGGTTCGCTCGCGCCCCGGGGCGCGAGGTGCGCCACCAGTCGTGGCCGTCCGTCGGGGCCGCGTACCGACGACACCACGCACTGGCGGACCGCCGGATGGCGGGCCAGCACCGCCTCCACCTCGCCCAGTTCGATGCGGTGCCCGCGGATCTTCACCTGCCGGTCGACGCGCCCGAGGAACTCGATGGCGCCCTCGGCGGTCCACCGGCCGAGGTCCCCGGTGCGGTACAGCCGGCGGCCCAGTACGGGGTGGACGGCGAACCTCTCGGCGGTCTGGACCGGATCGGCGGTGTAGCCGCGGGCCAGCCCGTCGCCGCCGATGAACAGCTCCCCCGCCTCGCCCACCGGGCAGGGCGCGCCGTCCTCGTCGAGGACGAAGAAGCTCTGGCCGCGCAGCGCCCGGCCGTAGGGGATGCTGCGCCACCCCGGATCGACGTGTCCCACCGGATGAGTGATGGACCAGATGGACGCCTCGGTGGCTCCGCCCAGGCTCATCACCTCCGCCTGGGGGGCCAGTCGTCGCAGCCGGTCGGGCAGGGTCAGGGGGATCCAGTCACCGGAGAGCATCACCAGGCGCAGGGTGCGCAGCGCCCCGGTGGCCTCCTCCGGTTCCATCTCCGCGTACTCGACGAGCATTTCGAGCAGGGCGGGCGCGGTGTTCCACACGGTGACGCCGTGCCGGCCGGCCTGTTCGAGCCAGTGCTGCGGGTCGCGCTGCCGGGCGGGGTCGGGCAGCACCAGGCAGCCGCCGGCGCCGAGGACGCCGTAGATGTCGAACACGGACAGGTCGAAGCTGAGTGCCGACAGCGCCAGCACCCGGTCGTCGGGGCCGATGGCGAACCGGTCGACGATGTCGTCGACGGTCGTGCGCGCGGCCCGGTGCTCGATCTCCACGCCCTTGGGGCTGCCGGTGGAACCCGAGGTGAAGATGGTGTAGGCGATGTCCTCGGGCCGTGGGACCGTGAGCGGCGCCGCGGGACCGGTGGAGCCCGCGGCGGTGCGGGCGGGGCGCCCCGCGGCGGTCAGGCGGTGGACGGTGACGCCTTCGGGCCAGTCGGTCCTCACACCGCGGCCGGTCAGCGCGTGCCGGACCCCGGCCCGCTCGCAGACGGCGGTGATCCGCGCGGCCGGCCAGGAGGGTTCGACCGGCAGGTAGCCCGCTCCGCTCAGGCTGACGCCGAGTACGGCGGTGATCTGCGCGGTGCCCTTCTCGCAGGCGACGGCGACCATGTCGCCGGGCCCCACCCCGTGCGCGGCCAGCAGTGCCGCGGTGGCGGCGGCGTTGTCCGCGAGGCGGGCGTGGGTGACGGTGGTGGAGGAGGTGCGCAGGGCGGGCCGTCGCGGATGCCGCCGGGCCGCGTCGGTGACCGGATCGTGCAGCAGGGGGCCCGCGTTCGGGAAGGGCACCGCGTCCAGGGGCTCTTCGGGGTGGAAGGACGGGTCCCAGCCCAGGGTGGCGTCGTGCCAGGCGTCGGGGTCCGTCAGGGTGTGGAGCAGGCGTACGAAGGCGTCGAGCAGGGCCGGTACCCAGCCGTCGGGGAACGCCCCCTCGACGGCGTCCCAGGCCAGGCGGAGGCGTCCGCCCTCGTCCCACACGATGTGGTCGAGCAGGACCTGCGGGGTCTGGGAGATGCCGTACACCTCCTGTCCGATCCAGGACGCCGGAGGCTCCCCGGCGCCCGCGAGACCCACCCCGCTGGTGAACACCACCGGGTGGCTGAGGGCTCCCGCCGACGGCGGCTCCTGCCCCCGCAGCTCCCTGAGCACCTCGACGCCGGACACGGACCGGTGGTCCAGGTCCTCCCAGAAGCGGCGGTTGACGGCGGTGGCGTAGTCGGCGAAGCCCTTCCAGCCGGCGGGGTCGAAGCGCGGCGTGCCGACCAGGGCGGTGGTGGTGAAGTCGCCGACCACCCCCTCGGCCCCGCTCTCGTCCTCCGGGCGGTCGAACAGGGTGGTGTTGAGGCAGATCCGTTCCCCGGCTCCCCACCGGCCGAGGACGACGGCGAAGGCCGCGAGCAGGGCCGCGGTCGGCGTGACCGCGTGCTCGGTGCACCGGGCTCGTAGCCGGGTCCAGGTTCCGGCGTCGAGTTCGGCGGCGGAGCGGACGAAGCGGGGCGGGGTGGTGTCGGCGGGGTCGCGCAGCAGGGGCAGCCGCGGCGGCGGCGGCAGTTCGGGGGCTCGTTCGGCCCAGTAGGCGTGGTCGCGGGCGCGCCGGGCCGCCCACTCCGGGTCCCTCGAGCGGGCGCGCTGGAGGTCGGCGAACCGGGCTGCCGGCTCGGGAAGCCGGTGGTCGGGGTCCGCGACGAGGCGGCCCCACTGACGCATCAGCAGCATCCAGCCGGTGAGATCGGTCAGGAGCACGTCCACGCCGATGTGCAGCCGGGTCCGCCCGTCGGGCAGCAGGGTGGCGTGGATGTCGAACAACGGCCACGACTCCGTGGGCCGGTTCTGGTGGGAGCGCTCCCGACGCTGGGCGGACAACGTTTCCCTCACCTGTCCGGCGGACTCGCCCCGCAGGTCGGTGACGCCGATCCGGTAGGGGCCGGGAGTGGCTGCGATGCGCTGGCGGCCCCGGTCGTCCACCGTCATACGCAGCATCGGGTGGTGGTCGACCAGTCGGTTCCAGGCGGCTTCCAGCCGGGCCACGTCCACGAACGGGTCCGTGCCGCCGGGTGTGCGGTCGTACTCGTAGTAGTAGAAGGTGGCCACTCCGCCCAGCGGCATGCCCTCGGCCCGCCCGGCCAGGTACGAGGCCTGAATGGGCGTCAGGGGGAAGTACTCCTCCTCCGCTTCCTCGTCGTTCCGTGCACCGCCGGGTTCCGCCCCCGCCCGGCCCTCGGCACCGAGGGGCTCGGGATCGGTGGCCTTCTCCGGCGTGCGACCGGCGAGCAGACGGTCCGCCACCGCACGGGCCGTCGCGCCGTCACCCAGAAGGGCGGTCAACGGCAGGTCCTGGCCGGTGCGTTCGCGGATCCTCCGCCTCAGCCGCACCGCGGTGAACGATTCGAGCCCCAGGGCCGCGAGCGGAGTGGTCCGTGCGACCTCGTGGGGTGGTGTGCCGAGGACTTCGGCGATGCAGTCGATGACGCGGGCAAGGAGGTCGTCGCTCGGCACAGGCTGGTCCATCCGGTCTCCGTCGAAAGGCGGGCAGGGCGACACCTCCCCCGCAGAGAGATCCGGGGGAGGCGGAACACCGATGAACCTAGTTGAAAATGATTATCAGATCAACCAACTTGTGGTGCCAGATCGCTCGCGCGCTCGAGAACGCACAGCCCCAGAGCGGAATCACCGGTCCGGCGCAACACCAGTCCCGCCTCGGCGACTTCGGCCGCCAGCGCGCCCTCCGTGGCGACCCACCAGCGGTACTCGACCGACGTCCCGGCCAGCGGCCGGCCCTGACGCAGGACGCCGTAGTCCATGCGCCAGGTGATCTCGTCCGCTCCGGTGGGACGCGCGCTCGCCCAGCCCTCGTACTCCAGCTCGCCGACGACGGCCCGGGCCGTCCGCACCCGCTCCACCTCCACCGGGGTGAACGGCGGAGCGAGGTTGAACACCAGCGCCCCGCCCGGGGCGAGCTGCCGGGCGGCGCGGCTCCACAGCGCGCACCTCTGCCCGGGCGACAGGTGGCCGATCATGTTCAGGGCCACCACGGCCCGCACACCGTCGGGCCAGTCGGCGCTCGTGCAGTCACCGGGAACCACCGTGACGCGCTCACGCAGTCCGTCGTCCTCGTGAACCCGGGCGAGCAGGACGGCACGCATCGCGGCGGACGGCTCGACGGCGAGCACCGGCACCCGCGGCAGCGCCTCGCAGATGACGCGCACGCCCCGGCCGGACCCGGCCCCGAGGTCCACCACGGCCCCGGTTCCGGCGCGGACGTGCGACAGGACGTCCGCCAGCGCCGGAGCCAGCGGCTCCCACGACTCGGCGATCAGGATGTCGAGGTACTCGGCGGACCGCTCGTAGGGGTCGCTCATCACTGCTCCAAAGACTCGATGCCTCACGGTTCGCCCCGTACAGTAATCAGAAATGAATTTCATTACTAGAAAGGTGCAAGGGGCGTTGACGCGTCGTCAGCCGGGTCCGCCGGGTCTCCCGAGGCCCTGGGGCCCGGCAGCCGGAGGTGCCTCAGTAAGGTGTCCTGGTCCGGCACCGCGCGGTCACCTCTTCGGCGGCTTCCCGCGGGCGGCGCATCGGTGTTGCCGTGCGGCGAGACGAGTGACGTGAGCGATCAGGAGTACGCCGAGAGGCGGGGCGGGCTCACCGATGTCGTGCGCCTCGTCGTGCGGGCGGTCGTGCACCTCTTTCTCGGCGGGTTCGCACTCGTCACGATCATCACGGTCGCCGGGACCCTCGGGCCGATGCTCGCGCTCGACCTCTACACTCCGCCCGTCGCCGCCTGGTGGACCGTGTTCACCGCCGTCGTCGTCCAGGGCGTCCCGTTCCTCCTGCTCGGCGCGCTGGTCTCCGCGGCCATAGGTGCGTTCGTGCCCGAGCGCGTCTTCACCCGACTGCTGCCGCGCAGCCCGGCTCTCGCCGTACCCGTCGCGGGCGCGGCCGGTGTGGTGCTTCCCGGCTGCGAGTGCGCGTCCGTGCCGGTGGCCGGCAGCCTGATGCGGCGCGGGGTCGTTCCGGCCGCCGCGCTGGCGTTCCTGCTCTCCGCGCCCGCGATCAATCCCGTCGTCCTCGTCGCCACGTCCCTCGCGTTTCCCGGCCAGCCGCTGATGGTGGTGGCCCGGCTCGTCGCCTCGCTCGTCACCGCCGTCGCCATGGGCTGGTTGTGGGCACGCTTCGGCAGGAAGGAATGGCTGCGGCTGCCGGGAGCACCGACGGCCGGGGCCGGGGCCGGCGCCTCCCGCGCGGGCTCCTTCATGGCGGGGCTCCAGCACGACTTCCTGCACGCCGGGGGTTTCCTGGTAGTGGGTTCGGCGGCAGCGGCGACCTTCACCATCGCGGTGCCACGGTCGCTGCTGGACGTCTTCACGGCGTCCGCCTGGGCATCGGTGCTCCTGCTGGCCCTCCTCGCCGTGGTGCTGTGCGTGTGCAGCGAGGCGGACGCGTTCGTGGCGGCGTCGCTGAGCGGGTTCGGACCGATCGCGCAACTGACGTTCATGGTGGTCGGCCCGATGGTCGACCTCAAGCTGTTCGCGCTTCAGGCCGGCACGTTCGGGCGGACGTTCGCGATCCGGTTCTCGTCCGCGACCTGGGTGGTCGCGGTGGCGAGCAGTGCGCTCGTGGGGTGGTGGGTGCTGTGAGGCGGTACGGTCCCGCCGTGCTGTTGCTGCTGGTCGGCGCCGCGGTGCTGCGGATCTCGCTGTTCAGCGACCTGTATCTGCGGTACGTGCAGGCCGGGCTGCGGCCCTGCCTGATCGCGTCCGGGGCGCTGCTGGTGCTGCTCGGTCTGGCGCGGGCAGCGTCGACGGCGCGAGCGGCACGGGACGGCACCGCTTCCGTGGACCGGAGCGCGCACCCGGCCGAGGACGGACACGGCCACGTCCACTCCCATGCGGGCGGCCCGCGCGTCGCCTGGCTGCTCGCACTGCCCGCAGCCGCCCTGCTCCTCTTTCCGCCGCCCGCGCTCGGTTCCTACAGCGCCGCGCGCGAAGAGGCCCGACGCGCCGCGGAGAATGTCGGCACGTTCCCCGCGCTGCCCGCCGGGGACCCGGTGGACCTGAGCCTGGCCGAGTTCAGCACTCGCGCCGTCTACGACAGCGGGTACTCGCTGAAGGGCCGCACGGTCCGGCTGACCGGGTTCGTCACCCACGGGGACGGCGGCGCCTGGTACGTGACCCGGCTCCGGGTCGCGTGCTGCGCGGCCGACGCCACAGCGGTCAGGGTGGAGGTCCGCGGTGCGGACGCACCGGAGGCCGACACGTGGGTGGTGGTGACAGGCGCCTGGCACCCCGAAGGCGAACTGGGGTCATCGGCGGCCTGGCCCCCGGTGCTGGACGCCGCGACCGTCCGACACATCGCGGAGCCGTCGGATCCGTACGAGAAGCGCTGACCCCGGTCGCCACGGGCAGCGAGGGGCGCCCCGGTACGAGCGTGTCCGTGCGAGTGTCCCCTGCTCGGCCGGAGCCGGGAGGGTGCCCGTCCCGCCTTGCGGGCGAGGCGGACACCTCGATCCCGCTCTTCGGCA